>CAJWEV010000046.1 GCA_913031575.1 uncultured Halieaceae bacterium | reverse complement strand
CAATTCAACTTCGTCGCCTCCAGTAATGAAGTCGCCGTCGCACTTTGGAAAAAACTGGGCTTCAATGTTGTCGAAACCTTGCCCCGCGCCTTTAAGCATCCGACACTGCGATTGATCGATGCCCTTGTGATGTATAAATGGCGCTCTGACTAAAATGCCAATAGTGGCGCTGAAACGGAGAACACAGTGATGAACGATCCTTATCTTTTTTCAGTGACCAATCACGTAGCAACCTTCAGTGTTAACGATGCGCCCTTCAATCTCATGCCGGTAAGTTACATCGATCGTCTGGAAGAGCAGCTGCCCGAGGTACTCGCTGACCACACCATTCGTGCCATCGTCTTCACCGCTGAGGGCCTTGCAAACTTCTCCGCTGGCATGAATCTCAGACAAATCCCCGAGGGCATCAAACGCGCGGGCAGTCCGGAAGCGTTTTTCGCCCAACGCCATCGTGTTCTGGACATGATCGAAAACGGTGGGACACCCACGATCGCCACCTTTTTCGGCTACTGCCTAGGTGCTGGACTGGAGTTACCTCTTGCCTGCCATTTTCGTATCGCTGCGAGCGAAGGTGCAAAAATTGGCCTGCCCGAGATGGATTTAGGTAGTGTTCCTGCCTGGGGCGGATCAGCCCGCCTTCCCCGTGTCGTGGGTCGGTCGTATGCACTCGATATGATTTTGCGGGCGCGCAAAGTCGATGGGAACGAAGCACTGCAGATAGGCCTCGTAACGGAAGTAGTCCCGCTGGAGCAGTTAAAAACGCGGGCACAAGCACTCGGTGAAGAGCTGGCTGCGCAACCTCGCCTCGCCGTGAAAGCGGTGCTAGACACCATCGCCGGATTTGAAACCAAAACCCTTGAAGAATCCATTGAAGACGAAAAGCGGGCCGTCGCTGCCACGCTTGGGACGCCTGATTCGCAGGAGGGGATGGCGGCCTTCCTCGAGAAGCGAAAACCCGTGTTTAATCAGTCTTAACAAGAGAGATTGCCGTAACCAGCCTTATGACCGACGACCAACCCGACAAATCACTACTAACCCGCCGACGTTTGCTCCGCGCCATGGGAGTATCAACAGCCGGTGTTGCCGCCGCGGGCGCAATTGCCGCAAGCCGCGAGAAAATCGTCGACGCGGGTTGCACCGCAAAAGAGGAGTTGGCTGAACTCAAAAAGCAGTTCGATGCGCTCGATAATCGGTCGAAACTAATATTGCGCCTTATTTTGGTGCTGAGTGGTCTGGACCTGTTTTTAGCAATCTAATCCTTCGCAGAATCGTCATTTGCCGACAGCCCTAAAACCAAAATTGCCGCCGGCGATCTGGTGTGTCAGCGTTATCACTTAAAACGTGAAAAGTTATCTCAAGCTAAGTACTTCGCATGGAAGCGCAAGTGGTCCTCGATAAAAGACGCGATAAAAAAATAACTGTGGTCATAGCCTATTTGTGCCCGATAAATAACAGGAAAACCCACTTCGTCACAAGCGGCCAACAACAGGTCGGGACGCAGCTGCTCTTCGAGGAACGGATCGGCTGCACCCTGATCCACCAACAGTGGAATCTGCGGAGCGCCTCTGCGAATCAACTCGCTACTGTCATGTTGCTGCCACAGCGATTCGTCAGAACCCAAATAGGCGGAAAACGCTTTTTTACCCCACGCGCAGCTCATAGGCGCACAGATCGGTGAGAAAGCACTCGCAGATTGGTACTTTCCGGGGTGCTTGAGGGCCAAGCTTATCGCTCCGTGGCCACCCATCGAGTGACCACAAATGCTTACCCGATCAAGATCAAGTCCATCAACATTACCAAGTAATGCAGGCAACTCGTCCACTACAAATGATTCCATCTGGTAGTGACTAGACCAAGGCGCCCGTACGGCATCCAGGTAGAAGCCGGCGCCTAGACCGAGATCATAGGCTCCCTCAGGATCGTCCGCTACGCCCTCACCTCTTGGACTGGTATCGGGAAAGACCAATGCAATTCCCAGCTCGCTTGCAACGCGCTGTGCACCTGCTTTTGTAACGGCATTTTCATCCGTGCAGGTCAATCCGGAGAGGTAGATGACGACAGGCACAGGATTCGCCACAGCAAAATCAGGAAGAAACACCGAAAATACCGTTTCACCCGACAGAGCACTTGAGGCTATCTGGTAACGACGCTGGTCGCCAGCGAAGCAACGGACCGACGACAAAAGCTCAAGCGCCATTAAAAGGTCACCACGGACCGAATACTCTTACCCTCGTGCATCAGGTCAAAGGCATCATTAATTTGGTTAAGCGGCATGGTGTGGGTAATCATCTCATCGATATTAATTTTACCTTCCATGTACCAATCCACGATTTTGGGGACATCAGTTCTTCCGCGCGCGCCACCAAAGGCTGTGCCCCGCCAAGAACGCCCTGTAACCAACTGAAATGGACGTGTCGCAATTTCCTGTCCCGCGCCTGCAACACCAATAATGCAGCTTTGCCCCCAACCCTTGTGGCAACACTCGAGCGCCTGACGCATCACGTTAACATTGCCGATACACTCGAAACTGTAATCAACACCGCCATCTGTCATTTGAATGAGGTGATCAACTACATTCTCGACCGCACTAGGATTTACAAAATCAGTCATACCTAACCGGCGCGCCAAAACAGCCTTTTCTGGGTTTAGATCAACACCAATAATTCGCGTTGCACCCACCATGCGGGCTCCCTGAATAACATTCAGCCCAATTCCACCGAGACCGAAGACAGCAACAGTTGATCCCGCTTCGACTTTCATGGTGAAAGCCACAGCACCAATACCGGTCGTCACACCACAGCCGATGTAGCAGACCTTGTCAAAAGGCGCGTCTTCTCGAATCTTTGCAACCGCAATTTCAGGAAGTACCGTGTAGTTGGAAAATGTGGAACACCCCATGTAGTGGAGAATGGGCTCGCCATCGAGGGTAAAGCGACTGGATTGATCGGGCATTAAACCCTGCCCCTGGGTTTCTCTAATGGCTTGGCACAGATTCGTTTTGGGGTGAAGGCAGAAGTTACACTCACGACATTCTGGCGTGTACAGAGGGATAACATGATCTCCTGGCCTCACCGAGGTCACTCCCTCGCCCACTTCAACAACGACACCTGCACCTTCATGCCCCAATATCACTGGGAAGACACCCTCTGGGTCGTCGCCAGACAAAGTAAACGCATCCGTATGGCAAACACCGGTGGCTTTAATTTCGACCATGACCTCGCCAGCGCGGGGACCCTGAACGTCTACCTCCGCAACCTCTAGCGGGGCACCAGCTTTAAATGCGATTGCAGCTATGCTTTTCATTGACAACACCACCTTGCTTTTTATCGTTTTAATTAAGACGTTTGAGGGACAGACTGGTCTATTCGAAACCAGCCTCTTCTCGCACCAGTTTAGTGACTAACCCAGTACGTCGCATTGATTATTTTAAGGGGCAGGCATAATGACTTTCATTACGCCAAAGGGGTAACCAAGACCTACGAGAGATTACGGAAGTAGCTAAATTCCCTCTGGAATTTTCTTGTGCGACTCGAACCAGGGCAAAGCCACAATCTCAGCGTCAACTCGGGAGCCGCGAATATCGAGCTGAACCATGGTGCCAGGCGCTGACAGCTCTGTCGGAACATTTACCAGGGCAATATTGTGCTCGAGTCGCGGTGAGTAGCAGCAGCGCGTGATACGACCGACGACTTGATCGTCCGAGTACACATCCCAAAACTTATCGTTGCCACCAACAGGGTCACCACCAAAGTTGGCACCCACTAGCTTTCGCGGAGGCGTCTCTGAGGCAAGCCGCTGAAGTGCCGCTTTACCAACAAAATCTGACGGCTTATCGAGATCCAGAAGTCGATCAAGGCCGATGGTAAAGGGCGTATCCTCTCGCGTGATATCGGAGACATACGACAAAATACCACCCTCTACACTGCGCATCAGCGATGGGCATGCAGGCAAAATGCCGTACTCTCTGCCTGCCTTCATAATCATGGCCCAGAGTTCATTTCCTCGAGTCTCATCAAGCAGGTAAATCTCATAACCTAGCTCACCACTCCAGCCTGTGCGAGTCAGCACCACAGGAATGCCGTTCAATTCAAGTTCTGCGCATTGGTAGTACCCCAGTGTGATCGCTATTTCACCGAACAGCTTCTTGGCAACATAGGGCGATACAGGACCCTGTAACTGCAGTGGTGACACATCGGGCTCCGACACCTTAACGTCTAGGCCCTTACCCAACGCCAGACCTTGCGCCCACAAAATAACGTCACCATCCCCAGGCGATAGCCAGAAACGGTCCTCGGCCATTCTAAAAAGAACCGCATCGTTGATAATTCCACCATCGTTGTCACAAAACACAACGTAACGGCCCCTGCCGACTGGGCACTTAGAAATATCTCTGGGCGTAAGCAATTGCGTGAGTTCGAGCGCGTCGGGCCCCGATATCTCAACTTGGCGCTGACACGCGTGGTCTGCGAGAACCACACCATTCACCATGCTCCAATACTCGGCAAGCGGATCACCGAAATGCACTGGCAAAAAGGTGTGGTTATAAATGGTGAATGACTTTACGCCAGCCTCGATCGTGGAATCGAAAAAAGCTGACTGGCGCACTCTGGGCCCGATAGCTATCGCGAGGGGGGTATCTGTACTCATCCTGGGTGTGCTCCGGTCGTGCGCTTATCTAATGCGCTTTATTTGTTCTTGAGACCACTGAACAGTGTTATCGATCTGATTGAACGTGAACATATAGAGACCTTCAATGGCCATACGCTCATCATTCATGGCTGGTTTTAACGCTTTGAATAGCGAGTCGGGCTTATACGTCGGGCTTCGCAAGAACATCCCGATGAGGCCCTTTTGTTTCTTGGCGTACTTGGCCGATTGGCCCACACCAATGCGAAGCGACGTCTTGAAGAGGCGCATGCGATCCATCACACCCGGAAGGCCAATCCAGACGGGCGTGGTGATGCCACGATCGCGCATCTCTGAGAGCCATTTTACGAGTACAGGCATGTCAAAGCACATCTGAGTCACCATGTGAGTCGCAATCCCTTGTTTGGCAGCCAGCGCTTCGAACAGTAGATCATCCGAAATAGCGGGATGACCCTCGGGGTAGGAGGCAATACCAATCCGGTTGAACGGATGGTCCATTTCGGCAAGATCGCGAAGCACCGCTGCGGAGCTCTCGTATTCGCCCATAGGTTCATCAAGATCGCCACCGGGCACAAAGATGGATGTTATCCCACTGTCGGTGAGCTGGGACACGATGTCTTTAAGGTGCTGCTTGCTCATGACCTGGCGCGCGGCCACGTGTGGCGTGAGCGAAAAACCGCGATAAGAGAGCTTGGCAACCGTATCGAGCGTGACCTGCAAACCTTGCTTTGGAGAACAGGTAATCCCCACGCGATCCCCGGCCGTCAAAACGTCGAGCTTCTCCTCGAAACCCTTCATCGGGATGACTTCGTAGTACAAAGATTCTAATAACTTTTCAGCCGCGCTCATCATGCACCCCGACTCGAAAACCGCGACGTTAACTGCGTTTTTTTGGCGGCGCAATAGGCACAAAAAAGCGCCCCCCCTGAGGGGTTAGGCATAACTTTGACTAGAAGGCTGACAGTCGCTGATCAGTGTCAGAAATTTCGTAATTTGAGGCTGTTTCACCGGCCAACGAAGGTCGGATACCCTGCTCTGTTTCCGCGAGTCGATAGAGGTCCTTCATGGCCCCGACAGCCTCTGCACTGTTGCCAGCAATCTGCGCACATGTGGCAGCCAGTGCCTCGTCGAGCTCTTCCGGTGTCTCGAAACTGGCATTCGCAACACCCCAATCAAACGCCTGAGAACCGGTGAAGATTCGCGCCGTGAAAGACAGCTCTCGGGCGCGTCTTTGACCGACGGCCCGCGACAGTGTTTGCGACATACCCCAGGTGGGCCTCAAGCCAAATTTTGTGTGCGTATCGCCAAACTTTGTCGCGTCTGTGGTGTACACAAAATCGCAGTGGAGTGCGACTTCTAGGGCACCCGTAAAGCATGCGCCCACAGCACGTGCGATAACTGGCACATTCGAATCTCGAATCGCCGCGGCTAAACGCGCAGCAGGTTCGTCAAAGACATTACCAATGATCCCACCCTCAGGTTTGATGCCCTGCAGCACCTTTAAATCGACTCCGGCAGAAAAGGCACGACCGGCACCTCGCAAAACAATCACTTTCACCGCGGGATCGTCACTCGCCTGCTCTACCAGACGGGCAGCCTCAGAGAGCATCTCGGGTCGCAGAGCATTCAGGGCATCAGGCCGATTGAATTCCACGGTTAAGCAAGTCGACTCGAGCGCTGTATTGATAAAGGAAGTTGTCGATCTATAGCTCATGTCAGATGCTCCTTTCTGTTTATTTTTCATCTTCGCGATTGCCTAAATATAATGAAGCCATGGCCGCTAAACAAAAACCGTTTCCGAAAGGTCGTGTTTTAATAAACAACGGACGGAACTCGGGATTTGAGCGAACTGTTTTTAATACAAGAGTCGCAAATCACTCGCACCGGTGGCGGGAACCAATTCTCTGATCGTTTGAGCCAGTCTGCGAAACAGAGGACGAGCGGGCGACCGGCTTCGCCACGCTAACGCGTGATCTCGGTACATATTGACCCCAAAAACGTCAGTAACGCGAAGCGGATCTGATTCTCGAATCTCAGACGCCACGTAGAGTGAAGGCAGGAAGGTAATGCCCATACCCATAACCACCATCTGTCTTAGCGTATCAAGTGACGTTCCTTCAAAATCGCGGCGAGTATTAGCACCCAGTGTCTGGCAAAGCTCGGTGACTTGTCGGTGATACAGGTGGTGTTCGTCAATGGTCAGTACCTCTTCTCCCACAAGGTCTGCACGATTAATCACTCCTTTATTTGCGAGGCGATGATCGAGAGGTAGAACCAATTTTAATGGCTCCCTAAACAAGGGGCTAAGCTCAAGACCAACATCGGCAATCGGTTGTGTTGATAAGATAAGATCGTGCTTTGCGCCCCTAAGATCCTGACTTAAGTCTGCGGGGACACCCTCTCGAACAAATAGTCGAAGCTCCTGAAAGCGCTCATGTATTTCAGGCAAAACTTGAGGCAGAAGGTAGGGTCCCAGGGTTGGCGTGACACCAATACGATAGGTCCCGGTTTCTCCGCCCGTGAAGCCGTGCGCGGTGTCCACAAAGCTCTGCACTTCTTCCTGAATTCGGTTGCAGACGGGTATCAGTTCTCTCGCTGCAACCGTAGGGGTCGCACCTGACCGAGTTCGCTCAAACAATTTAACGCCCAAGAATTCCTCGAGGGTCGCTATCTGAGCAGTCAACGTGGGTTGCGTGACACCTAGCCGCTCCGCTGCACCACGGAAACTTCCAACCTCGCCAATGGCCTTGAAGTAGGTAATTTGTCGCAAACTGACATTTAATTTGGGCTGCATGAAAAGACCTCACACCAGGCGATAGATTTTTACTATCAAAAGATATTGATATATTAGTAACAACTATCGCATCCAATTAATAGGATGCGCGCGTACATTGCACCGTATTTTTTTGACTGGCACTAAATTTGATCCTCATTTTTTAGATGAGGCACAAGGATTCGTGCTATCCATTTTGATATTGTTTTGGAGAACACTGTGAACGAAGAGCAGGTAGTTGAACTATTCAGTGATTGGAATGACGCTCTGGCAACTGGCAACCCAGACGTTGTGACGAACATGTATGCGGAGGATGCCGTTTTGCTTCCAACCGTATCCAACCAAGTTCGGCATAATCACACGGAAATTCGGGATTACTTTGTCGCGTTCCTCGCCAAGCAACCTCAGGGTGTTATCACAGAATCGAATGCACGCGTTTTGTCTGACACTTTGGCAACGAATGCCGGCGTGTATGTCTTTACGTTTGGCGATGGTTCGACCGTATCAGCTCGTTTCAACTACACCTACGAGTTGCGCGGCGGTGCATGGAAAATAATTCAGCACCACAGCTCCGCTATGCCTGAAGGCTGAGCAACAAAATTCATAAACAACAGCGATTCATTGAACACAGCACCGTTAAACCGAACGAATTAGAGCGAGCACATTGATATGAGCAGCAAGTTTTTCGATACGAGCAATCTCCGCGGCGATCTCTACGGAGGATTGACCGCGGGCGTGGTTGCGTTGCCTTTGGCACTCGCCTTTGGTGAAGCGTCAGGTGCAGGCCCCATCGCCGGTGTCTACGGAGCGATCATTGTTGGCTTTTTCGCTGCACTCTTCGGCGGTACAGGCTCACAAATTACAGGACCTACGGGACCCATGGTTGTGGTCTTTGCAGGCGTATTCGCATCACTAAACGGTGATCCGTCGCTAGTCTTCGCCACAGTAATCCTAGCGGGCATCATGCAGATTGTGTTCGGCCTACTGGGCTTTGGCCAATACATTCGACTGGTGCCGTACCCAGTAGTCTCTGGCTTTATGAGCGGCATTGGGTGCATCATCATTGCGCTGCAGCTCGCACGACTATTCGGTCACGAACCGCAAGGTGGCGGCACTATTCCGGCGCTCATGGAGGTGCCAACAGCTGTCATGGACCCACACTTCGGTGCGTTGTTCGTGGGCGTACTTACCCTCGTTATGGTGTTTAGTTGGCCGGCGTCATGGGGACGTCTGATTCCCGCTCCGCTGGCTGCACTGGTCACCGGTACACTCATCGGACTCTCGATCGAGGGCCTTCCTATCTTGGGTGCCATCCCTACAGGTCTACCCAGCTTCATCGTACCCACCATTGAGGCTGATACCGCCATCATCATCTTCGAGGCTGCGGCGATCCTCGCAGCGCTCGGTGCCATCGACAGTCTGCTGACCTCGCTGGTAGCGGATAATATGACTCGTACCCGTCACAACTCTAATCGGGAGCTCGTCGGTCAAGGTATAGGCAATACAATTGCTGGTTTTTTTGGCGGTATCCCTGGCGCGGGGGCGACCATGCGTACGGTCGTCAATATCCGCACAGGCGGTAGCACGAAAATTTCAGGCATGCTGCACAGCGTGTTGCTATTGGGCGTCGTACTCGTACTTGCCCCGTTTGCCGCAAAAATTCCACATGCGGTACTAGCCGGTATTTTGGTGAAGGTTGGCTACGACATCATTGACGTTGCCTACCTGAAGCGCGCGCATCAAGGACCTCGCTTCGATCTAATACTGATGGCATTGGTGCTCGGCCTCACTGTCTTCGTTGACCTTATTACAGCGGTCATGGCAGGTGTGGTCATCGCAGCCCTGGCCTTCGTCAAGCAGATTGCCGACGAACAGTTGAAAGCTGTTAGTGGCGAGGGCGATGGCAGTGAGGTTGCACTCACCGAGGCCGAAGCAGAGATTTTCCAGGCAGTTGACGATCACCTCACCCTATTCGATTTTGGTGGTCCTTTAAGTTTTGGTGCGGCGGCAGATGTCGGTCACCATGTACGCGAGCGCGTGGGACGAAATGACCACAGAGCTATTGTTCTCGACTTCCACCGAGTGCCCTTTATTGATGTTTCTGCAGCACGAGCCGTTGAAACAATCGCCGTTGATGCCCACAACGCCGGCAAGCGCTTATATGCCTGCGGTATCAAGCAAGAAGTTGCGCAAGTGCTTAGAGGGCTAGGTGTCGCCGATCACTTACCTTCAAATATGCAATACGTTACGCGACTAGAAGCACTTGAAGCGGCAAAAGAATGGATCCTGGAGGAAGAATCGCGGGAAGCGCAGAGCACTGACGCGTCGGTCGCAGCCTAATGATATGGGGGTTACTTGGCCCAGATTCCTCAAGCCCAGCCTCGCAGCGCGAGCTACATAACATTGCTGAGATACAGCAAGACTTAGACTTACCCACCATCGCACATTTACGCTTAAAGTAATCAAACGTCTCTGGTGCCATCAAGGGGTAGTCAATCATCCCTTGCAAAGTCCACCGGTACCTAGCTCGACGTGGGTATCGAACTCGATGAGTAAGTCATTGCCCACTGTCTTAACGCCGTTCAGCTCAAGCAAAGACTTTGCTCAAATAAGCCGGCTTTAACCTGATTTTTGATGGGGTCCCTAACGCAACTAGAGTAAGTACTCGAGCAATCTGAGCCTTAACCCACACTCACTGGCCGATTGAGCTCAGAACCTCTCCGACTTTCTCTTTTGATAGTCGATCTTCACCGTTTGCATAGCTCTCTGCCATCGCGCTGTAAAACCTGGCGTTCAGGAGGTTGGCATCACCACAGTCGCGCGTTGCGACTGCTTTACCTGGTACCCCTGCGATGATGGTGTTATCTGGAAACTCACTACCCTCGGTAACAATGGTGTGCCCTGCAACAATGCAGTTATTGCCGATTTTGGCCCCATCCATAATGGTTGCGTTAATGCCAATGAGACAGCGATCACCAATAGTGCATCCGTGCAGCGTCACGTGATGCGTGATGGAGCAGTCCTCGCCAACATTGGTGGACGATGCGGCCCCGACATGGATCATGACAAAGTCTTGAATATTCGTACGCGCACCGATTCGAATCTCGTAAGTTTCTGCACGCGTCACCACATTCGGCCATATCGATGCACCCGGACCGACGGTGACCTTGCCGTAAAGCCACGCTGACTCGTGGATAAAGGCTGGGTTATCTAAGGTGACATTCTCGCTAATATGGCCCATCGTTGACTCCTCACAGGCGTGGATTACCCCTGCGCAGAGTCTACGCCATTGCAATCATAGGAATACAGCCTCGTCCGTTATGCTCGCGTCTTCATCCGCATCGAATCAACACGCTCTGATCTATGCTTCAGCGGCAGTAGGTTTGTGGAGTACGATGGCCACTGCGTTTAAGTGGGCGCTGGAGTTCAATACGCCGATGGCACTGATTACATTGGCGGCAACGGTGTCGTGGGGCTTTTTTGGTGTCAGGGTGGTTGTGGCTGGCAGCCTAAAATCAGTACACGAGATGAAGAGCGGCGTGGTCTTATCTTGCCTACTGCTTGGATTGCTCAATCCCGCTTTTTTTTATTGGATCCTGTTTACAGCCTATGACCTGTTACCGGCACAGGACGCTATGGCCATCAACTACACCTGGGGACTCACTCTGCCACTGGTTGCCTCCGTGTTTTCACGCACACTGCCGACCAAGTATGAGACAGGACTGGCGCTTCTCAGCTACCTCGGGATTCTTGTCATTGCGACAAATGGCAATCTCGGGGCTCTTGAATTTGATCGACCGGCAGGTGTGGCACTCGCGCTCCTCTCAACCGTCATTTGGAGTTTATCCTGGGTCATCAACTCACGTATTATTGATGCCAACAATATCGACCCGGAACTCGCACTATTCCTAAATTTTTCGGCCGCTTTACCTCTGCTTTGGATAGTCACAGTACTGGCGGGGCAAATGCCCACTACCAGCATGGGTTCCTTGCTCGGTGGTATCTATATTGGGCTCTTTGAAATGGGTATTGCCTTTGTGCTTTGGATGAGAGCGATGCGTCTCACCGATAACCCGCTTCGCATAAGCAGCTTAATTTTTCTGGCACCACCGTTGTCATTACTGCTAATCGGGACGGTGCTGAACGAGACCATTGCGGGCAGCACGCTTGTTGGATTGGTGATTATCTTAATGGGGCTCGCCGGTCAACAATGGCTGGACCGAGCTAGATAACACCGAGCTCATGTAAACGCTCACTAAGATAGCTGCCTGCCGTATAGCGCGAAGAGAGTGCTGCCTCAGGTGTAGGATGTAAAAATAACCGCAGCGACATACGACCACTCGCCGCGAGTCCCTCATCAGGCGTCGCAACTCGATGAGTTGTAGATCGTAGAAACCCCTCGGTCGCTTCCTGAAGCATGTCGCCAATATTGACGACCACCTGACTCGGTCGGTTAACTACCTCGATCCACTCGCCGTCAGACAATTGAAGCTCGAGGCCGGGTCCATCAGATGCGGGCATAATAGTCAGGAAATTGATGTCCTCGTGTGCCGCAGCTCTGGGTAACACCATACCCGACTCGACAGGCGGGTAATGCAGAACGCGCAACATGGTTTGCGCACTGTCCTTGATCCTTGACTCGAGAGGCATAGGCAGGCGGCTGACAATATCCTCAGGAAGCTGCTGGGCAACCCATCGTAATAACGTGGCTGAGAACCTGAGACAGTCCTCAAAGTGTGCTGCCAGATCGGTCTTCAAATGGCCAGGACAACGTCCTCATTGGTAAAACTGAAAGTATTCCTTGTAGTCTCGAACGACCTGCCCTATCGCACTTTCAGCTTGATCAAGTGCAAAATACCCGTCTTGCCTAACAGGATCCATCGCAAACTCCGTGGCAACGCCCTCGACGAAGTGTGCGCGCCATGCGCTGTAAATACGATTAACTCGTGCCATATCCAAAGGATGCGATATCAGCGTGGCAAAACCGTACTGCCGTAAGCTATCAAAAAAGGCTTCGGAGGCATTGGCCGCAGTGAATTTAATTAGAGGAAGCTCGCGTTTTTCCCTAGCGTTCTGAACGCGCGCAGAATCTCCCATTAAAATGCAGCTCCTGGGAGTGACAAAAAAAAGCCGGCGAGTGCGGCGCTCATCAGATTGGCCAAGGTGGCTGCGATCAAGGCCCTGACCCCAAGTCGAGAAATGTCATCTCGCCTGCCAGGCGCGATGGCGCCCAAGCCACCCAGCAAGATGGCAATCGAAGATAAGTTGGCAAAGCCACAAAGAGCGAAAATAACAACCGCCTGTGTAATAGGTGATAGCGACTCACTTACGCCGGAGAAGGCAAGGTACGCCACGAATTCATTCAAGATCAGTTTCTGACCAATGAGGCTCCCCGCTGTCGATGCCTCCGCCCAGGGTATGCCAAGTAACCAGGCAATAGGACTCAAGAAGTAGCCAAACAGAAACTCTAGGGTAATTTCTTCGAAGCCCACGAAGGCGCCAAAGTACTGCAGTAGACCATTGATCAACGCGATCAGGGCGACGAAGGCAATCAACATTGCGGCGATCGCTGCGGCCATTCTAAGGCCATCCAGTGCACCGGTCGCCGCAGCATCAACTATGTTGACGTAACGGGGTATGGTGGCGTCGTAACCAGCCTTTGGGACTGCGGGCGTTCCTGTTTCAGGCTCGATCAGCTTCGCCATCATCAAACCACCGGGCGCTGCCATGAAACTGGCTGTTACTAGGTATTCCAGCGGGATCCCCAGCGCCACGTAGCCCGCCATCACAGAGCCTGCAATAGTGGACAGGCCGCCGACCATAACGGCAAATAACTCGGATCGCGTCATTTCAGGGATAAACGGTTTTACAACTAGTGGAGCCTCCGCCTGACCCACGAAAATATTCGCTGCAGCAGACATGGACTCAGCATGACTGGTGCCGAGGAAGCGCCGCAATGCGCCACCGAGGATTCGCACCACCCACATCATGACACCCGAGTGATACAAGACTGCAATTAAGGCACTAAAAAAGACCACCACGGGAAGTACGTTGACGGCAAAGACGAAGCCAATAGGACCGTCATAAGCCGCTAGCTGGCCGAACATAAAATCAATGCCAGCGCGCGAGTAGCTCAGCAGTGAACCAATGACATCGGCGACAGCGCT
>CAJWEV010000045.1 GCA_913031575.1 uncultured Halieaceae bacterium | reverse complement strand
GTATCCCCCGAGGTCTTTTGCACAATGAGCGATAACAAACATGGGAAATCAGGCCAATACGTCTATTCTATGAACCGCGTGAGTAAAGTGGTTCCTCCCAAACGTGAAATCTTGAAAGACATCTCACTCTCCTTTTTCCCGGGCGCCAAGATTGGGGTACTCGGCTTAAATGGTGCGGGCAAATCGACACTGCTAAAAATCATGGCCGGAATCGATACCGATATTCAGGGCGAAGCCCGTCCGCAAGCGGGAATTAAGATTGGCTACCTAGCTCAGGAGCCGCAACTCAATACGGAGAAAGATGTGCGAGGAAACGTTGAGGAAGGTCTATCCGAGGCGATTGATGCACTTTCCGGGCTAGACAAGATCTATGCGGCTTACGCGGAGCCAGATGCAGACTTCGATGCACTCGCGAAGGAGCAAGCAAGGCTCGAGGACGTCATTCAGGCAACCGACGCGCATAACATTGAGACACGACTCAACGTGGCTGCAGACGCACTGCGTCTTCCATCTTGGGACGCCGACGTCAGCAATCTTTCAGGCGGTGAGCAGCGTCGTGTTGCACTCGCTCGCCTGCTATTGAGTGAGCCCGACATGCTCCTACTAGATGAGCCTACCAACCACTTGGATGCAGAGTCGGTTGGCTGGCTAGAGCGTTTCCTAGAGAGCTTTACCGGTACAGTAGTTGCTATTACTCACGACCGGTACTTCCTCGATAACGCCGCAGGCTGGATTCTAGAACTGGATCGCGGACGTGGCATACCTTATGAGGGCAACTACTCGACTTGGCTTGAGGCTAAAGACCAGCGACTTGCCCAGGAGCAGCGCCAGGAAGCGTCGAGGCAAAAAGCTATCAAAGCAGAACTTGAATGGGTTCGCTCAAATCCAAAAGGTCGGCAAGCCAAAAACAAAGCCCGTTTGGCGCGTTTCGATGAACTGAATTCGCAGGACTTTCAGACACGAAACGAAACCAACGAAATCTACATCCCGCCCGGTCCAAGACTCGGCGACAAGGTCATCGAAGTCGAAGGCCTTAGGAAAGTATTTGGCGATCGCCTATTATTTGACAATGTTTCATTCAATGTTCCAAAAGGTGCCATCGTAGGCATCATTGGTGCAAATGGTATGGGTAAGTCGACGCTCTTCCGACTGCTCATGGGCCACGAGCAGCCAGACGGTGGCTCGGTAGCTGTGGGTGAGACGGTACAGCTTGGATACGTCGATCAGTCACGCGATGAACTTGACGGTTCTAAGACTGTCTGGGAAGAAGTCTCTGATGGTCTCGATATCATCCGTATTGGCACCTACGAGGTGCCCTCTCGCTCATACATAGGTCGATTTAATTTCAAGGGCTCGGACCAGCAAAAGTTCGTAAAGGATCTCTCAGGCGGGGAGCGTAACCGTTTGCATCTCGCCAAACTTCTAAAGCAAGGCGCAAACGTACTACTACTGGACGAACCCACCAACGATCTAGACGTAGAAACACTTCGAGCCCTAGAGGATGCAGTGCAAGCATTCCCCGGCTCTGCCATGGTGATATCGCACGATCGATGGTTCCTCGATCGCATTGCCACGCATATCCTCGCTTACGAAGACGACGGAACCGTCGTTTTCCATGAAGGAAACTACAGCGAGTATGAAGAAGATCGCCGTGCGCGCCTGGGTCGCGACGCCGACGTACCGAGCAGAGTTAAACACCGCAAACTTATGTAACGACTGTCGGCACGCGCCGGCACCTTGTGCTTAATCGAAGAGTGCAATGGCCTCATCAAGGCGAGACACAGGTTGGATCGTAATACCGGGAATATCTGTCCTCGGCGCATTTCCTTTGGGAACGATAGCGCGCTTAAATCCGTG
The DNA here is from genome assembly GCA_913031575.1 of uncultured Halieaceae bacterium. GTDB lineage: Bacteria > Pseudomonadota > Gammaproteobacteria > Pseudomonadales > Halieaceae > Luminiphilus. Next base: position 12,188 of record CAJWEV010000045.1, on the reverse strand, counting down.
TTTAGCCGCTTCGGCAATGCGTTCCTGGCCGCTCGCTACAGGACGAATCTCGCCCGTCAATCCGACTTCACCAAAAACTACAAGATCCCTTGGCAAAACCCTGCTTCTTAAGCTGGATACAATCGCAAGTAAAAGCGATAGATCACCGCTTGTCTCAGCGATTCTCACGCCGCCGACCACATTGGCAAACACATCTTGATCGCCCACATGCAAACCCACGTGACGGTGCAGTACTGCTAGCAGCATGGCCAGTCGATTCTGCTCGAAGCCAACAGCAACACGCCGCGGATTACCCAGATTACTTGCGTCCACAAGCGCCTGAATTTCAACTAACAAGGGTCGAGTGCCTTCCCAGACGACGACAACCACTGTTCCAGGCGCAGGTGTGTCAGCCCGCTCCAAAAAAATGGCAGATGGGTTGAGCACCTCTTTCAAACCCCCGTCCGTCATAGCGAATACACCGAGCTCGTTGACCGCGCCGAATCGGTTTTTCTGGCCACGAAGGGTCCGGTATCGGGAGTCCTGCTCCCCTTCCAAGAGGACGGAGCAATCAATCATATGCTCCAATACTTTCGGGCCTGCCAGACTTCCATCCTTCGTCACGTGGCCTACGAGAATAAGTACAGTCCCTGTCTGTTTCGCGTAGCGGGTCAGCAAAGCGGCACAGTCTCGCACCTGCGCTACGCTACCCGGCGCCGATGTTAAGGCGTCGCTGTGCACCACCTGAATGGAATCTACCACCATGATTTTTGGTTTATGGCCATTGGCAGCGGCAAGAATGGCGTCGACATCCGTTTCAGCCATTAGCTGCAACGAATCGGTTTCAAGCCTGAGGCGCTTCGCCCGCATCGCGACTTGCTGCGGTGATTCCTCCCCGGTCACATAAAGCGCAGGCGCTCTCGCGGCGAGGGCGCAAAGTGTCTGGAGTAACAATGTACTCTTCCCCGCCCCCGGATGACCGCCAATTAAAATCGCAGATCCTGGTACGAACCCACCACCCAATACACGATCGAGCTCTGCAAAGCCGGAGCTGAACCGAGGTAAGTCAACGAGGTCAACTTCAGATAATTTTTGAACGCTCGCCGTTGTACCTGCAAAGCCCTCTCGCGCTTTTCGTACTGATCCCGAGTTTCCTCCCGAAATCCGCACCTCAGACAAGGTGTTCCATGCGCCACAGGCAGAACACTGCCCCTGCCACTTTCGATAATCCGCACCACAGTCGTTGCATACGAACGCTGACTTAGTTTTTGCCATAGATCACTCCGACAGGGGTGCCTCACTACCTCTAAACCGCTATGCTATCAGACCAACAGTCATCGCTAGTATCCATGTCAAACCCGCGATTCATTCCAGAGCGCTACTGCACCTTCTCTCCACAGCTCGCCGCGACCGTGGGTTTAGAAGAAGCGATACTTTTACAAGGCTTAAGCAATCAGTTGGCCGCGGATGCCAATACCATTTCCATCGAAGCACTGACGAAGGACTTTCCGTTCTGGGATCACATGAGGATCGGCCAGTTGCTCCAACGAGTGGTCGATCTCGGAATACTCAACGCTCGGCCCAGTCATGATCCACTAGTTTGGCGCGTCACGGACAAACCGGTCGAGGTTGCGCCCAAAACGGAATCTACACGAGCATGGACCCCGAGTGAGCATCTCATCGATTTGCTCAACCTAAATCATGGCCTGACCCGAGACTATATTCTCGGGCAACTTAAAAACTTTGAAGTCTCGGGTGACCGGAGAACCTTAGATACACGCTTTCGCCACCACGTACTCTCTCATTGGCGACAACATCAAAAGCATCCGGCCTTCACGATTAAAGAACCGGCGCGATTTGATAACGCATGGCAACCGAGTCTCGATGCCCAGGAGATTCTGGCCCGCACGGAAATGCCCTCGGAGTTTATCGAATCTATCCGACCCGAGTTCATCCTGTATTGGAAGGAGCGAGGAGGCGCACCAAAAGACGTTAATAGCAAATTCATTCAGTTTGCACGGCAGCGCTGGGCACGACACGAAAACAGCTTGCAGCACAGCACCGTACCGGAACGTCTTAAACCCAACTGGATGCCCAATGCCGCGGTCTACGAGACCCTTCAATTGTCGGGCATATCCCAGAACTTTGCCGATACGGTACTTCGAGAATTTGTTGTCTATTGGGTAGACAGCAATGAAGTCCATACATCGTGGAACGCGAAATTCTTGCAGCATGTAAAATACCAATGGCAACGTCATCAGGAGCAGATTAGTGGCAGATCAAAGACAGGCAGCGGAACTAGCCCAGGAGATCGCACAAAAGACCGAAGCATCTCAGACGACCTCAGCGACACCAGCTGGGCAGGATGAGTGTGTCGATCGCGAAGACTCAGGCCTGATCGAGGCCATCAATCAGGTGTTCGCTCTCTTCCGGCTGAACTACCACAATCAGTATTACGCGGCGTGGTCAGACGCGCAGCAACTGGGTCAGGTCAAACGACTTTGGCTGGAAGCGCTCGGCGAATTTTCGGGTGAGCTCATACTAATGGGTGCGCGCCGAGCAATAGAGGGCAGTGACTATCTACCGACGCTGAATCGCATGCTGGAAAGCTGCTCCGAGGCGCTGACCGAGCTGGGGCTGCCGTCGCCGGCCAGCGCGTACCAGGAGGCTTGCTTGGCACCCAGCCCAAAAGCTGAGGCCAGCTGGTCTCATCCAATCGTCTATCTCGCGGGTAGGGACGCTAGCTGGTACCTGCTGGCCAATCATGCGCGCAGCGAAGCTTGGCCAGTATTTCAAGGTCACTACAACCTCTGGCTAAAGCGAGCCCTGCGTGGTGAAACATTGATAATCCCCGAGCGCAAGCAACTAGAGACGCCGAATGAGGCGGCCAGTATGGATCTCAACGAGCGAAAAAGTGCCCTATCCGCGCTCAGGAAGGAACTAGGACTCTAAGTAAGGCCCCCGGTCGGCAAGGTTTTGCTCGAGAGGCTCCCGCCCTGATTAAAGCGTGGTAATCAAACCGGGTATTTGCAACATATCGCCAGCTGCCATGGCAGTCTCGAGCAAGTAAGCAATATTCAATAACGGCGTCTCTTAAGTATTACTGCAGGTGCCTTTCAAGCGGTGAGCTGACGCACGAATAAGCTCAAGATCGCCGCTTGCTATAAGTTAGCCCATAGCGGGAATACTTTTGTCGGAACTTGACGAAGATGATTTGCAACAGTGCGGCGTAATTTCCCAACATTTTACCGAGTGCCAGCGGGTCGATAGGAGGCGAGTCGCTAGATGCCGTAATTTTCATAGTCGCTCCTGGCGAGATTTTCGAATCTAGTGAACTGTCCCTGGAAAGACAGCCTGCAGGTACCAATGGGGCCGTTACGCTGCTTACCAATGATGATTTCCGCAACACCCTGATCCGGGGAATCCTCGTTGTATACCTCGTCTCGGTAGATAAACATGACGACGTCAGCATCCTGCTCGATCGCACCTGACTCCCGCAAGTCCGAATTGACCGGACGCTTGTTCGGGCGTTGCTCAAGTGCGCGGTTGAGCTGCGACAAAGCCACCACAGGAACCCTAAGTTCCTTAGCGAGTGCCTTCAGGCTCCGCGAAATCTCTGAGATCTCAGCGGTTCTTCCCTCACTCGAGCCAGCGACGCGCATTAGCTGTAGATAATCCACCATGATCATGCCGAGATCACCTTGCTCACGTACCAACCTGCGGACGCGCGAGCGAAGTTCCGTAGGCGTGAGGGCCGGTGTGTCATCGATAAAGATCTGCGTATCTTTTAACTTCTCTGTCGCGCTGGATAGCTTTGGCCAGTCATCTTGCTCGAGTTTACCAGTTCGAACCCTCGACTGATCGATTCTGCCAAGGGATGACAGCATTCGGATCACCAGTTGCTCAGCCGGCATCTCCATCGAAAACACCATGATGGGTCGATCGCTCGCTAGCGCCGCATTCTCCACAAGGTTCATGGCGAATGATGTTTTACCCATAGACGGTCGACCAGCGACGATAACCAAGTCTGACGATTGCAAACCCGAGGTCATGCGATCCAAATCAATGAAGCCAGTTGTGAGGCCGGTAATATCGCCACCCGTGTTGTAGAGCTCCTCAATGCGCTCAAGTGCCCCACTCAAGAGCGGACCCATTGCCTGTGGGCCCCCCACTTTCTGACCGCCCTCCGAGATCTGCATGATGAGACGCTCCGCCTCGTCGACAAGCTCCTCGGAGCTTCTGCCCTCGGGATTGAAGCCCGCAGTTGCAATATCTTGCGCAGCGTTAATGAGCTGCCTTAGTACTGAACGCTCTCGAACAGCCTTTGCATAAGCTCTTACATTGGAGGCAGTTGGCGTTTGCTCCGCAAGTTCAGCTAGGTAGGTGTGGCCGCCCGCGGCGTCCAACTCCCCCGTCGCTAACAGACGATCGGCAACCGTTATGACGTCAACCGGCTCACCTCGGTCGACCAAGAGTGCGATCTGGCGAAAGATAGCTCGGTGTTCGGGACGATAAAAATCACCAGCGGCCACTACCTCGGCGACACCATCCCAACTATCAGAGGATATGAGAAGTGCACCCAGAACTGAGCGCTCCGCCTCAATAGACTGCGGTTGTAGCTTGATTTTTGCGACATCCCAGTCGGGATTTGTTGATGTCTCCATCTCAACTCTTTATTTATCTTGGCTTTCGCTGACCGGGCCAAAACGCCCCAAGCAGCCCAGCATGCCACAGGTAGGATCTGCGGCGTAAGACATGTCGCAGAGATGAATTACTCAGCAACTACCGATACGCTGATAGTCGCTGTTACTTCAGCGGGAAGTTGAATCATGATCTCGTAGTCGCCAAGCTCACGAATTACGCCGTCGGGTAAACGTACTTCTGCTTTGTCCGTGTTGCATCCTGCAGCTGTTAACGCTTCGGCGATATCACGCGTACCCACAGAACCGAAGAGCTTCCCCTCTTCGCCTGCCGTTGCAGCAATCTGCACCCCCTCCAGAGCCTGAATCGCATCGCCGCGCTTTTTAGCAGCATCGAGTGTCGCAGCAGCTGCAGCCTCAAGCTCTGCGCGTCGCGCTTCAAACTTCTCAATATTTTCTTGCGTAGCAGGAACGGCTTTGCCCTGCGGAATGAGGAAGTTACGGCCATAACCGGGCTTCACATCAACACGATCACCCAGCACACCCAGGCTACCTACGTTATCGAGCAGAATTACTTCCATCCTTATTTTCCTCTCGCATTAGCGCATTGCGCCACATTTTTTAAATTTTCAACCTGCCACAGGCTAAACGGACCGTGGCATCCGGCGGTAACGGGCACACAACCGCTACCTTTACTTCTTAAGTCGCCTGTCAACTCGCCTTTGCCCTGCGACCGAAATCGAAAAAAGCGTCAAGCAACACCGCCACGAGCACACCCACTTTTAGCAGATCAACAAATGCCCACAGCATGTAACTGACAGCCAGAAATCCAAATCCGAGCTGTCGGTCTCGCGCAACATGATGCAAGAGCGCAAAACCACAAATCGTGACAGGTATTCCTGCTAAGGCAGTCCATGCTGCCAACTCTCTCCCGCCCACGGCACCCGCAACGGTTATTAGAACCAAGGCGGCCGCCCAAAATGAGGGCAATCTCAACGCCCTGAACTCATCGCCAAAAGCACCGGGCTTATATAGCGCTGCCTGCCAATACCGCCCCAACATCAAACTAAGGCAAGCAAGGAGCGAATTGCCGACTGCCATGAGCCCAGCCACTTGCGGAACCGACGGCCTCAGCAACCCAATCGTCGCGGTATCATTAGCGCCCGACTCCAGTGCCTCAATCCACTTATCGAACATCATCAACACCGCGTCTAAAAACGCGGAGTTGAATGCCAACAGCGCCACCCCGCCCAGTGCTGATACCGGCACCACCGCAAGAAGTGCTAACGACAAACTGTAGGACTGTGCTAACACAGCGGCGCCCAAGAACACGGAGAGCAATAGGAGCCCTGTTCCGTAATCTCCGCTTACCCAACCCAGCAATAGGGCCGGCAGCATCGACCATAGTGCAACCCAAGCGCCATCTCGCACACTGTGACCCAATGTCACAAGGGCAATGGCTGCCGCGCTCACAGGTGCGGCAATGACAAGCACGGAACCAATAACAGCTACCGCCAGCGCCTGCCAACGACCGCGCATCACGAATTCAGCGAGGTCGTGCATCATTTCCTACTGATGCGAATCCGTGTAGGGCAGCAGTGCCAGGTAACGAGCTCGCTTGATGGCTGTCGCCAGCTGACGCTGATACTTCGCCTTTGTACCTGTGATACGACTAGGTACGATCTTTCCAGTTTCAGTGATGTACTGCTTTAAAACTTCTAAATCTTTGTAGTCGATTTCCTGCACACCTTCGGCAGTAAAACGACAGAACTTTCTTCGTCGGAAAAAACGTGACATAGATTAAGCCTCCTCTTCGTCTGCAGCTGGCGAATCTTCTGCCTCTGCTGCCTCAGCCGTTTCTTCAACTGCCACTTCGGCTATATCTTCATCAGCGTCTGCGTCACCCGAATCATCTTCCTCAGCGGCTGCAGCTTCTTCTTCGGCCTTCGCCTCAGCAGCTTGGCGCTCTTGATAACGTGACTTACGCTCACGATCTTCCTTTTCAGACTTCATAATCAACGACTCTTCAGTCACTGCGTTGTCTCGACGAATCACTAGGTTGCGTATAACAGCGTCGTTATAGCGGAACGTTGTCGTAAGCTCCTCCATTGCCTCGTTACTAGCTTCAACGTTCATCAAAACGTAGTGCGCCTTGTGAATCTTGTTGATGTGGTAAGCGAGTTGACGGCGACCCCAATCTTCGAGGCGATGCACTTGGCCGCCATCCTTGGTGATCACATTAGTATACCGTTCAATCATGCCCGGTACCTGTTCCGACTGGTCCGGATGGACCATAAAGACGATTTCGTAGTGTCGCACTAACGATCTCTCCCTTCGGTTGTAGCTGCCTGACATTCAGTGCAGCAAGGAGTTAAGGCTCATAGAGCCCATCTAATTGTGAGGCGCGGAGTCTACATAGACCCGTTGTGGAATGCAATCATACGGCAGTGCGCTGTCTTACGACCTCAAAAAGGCACACACCGGTTGCCACCGAGACATTGAGACTCGAAACTTCACCGGCCATCGGGAGCTTTACCAGAAAGTCACAAGCATCAGTAGTCAAGCGACGCATACCAGGACCCTCAGCACCCATAACAATAACGACCGGAAGCGTTAGATCTTGATGATAAAGCACCGTATCCGCCTCGCCCGTCGTCCCAACAACCCAGAGCCCAGCGTCTTTCAACGCCTTCAGCGTCCGCGCAATATTGGTGACACGCACAAGGGGGATAACTTCTGCGGCACCGCTAGCTACCTTCCGTGCTGCAGCGTTGAGCTCGGCGCTGTTGTCCCTAGGAACAACCACAGCATGAACCCCTGCCGCATCGGCGCTTCGAAGGCATGCGCCCAAGTTATGAGGATCAGTGACGCCGTCGAGAACAAGCACCAACGGTCGTTCAACACCTGCCAAATACGAAACGAGATCCCGCTCACTAATTTTAGCTCCTGATGATTCGGGCTCAATCACAGCGACAACGCCCTGATGACGCTCGGCAACCTTGGTGTCCAAATCCGACTTAGGCACCCGTGTAACAGACACGCCTTGATTCTTGGCGAGCGTCAAAAGCGACTGTATGCGCTTATCGTTACGATCGGCCTGAATAAGGAGTGACAGAATACGCTGCGGGGAGCGGCGCAGTAGGCTGTCGACGGCGTGAATGCCGAAAGTAATATCGCTCATGAGGAACGATCTCTTCGTTTTGGCGTGCCCTTTTTTTTGTGCGCCTTGCTCTTCGCTGACCTTTTTTTAGACGCGCTCGCTGACTTGCGCGACTTCTTGTTTGGCTCTTTCGCTGACTGTTTATGTGATGGGTCAGATCGCTGCTCTGAGCGCGAGGCAAACTTTCCACGTTTAGTATGGCTCGATTCATGCGATGCTTTCCGCGACCTAGTCGACAGCTTATTTCCCCGCCGCCCCGCTCCAGGCACCACCGTACCAACCAGCTCAAGATCAATCTTGCGATCATCGAGATCCACACGAGCAACCTGCACTCGCACCGCATCGCCCAACTGAAAAGTTTGCCGCGTGTGTTCGCCGACCAGGCGCTGCGATGCCTGATCGAAATGGTAGTAGTCCGACGGTAAGGCACTAATATGAACCAGACCTTCCATATAGATATCGGTGAGATCAACAAATATGCCGAAGCGAGTGACCGACGCGACGACACCGGCGAATTCTTCACCAATGCGATGTCGCAAGTACTCGCACTTTAGCCACAAATTAACGTCGCGCGTCGCGTCGTCGGCGCGTCGCTCGGTCATCGAACAATGCTCTCCCGCCGTCACGAGATCGGTCATGGTGTAGGGATAAAGTGCTCGGGTCTCACCTTTTGAGAGCTTCCCGCGGGTAGAGCCTGAGACAGTCACAAGCCGTTTGATCGCCCGGTGAACCAACAAATCGGGGTAGCGTCGAATGGGCGAGGTGAAATGCGCATAGGCCTCATAGTTCAGGCCGAAATGACCACCATTGTCTGGCTTGTAGACCGCCTGACTTAGAGAGCGGAGCAACATGGTTTGAATGACCTGTGCGTCATCACGCTCAGCCAATCGCGACAGCACGCCTTGATAATCCAAGGGTGTGGGATCCATCCCGCCTGGCAGATCAAGCGCCAGCTCTCCCAGAAATGTTCGCAGTGCTTCCAACCGCTCAGCAGACGGACCTTCATGCACACGGAACAGGGCGGCGAGTTCGGACTCCTCTAAGAATGCTGCGGTCGCAACATTGGCCGCTAACATGCACTCCTCGATGAGCTTATGAGCATCATTGCGATTGACCGGCACAATGGCGTCAATCTTGCGGTTCTCGTCAAAAAGAATGCGTGTTTCTACAGTCTCAAAATCGATGGCGCCCCGCATTGATCTCGCCTCTCGAAGTACTTTATACAGTGCATGCAACCGAACTAGCCCCTCTAGCCGATCGGTGTGAACATTCTCGTGCCATCCGTGCTGGAGGACCTCACCCACCTGCGTATAGGTTAATCTGGCATGCGAGTGAATAACCGCTTCATAGAAGGAGGAGTTCGTCACCTGGCCTTTTGCGTCGATGACCATCTCGCAAACCATAGCGAGCCGATCAACTTCTGGCTTCAGCGAGCAGAGTCCATTGGAGAGAACTTCTGGGAACATGGGCACCACACGCTCAGGAAAGTACACGGAGTTTCCTCGGTTAAACGCTTCCTCATCAAGCGCGCTTCCAATCTGGACGTAGTGACTGACGTCAGCAATCGCCACCCAAAGGCGAAACCCTGATCCCTCGGCCTCGCAATAGACCGCATCATCGAAGTCTCGAGCATCCTCACCGTCAATAGTGACTAGGCCCAGATGCCTCAGATCAATGCGCCCTTTTTTGTCAGACTCGGAGGGTTCATCGCAAAGTGCTCCTGCTTCAGATAGCACAGCGTCTGGCCACTCATGAGGAATATCGTGCGCCCGAATCGCGACATCAATTTCGAGCCCTGGATCAAGGTGATCTCCCAAAATCTCCTCGACTTCACCCTTGGCGCCAAGCACCTCCGTTGGGTAATCGGTGAGTTTGACTGAGACTATCTGACCAGACTTCGCACCGTACTTGGATTTGGGTGGAATCAGCACATGATTACTAATGCGGCGGTTATGGGGCAGGAGGTAACCAATTCCCCCCTCTTCCATGTAACGCCCGACAATGTGAACGTGTGCGCGAGTCAGTACTTCAACGATCTGGCCCTCAGGTCGCCCCTTATCATCCTGACCAGATTGCGCCACTAGCACCTCATCACCATCGAACGCCCTATACATCTGCCGACTAGAGAGGAAAAAGTCGTCACCACCCTCCGTTGGCGAGGCAAATCCGTAGCCATCGCGGTGGCCAATGACTTTGCATTTCACCAAGTCCATCTTCTTGGGTAGACCTAGTGCTCCGCGTCGGCCCGAAATCAGCTGGCCATCACGCTGCATCGCCTTGAGCCGTTTTTGAAGCGAGAAGAGATCGCTGTCGTTCTGAATTTCGAGAGCATCAGCCAGCTCAGTAAAGCGCATCGGCACATCGCGCTCAGCCATAACAGCAAGAATGAGCTCACGACTTGCGATAGGCTGATCGTATTTTTGGGCTTCACGCTCTGCTTGAGGGTCAGTGGGCGTCTTGGCCTTGGAAGGTTTCTTCAAAATTTCGCCAGTGGGGTAGTGGATAGCTGATTGCTACGAGATATACGCGAAGTGTACGGTGATGCGATTGACAAATAAATGTCCAAGCCGTAGCCTCGCCTCCCTTTGTTTTACCTTACCTGCCCAGGTGGTGAAATTGGTAGACACGCTAGCTTCAGGTGCTAGTGCTCGCAAGGGCGTGGAGGTTCAAGTCCTCTCCTGGGCACCAGTTTAAAGCCTATTTGTCTAACTGAGTTACTTGTAAGCTGGCAGTAACTTTCATTCCCCAATGCGATGCCCAAATTTACAGTTGTAAAGGGTTGTTTAAGAGGCTATTTGTGTAGCGACTGTGCATCGGGGAGCTTTTTCATCACTTCAAACAGAGCATCCATGATGTCCGCAACATCACGCGCTAGTTCGTCTCGTTCAGTCATTGGTGCATTGCCGAAGTCGATTGCGCCTTGAAGCTTTCGCAACATATCCATGACGTCTTGCAGTTCAGCTTTCATAGTTACTGCCCGTTGCAATAAATGATGTAGTGATTATATCAGCAAGGGGGAGTGGCGGAACTGCCGCTGTGATTGTGACGGTTACCCGCCAGACACATCAGAAGCCAATTTGAAAGTTAGGCATTTAATTTGGTATCTACTGATGAGATTGACCAAGCAACCGGATCAGGGGAATTATAGTGACCGATTTTTTCATCGTAATTAAGCAAGTGGCTATATGAAAATTCTCGCAGTTGGTGGCAGTGGTGGCATGGGCAGGTTCGCTGTGAATGCTGCTCAGCATTTCGATCATGTAGAGAGCATAGTAATCGCGGACTTGAATGAAGCCAGTGCTCAAAATTTTGCAGCTCAACTCAATAATAAGGTTAGTGCAATAGGTTTAGACGTGAATGACGTTAAGGCTTTGCGGAAGGCCATGGCAAATGCAGATTTAGTCATGAATACCTGCGGACCATTCTATCGTTATGGTTTAAAGATATTGGAAACAGCAATCGAAACGAAGTGTCACTACCTGGATATCTGTGACGATTGGGAGCCGACGGTTGAGATGCTAAAGCTTAATCAGCAAGCCAAAGACGCGGATGTTTGCGCCATCGTGGGGCTTGGTGCAAGTCCGGGCATCTCGAACATGCTGGCGTTACTCGCGATGCAGGAGCTTGAATCAACGTCTAGTGTATACACCGGATGGGATCTAAGTGGCGCTACGCCAGAGGGAGAGTCGTCCCAAGCTGGTGTAAACGCGGCAATGCTTCATGGAATAGAGCAGATGACTGGGAAGGTGCGGATCTTTCGAAACGGTGCCATTGAGCTAACCAAGCCCTTGGCACCAGTGTCTGTGCATTACCCGGGGTTAACGAGTTTTAAAGGTTATATTTTTGGTCATCCTGAGGCGGTGACTTTTCCTCATAATTATCCGCAGTTAAAAGAGTCAATTAACCTCGCTCATGGAGGCGGGATTGATTCATGGCTGCTCAAAGCCATACTAGGCTCGGTCAATTGGGGTCTTGTTAGTCGTACTCGAGCGGCTGCATTACTGACATGGTTTGAGAGCAGTAGAGCTGATGAGAGCAAAAAAAGAAGCATAGACTCACCTCCAGCAATGTACGGGATCGCTATGGGAACGAAGGGCGCAGATGCGGCTATTGCAGGTGCTGCTTGGGTCGGTGAGGCGGTTGAAAGCGATGGGGACTCAACTCTGAGCATGGGTGAGGCAACAGGCATACCGCTAGCGTGTGGTGCAAAACTCTTGCTAGAGGGTCGTATTAATGGAGTGGGGGTGTTCTCTCCGGAGGCGGGTCACATCAACCCTCGAGAATTTTTAACGGAAGTCTTTGCGCAATTCGAGAAGATAGGAAAGCTATCCTCAAGCGCGTTCGAAGAAAATATACGAATCTCTCTCTCACGTTAGAAAGCCCTCCTCCAGCTGCTGATACAGAGCCTC
>CAJWEV010000044.1 GCA_913031575.1 uncultured Halieaceae bacterium | reverse complement strand
CACAACGCAAGCCTGCGCTCACTCGTTCGCACTAAGATGAAGCAAGTGCTGGCAGCCGTTAATGCCGGCGAGCATGCTCCCGCGCAGGAAGCATACGATGCGGCCGTTCCAGTCATCGATCGTATGGCCAACAAAGGCATCATCAAAAAGAACAAAGCAGCACGTCACAAGAGTCGTCTCAACGCGAAAGTAAAGGCACTTGCTGCTAGCTAAACTCAAGCCACCGCTCAGTTTCTTGATTGTGAATATTCTATGCTAGTTTCACATCGTTCCCCGGAGCGACCTTGTTAAACTAGCGACATGCCGAAGCACTCTACTAATGACGAAAGTTACCGTTTTTTATTCGAAGACGCAGACATTCGTGGAGAAACGGTTGTGCTTGATAACGTGCTAAAAGAACTCGTCGCAACCAACGCCTACGGACCCGGCATTCAGAAACTGCTAGGCGAGTTTGCGGCTGCGACCGTTGTTATTTCAAACAATCTCAAGTTTGACGGGCACGTGGTGTTGCAAGGCCGCAGTGACGGTCCGATCTCGCTTCTCATGGTCGAGTGCTCTAGCGATGGCGATCTCAGAGGTATTGCGCGCGGTGACCTCAAAGCACCGGAAGGCCCCATCAAGAGCCTTCTACCCAATGGCGTTTTGACGCTAACCATCGAGCCAGAGGTTGGGCAGCGCTATCAAGGCATCATCGCAGTACAACGAGACGAGTTAGCAGATGTGCTCAGCGACTACTTCGAGCAAAGCGAACAACTTGCCACCAAATTTTGGCTGTCCACGCGGGCTGGATCCTCCGCAGGCTTGATGCTTCAGCAACTGCCAGAACAGCTCGTCAAAGATGAGGATGAACGGCTAGATCAGTGGCAGACCCTTTGTGCACTCGCGGACACAATGACACCCGACGAGCTGATTGATACTGATACCGATCAATTGTTATTCAAGCTTTTTAATGAGTGGAACGTGAAGCGCTTCGAACCTAAGCACATCCGCTTCTACTGCAATTGTTCGCGAGATCGCAGTTTGAATGCGCTTCGTTTACTACCTAAACATGAGATCACCGAGCTCTTTGAGGAGCAACAGACGGTGACAATGAATTGCGAAATGTGTGGCGACAGCTATCACTTTGCACGTAACGATGTAGATCAATCAACGGAGCCTACGATCCACTGATTGTTCACCGTACCTCCACACTCACACTGGAAGCACATACCAATGACAGTTGAACAGAGTGCCAAAGCACCGATTAAACACACTGACAACACTGCAGCCCAACTTATTGAGATGGCATTAGACCGGAAGGAAGGTTGTTTGACAGATACTGGCGCACTTCGCGTCGAGACAGGACACAGGACAGGTAGATCTCCAGCAGACCGGTATATTGTGCGAGAGCCATCGAGCGAGGACGCGATCGAATGGGGCAGTGTTAACCGCGAGTTCGATCAGGCAGCCTTTGATGCGCTTTGGGATCGGGTGAGGGCGCACCTCGCCACCGGAGAGCAATGGGTGCAACACCTGCACGTAGGAGAGCATCATGATCACTACATACCTGTGAAAGTTACGACCGGTACCGCATGGCAAAGTCTGTTTGGTCGCAACATGTTCATCCGGCCTGATAACTTTAATCCTGCGGAAAAGCCAGAGTGGCAAATTATGAATGTCGCCGACTTTGTCTGCGATCCTAACCGAGATAGGACAAACTCAGACGGCACTGTCATCATCAACTTTGGTCAGCGTAAGGTGCTCATTGCGGGCATGCGCTATGCGGGTGAGATGAAAAAAGCGATGTTCTCGGTACAGAACTTCCTTCTTCCCGAAAAAGATGTGCTGCCCATGCACTGCTCGGCAAACATCGGCGACGAAGGCGATACAACCCTATTCTTTGGTCTTTCCGGTACAGGAAAAACCACGCTGTCGGCGGACCCCGCGCGCTACCTGATTGGCGACGATGAACATGGCTGGGCGCAAGGCTCGGTCTTTAATATCGAAGGCGGCTGCTACGCAAAGACCATCGACTTAAGTCAGAAGAATGAACCCATAATTTGGGATGCCATCCGGTTTGGTGCGATCGTCGAGAACGTTGCTCTTAATGAGGCGCGACAAGCCGATTACTCAGATACAACCCTCACCGAAAATGGTCGCTGCTGCTACCCGCTTTATCACGTAGAGAAGCGGTCAGCTACGAACATGGGAGGCGAACCTAAGTGTGTGGTCTTCCTTACTTGCGATGTGTCCGGCGTGCTTCCGCCTGTCAGCTTATTATCGAAAGAAGCAGCAGCCTTCCATTTTCTCTCAGGCTATACCGCGCGTGTTGGCTCGACCGAGCTTGGAGCCGAAGCCGGTATCCACCCAACCTTTAGCACCTGCTTTGGTGCTCCGTTTATGCCTCGCCCAGCTCAGGACTACGCAGACCTGCTAATGAAGCGTATTGAAAGTTTCGGGTCGCAGGTCTACCTCATCAACACAGGCTGGACCGGTGGCTCGGGGGGCGCAGATGGTAAAGGTAATCGCTTCCCGATCCCAGTGACTCGTGCCGTGGTTGCAGCAGCGCAGAGTGGAGCGTTACTCACTGTGGAGACAAAGCATATCGATTCACTGAATCTGGATTTTCCTATCACTATCCCGGGTGTCGCGGACGAATACATCGATCCCAAAGCCAGTTGGGGAGATGATGACGCCTATGAAGAGCAGGCCAAAAAACTAGCCTCCCTATTCACAGCCAACATCGAGAAATTTGACGTCAGCAGTGACATTATCAACGCAGGTCCGCAATTGTAACCACAGACAATACACCAGAAAAAAGCGGCTATTGCCCCTTTTTTCTGGTGTATTTTTCTATCACAGCTAAAGCTAAGTCTCGCAGAAAAGCCAGGTATGGCCTTACCACACTTTGCCCTCTGCCCTTTAAGCTAGGGGTGGCGATAAATCTTCGTTCTCTCGCTCGAACTCGCGGTTCGTGACATTCGACAGAAACTTGCCAATATCATCGCCCAACAGGTAGAGCGCGGGGACCAGTACCAGCGTCACACCAGTGGCAAACATGACCCCAAACGACAAGGACACCACCATGGGAATAAGGAACTGAGCCTGAACACTGGTTTCCAGCATAATTGGCACGAGACCCACAAACGTCGTCACTGAGGTCAGGATGATCGGTCGGAAACGATCGGTCGCTCCTTGTAACAGTGCGTCGACCAAATCCATGCCCTCGTCTCGAAGGTTATTAATCCGATCAATCAACACGAGGTTGTCGTTTACAACGACACCCGCGCAGGCGATGACACCCATAATGGAAAACATACTAACCTGCCAACCGAGCAACCAATGACCAAAGATGGCGCCCATGAGTCCAAACGGCACGGCTGTTAGAACCAAGAAGGGTTGCCAATAGGACCTAAACGCAATCGCCATTAACCCGAAGATAATCAGCATTGAGAGTGAGCCCATATAGACCATCGCCTGCTGAAACTCAATTTCCTCCTGAAGTTCGCCGTCCATGTTAATGGTCAACCCAGGATACCGTTGGAGCCACACGGGTCCGTCATTTCGAAGCACCGACTCTACGATGGCCCGCGGCGATGCACCGTCCTCGGACACATCTGCACTGACTTCCAAAGTTCTCAGGCGATCCAGTCGCTCAATCGACTGATAACCGGTTTCAACTCCGTATGTAGCTACGGTTGAAAAAGGAACCTCGGCGCCATCACGCGTACGGATATACATCGAATTGATATTGGCGATCGCTCGACGCTCTGACTCTGGGTAGCGAATCATTACGCGGACATCTTCACCATCCCGGGGTATACGCTGAACCTCTTCACCATAAAAAGCCTGACGTATCTGGGTAGCCACATCAGCGAGCGAAATGCCCAGTGTTTCAGCCGCCGGCTTTAACGACAGCACGAGCTCCTCTCGCGGTGCATCGAAACTATTAGTAATATCAAAGACGCCTGGATAGCGCTCGAGTGCTCCGCCTACTTCCTGCGCAAGCACCTCGAGATCGGCAATGCTATCGGAGGCGAATAACAAGGAAATGGGCTTGCCTGGATCACGAATGGTGTAATCAAACCGCACATCCTTAGCCTGAGAGAGATCGCCGAGGCTTTTTCGTAAGCGCTGGGTCATTTCTTCCGTATCGAGATCATCGTTGACTGTTTGAACTAATAGATCGACTTTATTTCCACCGGCAACGCCCAAGATATTGTCTATGGCTGGCATCTGCTGATAACGAGGCTGACTGTTGTAATCCGTCTTAATGACCTCTGCCGCAGTGACCAAGCGATCGCGCATGGCCTGCGAATCAGCAAAAGCACCACCCTGAGGCAGCTCGACAGTGCCCACGACGAAATCTGAATTAACGCGGGGGAAAAAGGCACTCTTCAGATAACCCCCACCAAATAACGCCAAACTCAAGCACAATAAAACCAAAAAGAAGCCACCCACCGAGGCATGATTGCGCAAGCACTTTTCGAGGAACGGTCGATAGCGTTCGTTCGCAAAGCGTGCCAGCCAACTTGCGCAAACCACGCGAGCACGTGTTAACCAATCAGAATTAGGTATTTCGGGCTCAGGCTTCATGTGCGCCAGATGTGAGGGAAGAATAAGCAAGCTTTCAATCAGCGAGAATGCGAGGGCGAGGCAGACTACAACGGGAATTCCCTTTGATGCGGGCCCCCACTCACCAGGTAAGAAGAACATAGGGGCAAAGAACACCATCGTGCTAATGACAGCGAAGACCACTGGCTTCACCACCTGACGCGTCCCCACCAGTGCACCATGGACGCCGCTCAAACCACGGGACTGTGCCGAATGCACCGACTCTCCAACGATAATGGCATCGTCAACCACGATGCCGAGTGTCAGCAAGAAGGCGAACAGGCTGATCATGTTCAACCCTTGCCCCGTGTAAGGCAGGAGGAAAAGCGTGCCCATGTAGGCAACTACGATGCCGACCGACACCCAGAAGGCCAGCATAGGACGCAGGAACAACATTAGAACGATGATGACCAGTACCAGGCCGCCGAGACCGTTACTCACCAGTGTGCTAACCCGCTCTCTAAATGACTTTGAGGGGTCCTGCCAAAACTCCAGCGACACACCCTCGGGTAATGACAGCTCGCGCTCCTTGACCCAGGCTTTCACCGTATCCGTCGTCAAAATAACATTTGGTGATGTTGTGACATAAACATTAAGACCTAGGGAGCGCTTGCCATTGAACTCGATATCGATGTCGATATCCTCAAAGGTATCCCTCACCGCGGCGACATCACTCAACAACAGCTCTTGCCCTGAGAAATCACTCCTCAGGATAATCGACTCAAAATCTGCTCTGTTGTAGGCCTGACCTCTAGTTTGAATCAGTAGATCACCGCTGTCCCGCTGGACCGCACCTGCCGGTAGATTAATAGAGGCGGAGCGAACTGCAGCTGCGACCTGGTCAAAGGTCAGTTGATAACGCTGAAGGCTCTCTTCCGATACCTCGATAGATAATTCGTACGGTCGCGCGGTCTGCAGTTCGACAATGGAAACCCAAGGCTGGCGAACAAGCTCGTCACGCAACGTCTCGCCGAGCTCTTTCATCTCACGCTCACTTAGGTCCCCGAAAATCTGGACGCTTCCCATCTGGTGTCGATAGGTTATTTCAGTGACTGTTGGCCGCTCCGCATCTGAAGGGAAGGTTCTGATCGCATCGACACGCGTGTTGATATCATTGGTCAGCTTTTGAGTCGGGTAATCGCTCTCCACCTCGACCAGTACGACGCCAATCCCCTCTCTTGAAATTGACCGGAGCTCCTCGATCCCGTTCAGGTCGTGAATAGCCTCCTCTATGCGAACCGAGATCTGCTGTTCAACCTCTCGCGGACTTGCGCCCCGAAACTCCATGCGAATCTCGACCTGATTGATTTCAGGTGTGGGGAAGAATTGCTTATCCAGTTTGGGAATACTGGTATACCCGCCAATGATGAGAAGCACCATGAGCAGATTGGCCGCGATGGGGTTCTTAACAAACCATGTGATCGGTCCACTCATATCAGTTAACCGCAACCTCTGTTGCAACAAGCAATCCAGGGAAGAGCGTGTTGTTAAGCTGCGCCACTACCAGGTCACCGCGAACTAAGCCCGACACCCAAACCGATGGTCCTTCACGGTTGATAACCGTAACCTCTCTGCGCTCTAACTTCGACTCCTCGTTGACGATCAGCACATGACCATCGGGGCTCAAGGCTGCATTTGTAAGTTCGATCACACCATCGACCGGTCGGCCAATGATTTCTGCGCGCGCGAACATGCCGGGCGTTAACGCGGGTCTTCCGTTTTCTGTATCGGGACTACCCGGAAACTCAGCAATCACCGTTGCAACGCGACTTCGCCGATCAAGCTCAGCTTCAGATCGTTTGATATCGGCAGAAAATTGCCACTCTCGACCGCCAATATTGACCGAAACAGACGAACTAGATCCTACCAAGCCTCCCGATGAAGTGAGTAACTGCTCGGGCAATAAGGCAAGCTGAGCGTCCGACAGAGGCAGCCGCAACTCCAAGGCCTCGAGTGCGTAGATCTGTGCGAGTGGAGTGCCGTTTCCAACAAATTGCCCGACATCAACACGTTTTTTTTGAATACGTCCATCAAAAGGTGCCCTAATGACAGTGCGATCAAGCGCAAGCTCAGCAGCCGAGACGTCCGCTTGCGCTGCCTTTATCCCGAGCTCTGCTGCCCTTAACTGCGGCTTCCTAAGGAAGAGATCATTGGCTTCGTCCGAACCCAGCTCCCGCCATTCTCTTCGTGCCTGGCGGCTGCGCCCACGCTCTTCGGCCAGGCGTTGGTCAGCCTGCGCTAACGCGGACTCAGCCCGCGCGAGCGCGAATTCATAATCATCGCGTTCAATGGATAACAGAACGTCGTCTTTTTCAAAAAACCCACCGTCAGCGAAGGCATCACTTACCTCCACGACCTTACCCGCCACTTGAGCCACAAGGTCCACCCGGCGCTTGGCGTCAATTGTTCCTTGCGTGTGAACCAATAGTTGATGCGTTGAAGGCGCTGCCTCAATTATAGCCACCATCGGTGCAGGACGATCCGGTGGAGGCCCCGCCTGCGGCTCCGATTTCGCTGTGAGTAATACCCACGTCAGTGCAAGACCCGTGAGGGTAGCCACAACGGCGATAAATAATTTCCTCAGTGACAGGCGATTGGCCACTGTAGAAACCTCAGGGGTACCAGGCATGTTTTTTCCTGTCTTGAAAAGTAGTGAACGTAATGGGGATTCATCAACCCGAACTCAAGCCTAGTGTTCGGTTTTTTTACAGGTGAAACCAAACATCATACGGAGACAGCTAAGTAACCCGTTTAAAAACCTGCCACATTTTTAGGGAAATACCCAAACGCGACCGAGGCAAATAGCCATCGCCGGGAATTTTGGTCAATCGCCACTTGCCTAGTAAGGGAGTTTTCGCGGACTATTTGTGGTTCAAACAAAACCATTTGGAGTTTTTTATGGCGCTTACTATTGGGGACAAAGTCCCAGCTTGTACACTATCAGTTATGGGCGAATCAGGTCCTACGCCGCTCTCTACCGACGATCTTTTTAGAGGAAAGCGCGTACTATTGTTCGCACTACCTGGGGCTTTCACACCGGGCTGCTCGATGGCTCACCTGCCAGGTTATGTCGCCAATGCCGATAAGATTAAAGCTGCGGGCGTTGATTCAATCGCCTGCCTCTCGGTTAATGATGCGTTTGTGATGGGCGCTTGGGGCGAAGCTCAAAATGCCAGTGAGATCATTATGGTCGCAGACGGCAATGCGCAATTTACTGACGCCATGGGGCTTACGCTCGACGCAACCGGATTCGGTATGGGCAAGCGCAGTCAGCGTTATGCTATGTTGGTTGACGACGGCGTCATTACCCAAATCAACGTTGAGGAAGGGCCTGGTGTAGAAGCGAGCTCTGCACAAACCATGATGGCGCTTCTCTGACAGATAACATGGTTACTGCTGTGGCTAAGCCGCGGTGGTAACCAGGTAAACCACGGATGTAATGAGTAGCGCACCGAGAAGGTTTACCCAAATTCCCCAGCGCACCATAGTACGAATTTCAATCTGACCGGTTCCGAATACAACCGCATTGGGCGCTGTAGCCACTGGGAGCATAAACGCACAACTGGCACTCATTGCCGCGGGCACCATCAATATTAAGGGATCAATGCCTGCTGCCATTGAGGCTGCGGCTAAAATCGGCATGAGCAGTGCCGTCGTTGCCGTATTCGATGTGGCCTCGGTTAAGGCAGTAACTAACAAGGCCACCGTTGCTATTGCAATGAGCGTCGGTACCATCGCAAGACTGGCGAGTAGTTCTCCTACTTGACCGCTTAAGCCCGAACTAACGAAGCCCTTGGCCAGCGTGATGCCCCCCGCAAACAGCAGCAGGACACCCCAGGGAATATTGCTTGCCTGCTCCCAGGTGATCAGCGGCTTTCCCTCTTCGTCACGCGTTATGAACAGGACCACGACCGCACAGAACGCGACCGCTGCATCGTTGGCCAGTGGCATATCGAGCCATGCGCGCCAACCACCAAACGGCTCGGTACGTGTCATCCATGCGAGGGCGGTAAGCCCAAAAATAATGAGCACGCGTCTCTCCGCGCTGCGCCACTTTCCAATATCCGGAAGATCTACTACGAGATCGCTCGGGACTTTCCGCGCCAATGCTATCGCGATTAGCGGAATCATCAACGCTACGACGGGAATGCCCCATGACATCCACTGACTGAAACTAATCGCCGTGCCGGTCGTATCCTCATAAACTTGCATGAAGATAAGCGTGGGCGGTGTTCCGATCGGCGTTCCCAAACCACCAATACTGCAAGCCCAAGCCAGCCCTAGCAGGAGCGGTGCTGCCAATGCTTTCGGCGCACTGGAAGTTGCAATAACAGCCATCGCAACCGGCAATAACATCAGCACGGTGGCGGTGTTGGAAATCCACATGCTGAGTAAGGCTGCGGCTAGCATAAAACCCATGATCAAACGCTTGGGCTCATCGGCACCAACAAAGCGAACTACCGTCACTGCAATTCGCGTGTGAGCCCCCGTGGACTCCATACCCCTAGACAATAAAAACCCGCCCATCAGTAGCAAGATTAAGGGTGATCCATAAGCAGCGGCGACATCACTTGGGCTAATGACACCCAAGAGCGGCAACAATGCCATGGGAATCAAGGACGTGACCGGAATCGGTATGGGCTCGAAAATCCACCATAACACGCATAGGACAGCAACACCGGTCGTAACTGATGCCGCTTCCGACTGCCCCAGAAGTACCGATAGACACCCTGTTGCGAGCGCAACAATCAGTCCGGGAATTACCGATTCATTTAAGTTTAACCAATGCGATGTCAGCATTGCGTTTTACCCATGGTTCTTCGTTACACTAGAGGCCATGAAATCTCAGCCATCCTCTCTTGTCGATACTTTCGATCGCCGGATCCGTTATCTACGTCTCTCGGTTACCGATCGGTGCGATTTTCGCTGCCAGTATTGCATGACTGAAGAGATGCGGTTTTTACCACGTAAAGCCGTGCTATCCGCTGAAGAAATTATTCGGCTCGCGACACTATTCGTCGATCTGGGCGTTCAGAAAATTCGACTGACTGGTGGTGAACCGTTGGTGCGTCCTGACATCGTTGATATCGCCCACGGCTTATCCAATATCGAAGGGCTCAATGAGCTTGTGATGACAACAAATGGTAGCCAACTGGCAAGGCTGGCAAGACCCCTGGTCGACGCTGGAGTCTCTCGTATCAATGTGAGTTTGGACACCTTATGCGGCAACCAATTCGCCGAATTATCGCGAACCGGCGACCTTAGTAAGGTGCTCGCCGGTTTGGATGCAGCCATTGATGCAGGATTCGATCGCATCCGACTCAACACGGTCTTGCTTACGGGTAAAAATGACGTCCAGATAGAACCACTGATCGACTTCGCACTCGACAAGAATATCGATATTGCTTTCATCGAAGAAATGCCGATGGGACATATCACCCAAACCGACCGCGAATTGAGCCTCGTGCCCTCGGCACAAGTTTTGGAGACAATTCGGCTCCGGTTCAACCTCGTACCCATCTTGGGATCTTCCACTGATGGACCCGCACGCCGCTATTCAGTGGAAGGAACAAGTACCGAAGTCGGTGTTATCTCCCCGATTACCGATAACTTCTGTAATAACTGCAATCGACTCAGAGTCACTCCAGACGGCCGATTATTGCTGTGTTTAGGCCACGAAAATTCTCTGGATCTACGCCAGATGCTGCGCAGCAACATGGATTCGTTCAGCTTGAAACGTGCAATTATTGCCGCTCTTGCGTATAAACCCGAGCGTCATGCATTTGATCAGCCAGATGAACCCCAGGTTATCCGTTTGATGAATGCGACTGGCGGATAACATCACACACTAGGATTTGTTTATGTCCCATTCCTTTCCAAAGCTGGAGAGCGTCGACAGCATTGTCGAGTCACTTGCTACCGCGGGTTACATTTGTAACGAGCAAATCGCCACAGTTGTGTATCTAGCCGCAGCACTAGAAAAGCCTATTTTAGTAGAGGGTCCGCCCGGTGTGGGGAAAACGGAACTCGCAAAAAGCTGTGCGCAGGTCACAGGTGCGCCGCTGGTTCGCTTACAGTGCTATGAAGGTCTTGACGAGTCAAAAGCTATTTATGAGTGGAAGTATGGAAAGCAACTGCTTTACACACAGTTACTGAAGACGCAGCTCTCCGAGGTAATGGAGGGGGCGACAGGCTTACGCGCATCGGTTGAGCGATTGCACACTTTTGATGATGTCTTCTTCTCAAAAGAGTTCTTGGAGCCGAGGCCATTACTGCAGGCAATCGATGCCGAAGGTGGTGTAGTGCTCTTGGTGGACGAGATCGATAAGGCTGATTTTGAGTTTGAGTCGCTACTTCTGGAAGTGCTGTCCGACTTTCAGGTTTCTATACCTGAACTCGGCACATTAGAGGGAAGGTCAAAGCCACTTGTCTTCCTCACCAGTAACGATACCCGAGACCTGTCCGACGCATTAAAACGCCGATGTCTGCATTTACACATAGACTTTCCAACGAATGAACTAGAGGGGCGGATCGTAAGAGCGCGTGTACCTCAGATCACGGAAGCCATGACAGATCACCTGGTCAGTTTCGTTAGCAAAGTGCGCGAGATGGATCTAAAAAAGCTGCCATCGGTATCAGAAACCATTGACTGGGCAAAAAGCCTGGTCCTGCTACATGCGGACTCTCTTGATGAAGAGCTTGTAAAAAGCTCCTTGAATGCACTGCTCAAGTATGAAGAAGATCTGACCAGTGTGATCGAAAACCTGGTGGATCTCCTTAACACCGAAAAACAGGCGGCCAACGCTTAAACAGTCATGATAAACGCTGAGCAATTCAGTCAGGACGCTCCCACCGATCGACTGCTCGCATTCATCGCGTTTCTGCGTGGACGCGACATATTGATATCGCCAGCAGATTCATTAGTGGCCATGGAGGTTGCCGGGCTTGTTGGCTACGACGACCGAACACTGCTAAAAAATGGTCTCGGTAGTGCGCTCGCAAAATCAAAGTTTGAAATTGAGGTCTTTAACGAAGCCTTCGAGCAATACTTTGGTGCGTCCTCGTCCGACAAAGCCAAAAATGAAAATGAGCCCCGTGACGTGGATGACGCCACCGACGACAGCCCTTCGTCTCAGGAGCTCGGCGAGCAGCTCTCGCAGGCAATGCAGACGCAACCCGAACTCGCCAAAAATCTGTCCAGTGAATTAGTGGATGCACTAAGGAGCGGTGATGAGGCAGCGATTGCTATTGCTGTTGAGACAGCGGCACAACAGGTAGACGTATCATCAATCAAGCTACTGACGCAACGAGGACAATACATCCGTAAAATGCTCGACGCGCTTGGTGAGCAAGCCCTACGTGACGCAGCGGTGGAACTTGAAAGCACTGAACCCGCTGCGTTTGAAGCAGTGCAAGCACTGCGAGAGCAACTACGTAATAAGGTCCGAGACCGGGTCGACAGAGCCTATATGGTTCACGCCAGTGGCGATGCTGAGGATATGCTAGATGAAGCACTGAGCAACATGTCGCTTGGCAACGTGGACCAGCACCATAGAGCCAGACTAAAAAGATTACTGGAGCGTATGACACGCAAGCTGGCCGCTCGTCACGGCCGCGTCCGTAAGCGAGTCAAACGAGGTCAACTTGCAGTGTCACCAACTCTGCGAAAAGCCATGGCGACCGACGGTATACCTTTTAAACCGCAGTGGCGCAAAAGCATTCGCCGCAAACCTCAGATTCTGATCCTCTGTGATGTCAGCGGATCTGTGGCGGCGTATGCGAAATTCTTATTGCTGTTCTTGCACTCACTTCAAGATATTCTGCCGAGAACACGCAGTTTTGCCTTTTCGTCTAACTTAGGCGAAGTCACCGAGACATTGCGTGCACTTCCCCTAGAGATCGCCATTGAGCGCGTCAATTTGAAGTACGGTGGTGCCACGGACTACGCCCGCGCCTTCGAGGATTTTGCGAGCCTCGCTATGGCCGACATCAATCGCGTCACTACTGTGATTATTTTGGGTGATGCGAGAAATAACAATACAGATCCAAGACTCGACCTGCTCGCTGAAATTCGATCGAAGTGTAGACAGCTGCTGTGGCTCAATCCGGAAAACAAGAGAAGTTGGGGTTCAGGTGATTCCGAAATGTTGGGCGTCATCCGAAACTGCGATGTGGCGGCAGAGTGCAGCACCTTAAAGCAATTAGAGCGAGTCATTGATGACTTACTGGTTCAGCTTAACTGCTGAGCTAGTTGGTCTCTTCCAACGATAGTCCGACAACGGTTTCAGCTGACCATCAAACTTTTCGCTAGGCGGTGCGCTCGTCGTCAAGTACAAGCCCGAATCACCCCAGTCAGCGAAGGTCGTAAGCCAACTTTCGAAATCCACTCTTCCTACAATATCGGGTTTGCGTCGAACTGCTGTACCAACTGATCTGATAGAGCGTACACTTGCGACCAAAGTTGTAGAGCGATCCGAAACAGCGCTTCGACGTACATGACCACAGTGGTTTGTAAGGTATTGCAAGATGATGGCTGCGGCATTTAGAACAGCAATAAAAAACTGTAGCCAGTCTGACATTCTGCAAGTAACTAGAGGCATCGAAAAAGAAGGCCTTCGCGTGTCCTCAAGCGACCACAGGCTCTCGCAGAAACTCCACCCCACACCCCTGGGTTCTGCCTTAACGCACAACGCCATAACGACGGATTATTCGGAAGCACTTCTCGAGTTCATTACGGGTGTCCATGACACTCCGGTAGGCGCGCTGAACGAGCTCCACCAACTGCACGCCTATGCCGCTCAGTCACTTTCCGACGAAATCATCTGGGGCGCCAGTATGCCTGGAGAACTGGGACCTGAGACCGAAATACCAATTGCTCAGTACGGTTCCTCCAACGTGGGCACGATGAAGCGTGTTTATCGAAATGGATTGAGCGCGCGGTACGGTCGAACAATGCAGGTCATCGCCGGCATTCACTACAACTTTTCTTTGCCTGATATGTTTTGGGAGACGTCTAGACACATCGGCGACCCAGACTGTCCACTCAGCAGTTGGCGAACGCAAGGCTATCTGGCGCTTATAAGAAACTTCCAGCGCCATGGCTGGTTGCTCAACTTTTTGACGGGTAGCTCCCCGGCGCTGAGCCAATCATTTGTTCGGTACGAGTCTCCGGAGCACCTCCAGAGCATCAATGACCACACACTTTATGGCGAATTTGCGACATCACTTCGTATGGGGGATCTTGGCTACACTAGCTCCGCTCAGGATGATCTACAGATTTGCTACAACCAGTTAGGGACCTACATTGAAACTCTGACGAAAGCCATTGTGACGCCCCATGACGACTATTGCCGACTCCCGGACATCACCGGCGGTGAGCGCACCCAGCTAAATGATGGATTAATCCAAATCGAAAATGAGTTCTACAGTGCCATCCGTCCAAAGCGTGTCACGCGATCAGGCGAGGCCCCGGTTCGAGCGCTTGAAGCGCGCGGTATCGAGTACGTCGAAGTAAGATGCCTCGACATTAATCCGTTCACACCCCTTG
>CAJWEV010000043.1 GCA_913031575.1 uncultured Halieaceae bacterium | reverse complement strand
TAGCAGTCGTTCCATAATGCCCTCGTAGATGCGGGCAAGCTTTGGAATATCATCAATCAATACATGCTCGTTTCGCTGATGGATCGACGCGTTGATAGGGCCGAGTTCTATGATTTGGCTACCCATGGTTGCAATGAAACGACCATCTGACGTGCCACCACCGGTGCTTAAGGTCGCAGTAACACCCGTGGTCTCGGCAATGCTCTCGCGCACTGCATCCACTAAGTCGCCGGGCTCGGTCAAAAACGGATTTCCGCTGAGTTGCCAATCGATCTCATAGTCGATGTCGCTATCTTTTAGGACTGTTTCACATTGTGATTTGATCGCCTCAGCGTTAGTTTCCGTTGAGAAGCGCAAGTTGAACACCGCGGTGAGTTCGCCCGGGATGACATTAGTGGCGCCCGTACCGGACTGAATATTCGAGAACTGAAGTCGGGTAGGATCAAAAAATTCATTACCCTGATCCCATTCGATGTCACACAGTTGATTCAAGACAGAAAATGCCTTGTGCATGGGATTGTCAGCAAGATGTGGGTAGGCAACATGGCCCTGCAGGCCCTTAATAACCAGCGTTGCGTTGATAGAGCCGCGTCGTCCGTTTTTGACGATATCGCCCAATGTTGCTGTGCTCGAGGGCTCGCCGACCAAACACCAATCAATAGTCTCGCCGCGCGCCTTCAACGTGTCGACCACGTAACGTGTGCCGTGTATTGCCGGTCCCTCTTCATCCGCTGTAATCAGATACCCAATACGTCCTTTATGGTCCGGGTTACGAGTGACGAACGATTCGGTAGCGACCACCATCGCGGCCAAACTCGCTTTCATGTCAGCTGCCCCCCGGCCATACAACAACCCGTTCCTCTCTGTTGGGACAAAAGGATCGCTATCCCATTGCTCTAGCGGGCCAGGTGGCACTACGTCTGTATGGCCCGCAAAAACAAGCGTAGGCCCATCAGAGCCGCGCGTTGCCCAGAGGTTGAGGACTTCCCTCGCGGGTAGTGACTCACAGGTGAATCCCAGTTTTTCAAGCCGCTCAGCCATTAAGAGCTGACAGCCATCGTCCTCTGGCGTTACTGACTGTCGTTTGATGAGCTCTTTTGTCAGCGTGATGGCTGCGTGTTCTATATCAATTGTTGGCATGCAAACTTTTATTCAATTCGAAGGCAGTTTTGTTGGTAAGGCATTCTACCGAACCTGAGAGTGAGTTACGTCGGAATAAAAGGTCAGACCGTCCTGCCAGGTCTCTCGCCGCCACGGTGTCAACAATCTTGCGTGCATCATCGAGCACTGCCACCTTCGTTCCTGCCGTCACGAAAAGCCCCGCTTCGATCGTGCACCGGTCACCCAGAGGTATACCCAGACCCGCGTTGGCGCCAATGAGGCACTCTTCACCTACAGAAATAATGATGTTGCCACCACCGGACAAGGTGCCCATGGTTGAGCACCCGCCCCCTAAATCAGAGCCTTTACCCACCATCACGCCAGCGGATATACGACCTTCAACCATGCCAGGCCCTTCGGTACCTGCATTGAAATTGATAAATCCCTCATGCATCACCGTCGTGCCTGCACCCAGATAGGCGCCTAATCTTACGCGCGCGCTGTGAGCGATCCGCACACCCGCGGGCACAACGTAATTGGTCATCTTGGGAAATTTATCGACGCTCGATACTTCCAGTACCTTCCCGGATAGCCGCGCTGTAAATTGCCGCTCGGGTAGTTCGTCCAAGTCGACTGCTCCCTCATCGGTCCACGCCACGTTCGGCAGCAGCGCAAAGATACCTGATAGATCCGTTCCGTGTGGTTTCACTAGTCGGTGTGAGAGCAGGTGAAGTTTAAGATAGGCATCGCCCACGGATGCTGGCGGTGCATTGCAAGCTAATGAAGCAGCAACGATCGCTTTATCTACATTGGCTAATTTCCCGGCGACAGCAGCCAGTGACGCATGGCCAGCTGCTTTTAGATCAGTTGCCAGTGATCGGGTTGCAGCTGCATCAATCTCGCCACTAATGCCGGCTAGCGCCGAGGCCAGTCCACCTGAGATATTTGCCAAAGGAGTCGGATAATAAACATCCAGAATCTCACCTCGACTATTCTTTGAGGCGACGCCTAAGCCAAAACCATGGAGCGTATCCGCCATGTATTTATCTCCTAAATCTGAAGTTATTGCTGAAAATGGTGGGTGTAAGCGTCGACACTGAATCCAACATCGAGGACGTCCCCATATTCCAGTACCGGGCGCTTTATTAACGTCGGATTGGCCAGTAGCACCGCCGTTGTGTCACCGGTCTCAGCTTCGGTGCGATGCGCATCAGATAGATTTTTCCAGGTGGTACTTCGCTTATTCACCACCTTAGCGGCGCCCAAAGACGTGACCCAGTGATCTATCTGGGATTTAGGGGGTGTGTTTTCTCTCACGTCAATAAACTGATGATCGATGCCATTATTGGTGAGCCACTTGCGTGCTTTGCGAACCGTGTCGCAGGTTGGAATGCCGTACAGATTTGCCGTCATACGAAGGTCCTAAGGGTCAAGGTTTGTTCACTTTTTTCGGATGCTTACGATCCGGGTAACAGGTAGTGCAGATTTCACAGACCAGACCGTTACACCCGCGTGCGGTGCAAAATTCTCGTCCGTAAAAAATGATCTGAAGGTGTAAGTCATTCCAGCGATTTTTGCGAAACACCTTTTTGAGGTCACGCTCGGTTTCGACCACATTGCGCCCACGTGTCAGTCCCCAGCGTTGAGCCAGCCGATGAATGTGCGTATCGACGGGGAAGCTGGGGACACCGAAGGACTGCGCCATAACAACGCTTGCCGTTTTATGGCCAACCCCCGGAAGTCGCTCGAGTGCATCGAAGTCCCTCGGGACCTCACCCCGATGCTCCTCAATCAAAATTTCACTCAAACGGCGAATCGCTTTTGATTTCTGAGGCGAAAGGCCGCATGGCTTAATGATCTCACGGATTGCATCGGCACTGTGTCCCGCCATCTCGAACGGATTGTCCGCAAGCTCGAACAACGAGGGTGTGACCTGATTTACCCGTTCATCAGTGCATTGAGCACTCAAAAGCACCGCTACGAGTAGGGTGAAAGGATCCTGATGATCGAGCGGTACAGGGGGATCGGGGTAAAGCTCATCGAGTCGACGGTCGATGAATTCAATACGCTGAGCTTTCAATAGATTTCGTGGCATGAGCTATTAACCGCGCCTCATGAAATGGGCAATTCGCTCAGCTGCCTCGAGCGTTTCTTGGTGAGTGGCGACGAGTGCCATTCGAACATGACCGCTACCCGGATTACGGCCGTCGACCTCTCTGCCAAGGTAGCTGCCGGGAAGAACAGCCACATTTGTTTGCTCGAGCAGGGTGCGTGTAAATTCGATGTCACTGGTTGGAGTGTTTGGCCAAAGGTAGAACCCCGCCTCGGGAATGTAGGTGTTCAAGGCAGGCGCCAGTACATCATGGACCGAGTCGAACTTCGCTCTGTAGAGTGCTCGATTTTCCAACACGTGGGCCTCGTCCGACCAGGCAGCAATACTGGCTACTTGATGGTGTATGGGCATGGCACAGCCATGATAGGTCCGGTAGCGACGAAACTCCTGAATCAGCGTGGCATCACCGGCAACGAATCCTGAGCGAAGACCGGGTAAATTTGAGCGCTTAGATAGACTGTGGAAGGCCAAGCATTGCTTAAAGTCTGAGTTTCCGAGGCTCTCTGCTGCCTGCAACAGTCCGAAAGGTGGCGCTGCCTCGTCGTAATAGAGTTCGCTGTAGCATTCGTCGCTAACCAGAATCACATTGTGTTCTATGGCTTTTTGAATCAGCCAATGAAGCTCACTCTCAGGAATGACGGCGCCCGACGGATTTCCCGGAGTGCAAAGGAAGAGCATTTGACAGGCTTGCCAATCGTCTTCCGAGAGGGTGCGGTAGTTCGCTAAAAAAGCGGTTGAATGGTCTGACGCGATCAACGTTGGCTGCACCCCCGCTAACAGGGCCGCGCCTTCGTAAATTTGATAAAACGGATTGGGAATAACGACGGCACCTGCCCGTCTTGGCGTCACCAGTGCTTGGGTAATGGCAAATAGCCCTTCGCGAGTTCCATTAACCGGCAAGACCTCACTATTTGGATCCAGGGCCCGCGTGCCAAAGCGTTGCTCCACCCATCGCGCGATGGTTTCTCTTAGCTGCGCAAGGCCATTGATGGTTGGGTATCTCGCTAGCTCCTTGATGGACGATACCAAAGCATCAAGGACAGGGGCAGGCGGTTGGTGCTTGGGCTCTCCGATGGTTAATGCAATTCGAGGTAGGTCGCTAGCTGTAACATCACTTATCAGAGCAGCAAGCTTCTCGAACGGGTAGGGGTGAAGTGTTTGCATGCCTGGATTCATACGGCAATATCCTTATCCAGAGCCGCGCAGAGTTCGATGCGCAAGTCCTCACACGTGGCGTCGTCGTTTAGACGGTTCCCATCCGAGTTGGTCAGGAAAAACACATCTTCAACACGCTCGCCCAAGGTTTGAATCTTGGCTGCCTGAATTGCGATTTTGCTGCGATCCAGAATCTCACCAATCTGAGCCAACAGACCTGGCCTATCAGGTGAACTGATTTCCATAATCGTCAGATTGCGTCCTTCATCCTCGATAAACGTGATTTCAGTGGGCGATAAAAACGATCGCAAGGTTCGGGTAATACGCTGCTGATTAGTGCTGATCGAAGTCGCTGTCAGCGCCTTATAAATGGCTGTTTCAATAAGGTGTAATGTGTCGGGGTCGCTATCAACTGGACTACCGTCAGCTTTCAATACAAAAAATGTATCGAGCGTTGCGCCATCAGTGCCCGAGTAAATACGCGCATCGTTGATACTAAAATCCAGAATTTCCAGCGCCGCGCAAACCCGAGAAAATACGTTCGAAGTATTTGTGGTGTGAATGAAAATTTGGGTGGCGTTTGCAATCAATGACTCTGACGACTGCTTGAGCAATATCAGCGGCGCACCGTCACTTTCAAAGTCCGCGATTGCCTCTGTATGCCAGGCAATATCCTCAGGTCGTTCACGTAAAAAGTAATCATTGCCTCGAGCGGCCCAGATGGAATCGAGTTCGTCATCGAGGAATCCTCGGAATTCCAAGAGATGTGCCGCCGCCTTTTTAGTTGCGGCGATAACGTCTTCGCGCGCGATTGGATTAGCGAGGCCACGTCTTAACGCCCGCCGAGTCTCGGTATACAAATGCCGCAAGAGGGAGCTGCGCCATGCATTCCATAGAGCGGGGTTGGTTCCGTTAATGTCCGCGACGGTCAGGGTGAACAAGTAATCGAGGCGCTCCTCGGTCAACATATGCTCCGCAAACCGCTGAATTTCGCTCGGATCTGAGGTGTCCCTCTTTTGAGAGAATGAGCTCATGAACAGGTGATTCTTTACCAACCAAACGACAAGTTCGGTGTCGGGCTCATCAAAGAAGTGGCGCTCACAAAAAAAACGCGCATCAACAGCGCCGAGTTCAGAGTGATCGCCGCCTCTTCCCTTGCCAATGTCGTGATAAAGCGCCGCAACAAAAAGCAGTAGCGGGTTTCGCAATCGCTGTGCAATACGCGTGGTCACAGGGAATCGGTCAGTGTAATCTGCTCTTAGGAATCGTCGGCTGTTGGCGATGACCTGCATTGTGTGCGCATCAACCGTGTAGGTGTGGAACATATCGAACTGCATCTGCCCCACAATTTTTTCGAACTCGGGCAAATAACGCCCCAAGACGCCGTGGCGAAGCATTCGCCGCAACTGCTTGGTCATAGAGAATGGTGACGACAGCACATCCCTGAAAAGACGGCGGTTGATAGGATCTTCTCGAAAGCCCTCGTCAATAAGGTTTGCTGATGCTCGCAATAGTCGCGTAGTTTCAGGGTCGATTCGCTTGATTCGTTTGTCTCGCCCAATAACGGCAAACAACCGCAGTAAATTGGATGGATTCTGCGTAAATACTGCAGCATGTCGCGCTGATACTCGATCGTCGACGAGCTCGAAGTCTTCGTCGATGACAGTTGGAGCTGATGTCTCAGGTCGTAGCAGCGTTTTCTGATAGATGTCGACCAACAATGCCGACACATGAGAAACCGCCTGAACATTTCGGAAGTAGGCTTGCATGAACTGCTCGACGGCTAGTTTACCCTCATCCTCAAATCCCCACTGACGAGCGAGCGTCTGCTGATGCTCGAATAGCAAGCGGTCCTCATCTCGGCCTGTCATATGATGCAAGGCGAAGCGGACTCGACTTAGGTAGTCCTGTCCACTAATCAGTAAATTTAGCTCCTGATCGGTGAGAAACTCCCCCGTCGGAAGCTGGTCCAAGGCCATACCGAAGTGGCGCTTCGCAATCCATCCGATGACTTGTATATCCCGTAGGCCGCCAGGTGAAGACTTCACGTTGGGTTCAAGGCGGTATCCCGTGAGTCCATACTTCTCATGCCGCTGAGTCTGCTCTTCAAGCTTTGCCGTATAAAAAGCACCGCTCTCCCAAATTTCTCGCTTATCCAGTTCGCCGAGAAGCCTGTCGTATATCGTCGAGGAGCCTATTAAGAGACGCGTTTCTAGGAGTGTTGTCATGACAGTTATGTCATCAGCTGCAAGCGCTAGACACTCATCGATCGAGCGAACACTGTGCCCAATTTTTAATCCTAGGTCCCAAAGTGAACTCACGAAGGCACTTAACTGGGCATCGACACTGGTGTCGGGCTGTCCAAGCAGTATGAGTACATCAACATCTGAACTTGGGAAGAGCTCGCCGCGACCGTAGCCACCGACCGCGATTAGGACTGTGTCAGTTTTATCGAGATCGAAGCTTTGCCACAGCTGGGTCAGTGTCTGATCTACTGCAGAACAACGCTGTTTAAGCAAATGTGTGACTGGGGCGTTGTGATCAAACTGTCGGCCAATAACTCCGACAGTATCGCTGAGCTTGCGGCGAAGCTGTGAAACCAAAGTTGTCAGCGCTTTTGAGTGCATGGCATGGTGTGAAGGTCGATGAGTGACTGTAGTTACGGCTGAGTCGCGTTTTCGGAGCAAACACGTGATCACTTCACGTACGGCGATTCATTAGAAGGGCAAGCTCTCATTTGTTCGCCGGGTAAGTACCTCGCAACCATCATCAGTGACCGCGATCGTATGTTCCCACTGAGCGGAGAGTCGTCCGTCGCGTGTGGTCACGGTCCACCCGTCACGGGTATTTAGTTTGGTATGTCGCTTACCCGCGTTGATCATGGGTTCGATCGTGAATGTCATTCCCTTCTGAAGCACCATGCCGGTGCCTGCACGACCGTAATGCAGCACCTGCGGCTCCTCATGAAATACTTTGCCAATGCCGTGACCGCAGTACTCTCTTACTACTGAATAGTAGGACGATTCCGCGCATTGCTGTATGACCTGTCCGATATCACCCAGAGACGCTCCGGGTTTGACTACGGCGAGTCCCTTGTATAGGCATTCTTGGGTGACCTTCATCAGTCGTTCTGCGTGCGGAGCGACCTTGCCTACGGGCACCATGATACTGGTATCGCCATGCCAGCCATCCTTTATGACTGTAACATCGATGTTGATGATGTCGCCTCGTTTCAAGACTTTACTGTCTGACGGAATGCCGTGGCAAATGACATCGTTTACCGAGGTGCAAATAGACTTGGGAAAACCTCTGTAATTGAGCGGTGCCGGAATAGCTTTCTGTACATTGACGATATGGTCATGGCAAATTCGATCGAGCTCTCCAGTCGAAATGCCAGGCTCAACTAGAGGTTCAATCATCTCGAGTACTTCGGCCGCGAGTCGTCCCGCCTCTCGCATTCCAGCGATATCATTATCGGTTTTAATTGATACGGTACTCACGTCAGGTTTTCCGGGCTGTTGCTTGCAAAAGAGGTTACTTGGTTGGGTAGTCTACCGCACTACACGACGTGTATTATAGCGAAAGGCTTCAGACCGGCCGTTACCTATGGTATAACACGCGCCGCTCCCGTAATGGCGGAAGCCAATAAGCACGCTTTCTGTGCACAAGGTGCCGGGTGCTGGGAAACCAGTTGGACATCTTGAGAGAGCGGAAGTTTAACCCAACTTAGAGACAAGTTATGACACAAGTAAGCATGCGCGAGTTGTTGCAGGCCGGCGCGCACTTTGGCCACCAAACTCGCTTCTGGAATCCGAAGATGGATCAATACATTTTCGGTGCGCGCAACAAAATTCATATCATCAACCTCGAGCACACTGTCCCAGCATTTAACGACGCGTTAGGATTCGTTCGCCGGCTGTCTGAAAACAAGAACCAGATCATGTTCGTTGGCACCAAGCGAGCTGCGGGCAAGATCATTGAAGAGCACGCCACACGTTGCGGAATGCCTTACGTGAGCCATCGATGGCTTGGCGGTATGCTGACCAACTACAAGACCATTCGCTCGTCGATTAAGCGCTTGCGTGATCTTGAGGCGCAGGAGCAAGACGGTACGTTTGCAAAGCTGACCAAGAAGGAAGCGCTGATGCGCAGTCGCAGCAAACATAAGCTCGACCGATCTATTGGGGGTATTAAAGACATGGGCGGTCTGCCCGATGCCCTATTTGTGGTTGATGTAGACCACGAGCGTATTGCGATTACCGAGGCGAATAAGCTAGGTATTCCTGTCATCGGTATTGTCGATACCAACAGTAATCCAGATGGTGTTGATTACGTTATTCCCGGTAATGATGACGCGATCCGAGCCATTAAACTGTACGTCACGGCAGTGGCTGATGCTGTTATGGCCGGCAAGGGTGCGTCGTCAGAGGTGCCAGTGCTCGACGAGTTTGTCGAAGTGGTTGAAGCTGGGGCCGCAGAAACTGAAGCGGTGCCAGAGGAAAAGGGTGACGCAGAATAGGTCCATCTAAAGGCCGCGCTTCGCGCGGTTTTTTGTATGTGAATATCCCCCGTTAGGGGTCAGTTATCAGAACGTGATAGAGGGTGGGACGAATGTCTGCTGCATTAGTTAAAGAATTACGTGAACGAACAGGCCTTGGTTTGCTGGAGTGCAAAAAAGCATTGGCTGCTGCCGGCGGTGACATCGAAGTCGCTATTGAGGAGCTGCGAAAGTCCAGTGGCATGAAGGCTGCAAAGAAAGCGGGTCGAACGGCTGCCGATGGTGTGGTGGCAATCCGTATTGCCGCTGACGGTAAATCAGGTGTCATTGGTGAAGTGAACAGTGAGACCGATTTCGTAGCACGCGACGAGAATTTTTCTGGATTCGTGGCTCAGGTTATGGACAAGGCGGTTGAACTACAAACTAATGACGTAGCTGCAGTCGCTGGCGGTGAGATTGAGGATGCGCGTCAGGCGTTGGTTCAGAAGATTGGTGAGAATATTTCTGTCCGTCGCATCGCTGTGGCTTCAGCGGCGGATGGCGTCGTCGGTGGCTATGTACACGGTAATAACCGTATTGCGGTTTTGGTTGAGCTGGCCGGTGGTGGCGAGGAGCTGGCCAAAGATATCGCCATGCACGTTGCAGCTGTGAATCCCGCTGTTGTGTCACCTGCGGATATGCCGGAAGAATTGTTGCAAAAAGAGCGCGAGATTTACGCGGCGCAGGCTGCAGACTCAGGCAAGCCTCCAGAAATTGTTGAGAAGATGATCGCAGGTCGTGTTCGTAAGTACTTATCTGAAAACAGTCTGACAGAGCAAGCCTTTGTTAAAGACCCCGATATGAAAGTTGGCGAATTGGTCAAAGCAGCTGGTGCCAAGATTGCCGGATTCACTCGATTTGAGGTGGGCGAGGGCATCGAAATTGAGAAGGTCGATTTTGCTGCAGAGGTTGCTGCTCAATTGGGAAACTAATCGATCCGCGCCACTGTATCACAGACAGCGTCGCAATTTCCTGAGGAGTAACGATGGCAACGGAAAAAGTTTACAAGCGCATATTACTTAAGCTTAGCGGTGAGGCCCTAACGGGCGACGAGTCCTTTGGAATAGATCCCAAGGTTCTAGATCAAATGGCACTAGAGATGGGTCAATTGGTTGGTATTGGTGTTCAGATAGGCCTTGTAGTGGGAGGGGGTAACCTCTTCCGAGGGGCGGCGTTACAATCGGCCGGACTCGACCGAGTTACCGGCGATCATATGGGAATGCTGGCTACTGTTATGAATGCCCTTGCACTTCGCGACGCTCTCGAGCGTTCAAATATTGCCACCCAAGTCATGTCAGCTATCCCGATGAGTGGTGTTGTCGATCATTACGATCGCCGAAAGGCCATACGCGCTATGTCACAGGGGGACGTTGTGATCTTCTCGGCCGGAACAGGTAATCCCTTTTTTACAACTGACTCATCGGCCTGTCTCCGGGGTATTGAGGTAGAAGCTGACGTGGTACTGAAGGCAACGAAAGTTGACGGTGTCTATAACGCCGACCCAATGCAGGATTCATCAGCGGTTAAATATGAAACGCTGACTTATGACGAAGTGCTGGACAAGAAGCTGGGTGTTATGGATTTAACCGCGATTTGTTTAGTCCGAGATCATCAAATGCCGGTCCGCGTATTTAATATGTCGATGAAAGGCGCGTTATTGAGTATTGTGAGGGGCGGGTCCGAAGGGACATTGATTCGTTGATGGAGCTCTGGGCAGGACGTGACAGATCAATCAGGAGAAAACATGATTGATGACATACAAATAGATGCCCAAGAGCATATGGAGAGGTCGCTCGAGGCGCTGGGGCAGAACTTCAATAAAATCAGAACGGGCCGCGCACACCCTAGTATTCTGGACGGCATACGTATCGACTATTACGGAGCCGAAACACCGTTAAAGCAAATGGCCAGCATCAATGTCGAAGATGCCAGAACACTAGCCGTCAGCGTTTTCGATAAATCTATCACTCCCGACGTTGAAAAAGCCATTATGAAAAGTGACTTAGGTCTAAATCCATCGACGGCGGGTGACGTCATTCGCATTCCTATGCCGATGCTTACGGAAGAGACGCGCAAGGGCTACATCAAACAGGCCAGAGCGGAAGCCGAGTCGGCACGCGTCTCGATACGTAACGCCCGAAGAGACGCCAATGGCATGCTGAAAGACCTGTTGAAAGAAAAAGCGATTTCGGAGGATGAAGAGCGTCGCGGTCAGGATCAAATTCAGAAGCTGACCGATACCTACGTAGCAAAGGTTGATGCTGCGCTCGGTGTCAAAGAAGCTGATTTGATGGAAATCTGATCACGAGCCTAGTGACACAGTGAATCTTCCCGCAAACACCTCTGGTAAGGTCCCCCAGCACATCGCTATCATTATGGATGGTAATAACCGCTGGGCGAAAAAACGTGGTGTTCCTGGACCCATTGGTCATAGAGCGGGTGCCGACGTTGTTAAACCCCTCATGTATGCTTGTCGTGAACGCGGCGTAAAAACCCTCACCTTATTTGCGTTCTCCAGCGAGAATTGGCGGAGACCAGAGGCCGAAGTGCGTGCATTGATGGCTCTGCTGTCACGATATTTGCGTCGCGAAATAAAAGAGTTGGCCGCAGACGGAGTCCGGATACGGTTTATTGGCCGACGTGACCGGCTGAGCCCCAGAATTGCAAAGCTTTTGGAGCAGTCGGAAGAGGCTACGCAGCGCAATACCAAGGCGACTCTGGTGCTGGCTCTCGATTATGGAGGGCGTTGGGATGTTAGTTCGGCGGCAGCTTCTCTCGCTCAGGATGTCGCAGAGGGTCTCATAAGCTCTGAAGACATCAATGAGCAGCTGCTGAGTTCTCGTATGGCTCTAGCGGATCAACCGGCACCTGATCTATGTATTCGAACCGGTGGTGAATGGCGTCTGTCTAATTTTCTCCTGTGGCAATTTGCTTACGCCGAGCTCTGGTTTACGGACACGCTTTGGCCGGATTTCACTGCTGATGAACTCGATCTGGCGATAGGCCATTTTTCCTCCAGAGAGCGTCGTTATGGCGGACGCCCCGGCGAGGCTTCAGCATGATGCTTGAGAAGCGTATCTACACAGCCCTGCTTATGATGGGTGGACTTATTTTGGCGTTACTGCAGCTATCGCCCGAGTCGGTCTCACTGCTGTTTCTGGCTATTGCTGCAGCCGGTGCCTGGGAGTGGGCAGCTCTCGCAGGTTGGTCATCGCGATTGCGCCGGTCAGTTCTGGTGGCCCTGTTCTTGGGGGTTTGCCTCTATTACACGAGTGTCTACGCTCCTAATATTACCTCTGATTTGGTATCAATGCGTCCAGTATTGGGTGTTGCCTGTTTCGCGTGGTTGGCCACCGCTTTTCTTGTCTTGAGTTACCCAAAACTATCGGTACTCTGGCGCTCCTCTGTAGTGCGCAGCATCATGGGGATCTTTATTCTAGGTGCAGGGTGGTTATCTCTCACTTTCCTCCTGGGATTACAGCACGGTTGGCTTCTTGTTATCCTGTTCGTGCTAACCGTGGCCATGGCAGACATTGGCGCCTACTTTATCGGTCATGCATGGGGTAAGAGCCCGCTTGCGCCCGCCGTCAGTCCTGCAAAAACCATTGAGGGATTGTGGGGCGGGTTGCTGGCAGTACTAATCTTGGGTGCTACCGTCTGGTGGTTACTGCCACCGGAATACGCGCATATCCACCCGGCCGAAGTTTTCTTAATCAGCCTCTTTTGCGGTGGGTCATCGATGCTGGGTGATTTAACGGTGAGTATGTTCAAGCGCGAGAGTGGATGTAAAGACTCGGGCTGGCTCTTGCCCGGGCACGGCGGACTTCTAGATCGTCTCGACAGCATCTGTGGTGCCGCGCCGTTCTTTGCTCTTGCATTGATTCTGGTGGGATACGCCTAATGCAAAACATTTTAGTGCTGGGTGCAACTGGCTCTATTGGTTTGAGCACGTTAAACGTAGTTGCTCGCCATCCTGAGCAATATCGTGCATATGCGCTTGCCGCTCATCGGTCAGTCGAGGCAATGGTTGCTCTCTGCACTGAACACAGGCCCGTGCATGCGGTGATGTCTGATGCCGATGCGGCTGCTGAGCTTGAGCACCGGCTTGCAGGCCTTGTCGACACGACAGTTCATGCGGGTGACGCGCCGATGATAGCGCTTGCTGAATCTGGGGATATCGACACAGTAATGGCCGCCATCGTTGGTTTCGCGGGTTTGTCCGCTGCGCTCGCGGCTGCGCGCGCGGGGAAACGGCTGCTCATGGCAAATAAAGAGGCACTCGTAAGTGCTGGTAGTATTTTTATGGATGCAGTGCGCGAAGGTGGCGCATTGCTCCTGCCTGTCGACAGTGAGCACAACGCCATGTTTCAGTGTCTCCCAGCGGACGCGCGCGCACGGCCTCAGATGGAGCGTGTCGAGAAGATTCTTTTAACCGCGTCCGGAGGACCTTTCCGAGGTAGGAGTCGATCTGAGTTAAGCGAGGTGACACCAGATCAAGCCTGTGCTCATCCCAACTGGTCCATGGGTCGTAAGATCTCGGTTGACTCGGCGACCTTGGTTAACAAGGGGCTGGAATTAGCGGAGGCTTGCTGGTTGTTCGACCGAAAACCCTCAGAAATCGAGGTTATTGTTCACCCTCAAAGTATTGTGCATTCGCTCATTCGGTTCGTGGATGGTTCGGTGCTGGCGCAACTGGGTCAACCTGACATGAGGACGCCAATTGCTTACAGCCTTTCATGGCCTGATCGAATTGATGTCGAAGCAGATGTGCTAGATCTGGTAAAGGTCGGACGGCTGGACTTCGAAGCGCCGAATCTCTCAGCTTTCCCTTGTCTGCGACTGGCCTACGAGGCGATTGAGTTACCTGGTGGTATGTGTGTGTTCAGTGCAGCCAATGAAATTGCGGTCGATGCTTTTCTTTCTGAGCGTATTCGTTTCACCGATATCGATAGGGTGATCGAGCACACGCTAAAAACAGTCAGTCATGCTGAACCATCGAACCTTAGCGAGGTCCAAGTTCTCGACAGTTCGGCGCGTGACATTGCCGGTGATTATGTGGCTGAGTTGACGGGGTAGGGAGTCGCAACAACCAATGCAGGTGTTGTTTTCGATTGTAATGGCTTTGGTGACGCTGGGAATCCTTGTCACCATTCATGAATACGGGCATTACTGGGTTGCTCGACGTTGCGGTGTCCGTGTTTTGCGATTCGCTGTAGGCTTTGGTCGCCCGCTTGCCATGCGTGTGGATGGGCACGGGACAGAGTTTGCGCTCTGTGCTATTCCGCTTGGTGGTTATGTAAAGATGCTGGACGAGCGAGACGAAGATCAGGATGTGACGGTAGATAACCGTCATGAGTCCTTCAACGCTCAACCTGT
>CAJWEV010000042.1 GCA_913031575.1 uncultured Halieaceae bacterium | reverse complement strand
TTAACCGACTTCGCATCTCAACCTGTGGCACCGCTTGAGAAACTCGAATCGTTGGAGCAACTGCGAGCGCTACACTCTGGTCATGAGATCCGAATAGCCGATGCAATGGAGCCCGTACCAGGCGGCGTGGATACACAGAAAGATCTCGATGCTGTAAGACGCTTGATGGCCCGCTAATGCTTAAGGTTGAGGCCAACTTTCAGCTTGGTAGCCTTAATACACTGAAACTCGAGTGTATTGCCGAGCGCTATGCGCACGTTTCAACAACGGGTGAATTACGGGAGGCTGTAAGTGAAGCACATCAACACTCTGCGAACATTAACCTCCTTGGCGGTGGTAGTAATCTCATCCTGAACCGGTTTTTACCCGGCATAACCATTCACATGGGCTTACGGGGGCGCGAACTTGTCGAAGAGTCAGCAGATGATGTTGTCGTTCGTCTGCAGGCAGGCGAGGATTGGCATGAGACGGTGCTTTGGGCGAATGCCGCAGGCTACTTTGGGCTCGAAAATCTCGCGCTTATACCCGGCAGTGTGGGCGCAGCACCCATCCAGAATATTGGTGCTTACGGTGTTGAAATTGCTCAGTTGATCGAATGTGTTCACGTTGTTGATTTGCGATGCGGTGATATTCAGAGTCTAACGGTGGCCGAATGCTGCTTGAGCTACAGAAATAGCGTGTTTAAGACCCCTGATGGTAAGCACCTAATCATTTTGGCAGTAGACTTGCGGTTGTCGAAGCGTCCTTTTGTCAACACATCCTACCCAGCGTTGCGAGAGGCAGTACCTAATGAGTCGGCGACGCCGTCGGATGTACTAGAGGCGGTTGTTGCCCTTAGGCAGTCCAAACTTCCAGATCCACGGGTTGATGCCAATGTTGGTAGCTTTTTTAAAAATCCGATTGTTGACAACGTGACGGCCGCGCATTTACAGAGAGAGTATCCGGATATGCCGCAATACCCCGTTGACGCTAACACGGTTAAACTGAGTGCAGCATGGATGATTGACCAGTTGGGCTGGCGCGGAGCAGAGAAGTGTGGCGTGGCAGTCTCCGAAAAACATGCATTGGTCGTAATTAATAAGTGCGCAAGGTATGCATCAGAGGTGATTGAATTTACCAATAAAATTGCTTACTCAGTAGCCGAAAAATATGGTGTTTCGCTGGATCGAGAGCCCGAGTTAGTGGGAAGCGATTAACGGGCATGGCAGCGACTAACTTCGATGCTGAGTCTTTTTTGAAGCAACTGACCACGCGGCCGGGTGTGTATCAGATGTACGACGTCGCGGGCGGGCTGCTTTACGTAGGAAAAGCAAAGAACCTCAAGAACCGGGTAACGAGTTACTTCCGAGCCAGTGGTCTGTCAGGTAAGACAATGGCTTTGGTGTCTCGCATCCGTGACATCCAGGTCACGGTTACGACCACAGAGCGCGATGCACTTCTCTTGGAACACAATTTAATCAAGGAGAACCACCCGCCTTACAACATTCTTCTCAAGGACGATAAGTCATATCCCTACATTTACCTGTCGTCCGAGGACAAGTGGCCTAAACTCTCTTTCCACCGAGGTCCGAAGCGCCGAAAGGGCGAGTATTTTGGTCCGTACCCGAGTGCGGGCGCCGTTCGATCAACTCTGCATTTGATGCAAAAGGTATTCAAAGTGCGTCAGTGTGAGGAGTCCTATTTCCGAAATCGGTCACGTCCGTGCCTTCAGTATCAAATAGGCCGTTGCTCCGGACCCTGTGTGGGTTTAGTCAGTGACCAGGACTATCAAAAGCAGGTGGAGAACTCGGCACTATTTCTTGGCGGTAAGTCCCAAAAGGTAATGAAGCGTATTGCCGATGACATGGAAGTGGCGGCTGAGAAACTGGAATTCGAAAGGGCGGCTGAGTATCGAGACCAGCTCCAGAGACTTCAGGATGTACAATCTGCTCAGGGAATTGAGGGCGCACGGGGTGAGCTTGACCTTCTGGCTGTTAAACAAGCTCACGGGCATGCCTGTATTCAAGTGCTGTTTGTTCGGGAGGGCCGAGTGCTCGGATCGCGCACGTACTACCCAGCAACACAGCTAGAAGAGGATGAAACATCCGTATTAGACGCTTTTATT
Organism: uncultured Halieaceae bacterium; assembly: GCA_913031575.1. Lineage (GTDB taxonomy): Bacteria > Pseudomonadota > Gammaproteobacteria > Pseudomonadales > Halieaceae > Luminiphilus. The sequence goes on along the minus strand of CAJWEV010000042.1, from coordinate 12,569 downwards.
CCTCAGTTTTACCTCTCAGGCCGTCAAACCATTCCGCAGGAGATAGTGGTCAGTCATAAGCCAAACGATGCGCAACTACTCTGCGACACGCTCATGGAGCAGGGAAAGCGTAAAGTCGTTATTAAAACCCAGGTTCGCGACGCGCGAGCGCGCTGGCTTCAGCTCGCAAAACAGACAGCTGAAAGCAATCTGGAGTCTTTCCTCAGTGGGAAACAGACCATGGCAGGGCGCCTCGAGGCCCTTAGACGCGAACTAGACCTCGATATGACACCGTCACGCATGGAGTGCTTTGATATTAGTCATAGCTCAGGTGAAGCCACTGTCGCGTCTTGCGTGGTGTTTGATACTAACGGTGCGCGAAAAGCAGATTACCGTAAGTTCAATATTGACGGCATCACAGGCGGCGATGATTACGCGGCCATGCAACAGGCACTTGAGCGTCGATATCGTCGATTAGCCAAAGGCGAGGGCACCTTACCCGACGTGTTGTTTATCGACGGTGGTAGAGGTCAGGTATCGCAAGCGCAGCAGGTATTGGAGCAATTCGAGCTTACGACGGTAAAGGTTGTAGGCGTTGCCAAAGGCACAACCCGCAAAGCCGGTTTTGAAACACTCATTGACGGTGATACGGGAGCAGAGAGTCAGCTGAGAGGTGATAACCCAGCGTTGCATCTGATTCAGCAGATACGCGACGAGGCCCACCGCTTTGCGATCAGTGGACACCGAGGCAGGCGCGGTAAAGCACGACAAAAGTCAACCTTGGAGGGAATAGGAGGCGTTGGGGCAAAGCGTAGACGTGACTTGTTACGCCACTTTGGGAGCATTCGGGGTGTTGAGAATGCATCGGTCGACGAAATTTGCAAAGTTGAAGGTATCAGTGCCACCCTTGCGCAATCAATCTACGACCATCTCCACACTGTAGAGCAATGATGTTGGAAAACCTGTGACCTGGAACCTTCCGAACATACTAACCCTCCTGCGAGTCTTGTGTATTCCACTGCTGGTGGGTGCTTTCTATTTGGCTGGCCCTTATGCCGGCATCATGTCAGCGGTCATCTTCGTCGTAGCGGCCATTACCGATTGGCTCGATGGCTGGGTCGCTCGAACCCTGGATAAGGAGAGTGAGTTTGGCGCCTTTTTAGATCCTGTCGCTGATAAGTTGATCGTCGCGACAGCGCTGGTGCTCCTCGTCGATCATTATGATTCTCTTTGGGTGACACTGAGCGCCATCGTCATTATCGGCCGAGAGATACTGGTCAGTGCCTTGCGCGAGTGGATGGCAAGGCGCGGTGATGGTCAGTTGGTAGCGGTGACGGTTGTCGCGAAATTCAAAACAGCGCTTCAAATGGTGGCGATCATCGGTCTACTATGGCGAATGAATGAGGGCTATGGCGATTTACTCCTCATTGTCGCCTTTACCTCCCTCGCGCTCGCTGTCGTGCTGACACTTTGGTCCATGTGGAAGTACCTCGAGGTAATGCTAAAGGCGGAGGCCAGGGACTCAGCGCAGTAAAGGAGTTGATAACGCTCCGAAGAGGGTTACACTGACAGTACGCGGGAATAGCTCAGCTGGTAGAGCGCAACCTTGCCAAGGTTGAGGTCGCGAGTTCGAACCTCGTTTCCCGCTCCATTTTCTCTTCGTGTTGTTGTCTGGTTCGCTGGTGTATCTCACCGACGCGCGGTAAGACGTGAAACCACACAAACGCTTGGCGGCTTCGTGACACTTGAGCTTTGGCTTTTTCTGGCAATGACGCTACTGGCGGGCGCTATGTCGCCCGGGCCCAGCGCCGCGCTCGTCCTGCGCACAGCTATCAGATACGGTCGCTCAAGAGCTCTAGCTGTAGCGCTCGCACACGGCGTCGGTATCAGCGTCTACGCTCTCGCTGTGGTGCTTGGTTTGGCAACCTTAATTCAAAGCTCAGAGTTCTTGATGAGCGCCCTGCAAGTCGGTGGGGCGGTGTTTCTACTTTATCTTGGTTGTCGAATGCTATTCGGCGGTATTAAGGTGCTAACAAGCGCCACAAGAGAGGGTGTGAATGCCAGTGATCATGCAACGAGTAAGGAAGATGATTCAGCACTAGGGCTCTTACAGCACGCTATTAACGGCTTTCTCATCGTGTTTTTTAATCCAAAGGTGGTGATATTTTTTGTTGCGATCTTCAGTCAGTTCCTAAGTGCCGAACATTTGCTCTCAACACAGGTGTCTGCTGCGGTTATGGCGGGTATGATTGATGCCACTTGGTATGCTCTTGTTGGCGTATTGGCAAGCAATCAGCGCTTTTCTGAGGGCCTGAATCGCGCAGCACCTTTTGTCGATAGTGCGTTTGGCGTCCTGTTCATAGGATTTGGCATTGTTGTAGTGCTGAGTTTGCTCTAGGCCCAAAACCTTATTGATTGATGGCTGAGACGATCCTTGCGTGAAACTCAGCGATCGAGAAGGTCGTTGCCGTTTGAATTGCCATCGCATTAGGTAACGAACCCAGCCAGTTTGAAGTCGCCATTGACCCGGGTATGAGAAGCATTTTGCGGTCATCTGAGTGGTTGAGATAAGACTTGTAGAGACTTGCACGAACGATAATTAGGTTGTGTTTGAAATCCATGACAATGAATTGTCCATCGAACCCTGAAGTATGGATGACGCGATTGAGGCAACCACCGCTGCCGTCTCGCTCTGCGCAGAAGCTCCAAAACTGTTTGTTGTAAAAGCTATCCATGGCAAGGACGTCTGAAACGTAGCTGCCATACTGTGTGCCACTCTCCCGCTCGATGCCGCCTAAGTGCATTAGGTAGCCGAATTTCGCAAAATCCCGTGCCGTGGCGTCAAGACAGCAGTAGGTGAGGTAATTACCGTTGGACTGACCACTGTCCACGTTATCGCGCCACCAGTACGCTGTCATATTGATAGGCTCAAAGAGTTCCGTTTGTGCAAATGTACCAGGATCCTGCCCCGTCGCTCGGAAAAGAATTTCTCCCAGAATCTGCGTGTCACAGTTCGAGTAGAGAAATTCGCCGGCTGTGTAAATGCCATCACGGTCCCAGGGGTAGGCGGCACCATCCACTGCAAGACCGCGATTGATACAGCCTGTCATTTGATCAGTGTAAAAAACAATATTGCCTCCGGCCGCCGCGTCTCCAGGGTTCGCGCACTCCCCAAGATCGCCTGTATTGGGTAAAAAGCACACGGGAACAAGTCCCGAGCGCATATCCAGCAATTGCTCAATCGTAATGTTGATACGGTCATCGACCTGCCACTCGGTGATGAAATCCGAAGCTAATTGATTGGTCGACGTGATAAATCCTTTTTCGATTGCCATGCCGATTAGCATGCTCGTAAATGACTTTGCAGTAGACCATGAGGTCATCAGACTCATGCTGTCACGAGTCCCATAATTCTCTGTCCAAAATACCGGATCCTCGTCACCGGGGTAGGAACCGAGGGAGACCAGTGTGTTTACCTCGCCGTCTGCAATGCCACGATACTGCTCTTTAACAAGTTTACCGTCGCGTATGACAATGGCAGCCTGGGTAAATGACCCATCCTGCATCGCGTAATCAAAGGCATCCGACAATGCAGTCGCACTGAAACCAGCATCTGACGCTGATTGCGTCTCCCAGATGTCAGGGTGCGGCGATACGAAACTGGGTGGCGGCGTGATCACAGGTGAAGGTGCTGCGGACCCACCGCTGCCGCCACCGCAGGCCTGAAGGGAGAGGGCTGCGACAAGGGCGAGAGAACCTAACTTATACATACACAGACTCCGAGGCCTTCACTGAGGATCTTTACCGATGGCTTCTACTGATGGGCTTCTGCGGTTGCTTTGGCCCATTTGTAATCGGCTTTACCGTTCGGTGCTCGTTGTACCACATCCACGCAAATGGCTTGCTTAGGGGATTTGTACCCTGCGAGTTGCGACCGAACATGTTCTCGCAACCCGTCTTCACCAATGGGCGCTGTCCCAGGCTTTTGCGAGTACACCGCGACGACTCGGTTGCCGAGACGCTCATCCGGCAATCCCACTACCAGGCAGTCCTCTACGTCATCGTGCCGCTTGATGGATTCCTCAACTTCCTCTGTGAACACTTTTTCACCACCCGTGTTGATACATTGAGATCCGCGTCCTAGAAGCGTAATGCTTCCATCCGTCTCAACCGTCGCAAAATCTCCGGGGAAGGAGTACCGGACACCATTGACGGTCCGGAAGGTTCGCGCCGATTTTTCCTCATCTTTGTAATAACCGCGTGGCACGATGCCTGCCGTAGCAACCATCCCCATTTCGCCCGATCCAGGCGTGACGGGCTCATCATCTTCGTTGAACACTTTTACATATTCCGCGATGCTAAACTTCGCGGTTTTCGCGGCGTTGTCGCGTGTACTGATCGATCCGCCCATGGAGCCTTCTGTTGAGCCCATGATGTCGTTCAGCACCATATCCTGATGGTCGAGAAGGCCCTCTTTAATTTCTGAAGACCACATCACACCTGAGGACGCAATTTGGCCTACTCGTGATAAGTCATAGGGTTTCCCTGCCGCCTTTGCGGCATCGAGCGCAGCTAAAATTGGTCGCGCAAACGCGTCACCAACAATGGTCAGATCGGTCACTTCATGATCAACCACACACTGTAACAACGCGTCCGCATCGAGATGCTGGGTTCGCTGCGTAATCACCGTCCCACCACAGTTCAGAGCAACCATGGTCCCAATCCACATGCCCGTTCCGTGCATTTGGGGGCAAGCGGGCAAGCTTCGGTGCATGGCCCCCATCTCAGTAATGGCTTTCGCTCCCGCAATAACCTCGTCGATGGAAGTGGGTGGCGGTAACCCCCGTGATGTATAGCCACCGATGCACAGCCAATGGGCGAGGGCACCGTTGTCATACATGACCCCCTTTGGCATGCCTGTGGTACCGCCGGTGTAGAGCATATAGCGATCATCGTAGGCACTTGGCGAAAAGGGGAGCGGTGTCGAGTCAGCCAGGGCGGTCTCATAATCCAGGGCGCCATCTAGCAGCGAGTTGCCTGATTCATCCTCTACCTGAATATAGAGCTTTATCTTGGGTAGGCTTTCACGAATTTCGGCAATACGAGGTGCGTAACTCGCATGGTAGATCACTACTTCGGCATCACTGTTATCCAAGAGGTAGATCAATTCCTCGGCACGATAGCGGTAATTGACGTTGACTGGGCAGACTGACTGCTTAAAGCAGCCGAAGTGTGCTTCTGTGTACTCGTTGCAGTTGAGCATGTACATGCCCACTGAAGCTCCATTGGTGACACTGTTCTTGCTGAATAAACCGGCGAGGCGAGCTGCTCTCCCATTAAACTGTGACCAAGTAACTGTCTTACCCTCACATACAAGTGCAGGTCTGTCAGGAAATGTCTCTGAAAGCGCTGTCCAGACATTATTAAAGTGAAATTCCATTGTTTTGCTCCGCTGACTTTATTGTTTTTTCACAGCGCGGCGCTGACACGGGAATCAAACGCCGATCCACAGTTCTGAGCGTCTCATGAGCAACATGAGAATGCTAGAGCGTAGGACGAGGTAGAGGGGTTCTGGACGAGTTTTCGCCGAGAACGCAGGTTATGACGAGAATGAGTCGACGACGCGAACCATACCCAAGTTGTTGCCTTTGACTCGGGTTTTCTTCAGATGCTTCAGAATCGGTTTTGGCATACCTTCGGGAAGATCAACTGTCGAGTAGTATTCGAAGATATTAATACTGCCTATGAATTGGCCTTCGATACCAGCTTCATTGGCGATGGCTCCGACAATTTCGCGCGCTTTCACACCTTGCTTTCGACCTACGCCGAGCCAAAAGCGCTCCATGACGACATCGGGATGCTCCTCAAGTGATCTGGCTCGTCCTAGCTCCTTCGCAGTGTAGGTAAGCGGTACCTCGCGCTCCTTGCCTCGCTTGTCCCGAAGCGGTAGTGGTTCCCGTGACTTCTTGGGCCGCTCGCTATCACCACCGAGCGGCTTTTTAGTGGTCCGTGTTTCCCGAGGAGGCTCCGTGCCGTCGATGATCATGGTTGCCAGAGCTAGGGCAATATCGCGATGTGTATTGCCCTCGTTGATTAATTGCTCGATGGCATCATTAGCGTGGGGGTGGTGCTGCGCTTCCAAGCCAGAGCGAAGTTGCGCGATCAATCGCTCTCGTGCTTTGGCATCAATATCCTCAAACGATGGGAGATCAATCTGCTCAATCTTCTGCTTTGTAACGCGCTCGATGTTATGCAGCATGCGGCGTTCTCGGGGAGCCACAAATAAGATCGCTTTGCCCTCACGCCCAGCACGACCGGTTCTGCCAATACGATGCACGTAAGATTCCCGGTCAAAAGGAATGTCATAGTTGATGACGTGCGTAATTCGCTCTACATCCAGTCCTCGTGCGGCGACATCAGTGGCGACAACGATATCGAGTCGTCCATCCTTGAGTTGCTCGACTGTTTTAAAACGCGTTTTTTGATCTATATCGCCGTTTAAGGGTGATGCGTTAAAACCCCGCTGACGTAATTGGTCAGCAATAGCAGATGTGCTCTCTCGGGTTCTGACGAACACAAGAATGCCTTGTGTATCTTCGACACCCAGGATGCGTGTCAGTGCGTCAAGCTTGTTCGTGCCCTTCACGAGCCAATAGCATTGCTGAATATTGGCATTGGTTGTAGCGGCCGATGTAATGGCTACTTCCACTGGATCTTGCAGATGCTCACTCGCAATTTCTCTAATACGCCGGGGCATTGTTGCCGAAAAAAGGGCAACGCGCCGGTCCGTCGGAGTCTGAGCGAGGATTTCATCGACATCATCGATGAAGCCCATTCGTAGCATTTCATCTGCCTCGTCAAGGACGACTGACTTTATTTCACTGAAATCGGCGCTACCTCGCTTGAGGTGATCCAGCAAACGGCCAGGCGTAGCAACAACGATATGAACGCCGTCTTTCAGACTTCGAAGTTGCTGCCGCATGTCATTACCACCGCATAATGCGACGACTCGGCAGCCATCAGAGGATTTGGCATAGCTCCTGAATGCATCCGCGACTTGCATGGATAGTTCACGTGTAGGGCAGAGCACGAGGACCTGCGGATTTCGCCGTTTGTAATCCAGCTTGGCTAATGCCGGAAGGGCGAATGCCGCAGTTTTGCCAGTGCCCGTCTGCGCGATACCGACCACGTCCCTGTCTGCCATGAGGGCTGGAATGGTTTCCGCCTGAATGGGCGTTGCCTCTTCGTAGCCCAGCACGCTGAGAGCATCCAATAGAAAAGACGGTAACCCAAGGCTTGAAAATGCCATGGGCGAAGGGGTGGTTTCGGTCATAATGAATATACGGGCGAGGAAAGCGCGCAGACTACGCGTTAAGTCCCCAATTCAAAAGGGAAATCCTGCCATTATTTGCACTTAACCCCAATGATCCGACTTAAGATCCTACTGTCGTCCCTGTCAGTGCGGCCTCAGTTTTAGATATATCGCCCAGCAGTATCGGGTGAGCCATCCAGAAGAAGAACACCCCAGTTGTACCCATGGTGAGAGCCGTGAGCATGGCATACCGCAGATTTCTACGCCAAAGATTGGGATGTAGGCGTCGGAAAGGACGCCCACAACCAGCGGTTACGTACACCACAGCAAAACTGAAGCTGGTTAATAATCCTAGCTGAGTGTCACTGAGCCCAAGTTTTGCTTTGATGGGCTCCTGCAAGATGACCAGAATCTGACGATCGATAAAGTTAAAGGTATAGACCATGGTAAGAATGGCCAGAACAAACCACTTGTAATTATTCGATTGTGGGTCGGGCACACTGACTATTTACACCGATCAGGGTCTATTCTGGGTGAGTTTCACTCTACTCACGTTGTTGTATGTCCACCCTGTCGACACAGCATGCCATAGTTGGGGTAAGCTTCCAGTCCCATGGCAAACAGCAGCACAGCCCGATGAGCGACGAGCAGTCCCTGACCCACCTCGATAGCAAAGGTGAGGCCCACATGGTGGATGTGGGAGATAAGGCCGTGACTCAACGGATCGCTACAGCAAGATCTAAGATCAGAATGCAGCCAGAAACTTTGGTGGCGATTGAGTCGAGCGAACTCAAGAAGGGTGATGCGCTGGCTGTGGCGCGTATTGCAGCTATTCAGGCGGCCAAGAAAACCAGCGATTTAATACCCCTGTGCCACCCCTTGCCCATTACGAAGGTATTCGTCGATCTCACCATCGATCACGAGCTGCCGGGAGTGGTGATCGATGTCACCTGCAAGGTCCGAGGCCAGACGGGTATCGAAATGGAGGCACTAACCGCGGCATCGGTAGCAGCGCTGACGCTTTATGACATGGCCAAGGGAATCGATTGCGGTATGGTAATCGAGCAGACCGCACTGCTGCACAAATCAGGTGGTAAGACAGGAGAGTGGCAGAATGACGATTACTGTTAAGTTCTTTTCGCTGATTCGTGAGGCCCTAGAGACTGAACAGTTAACACTTGAACTGACCGATAGCTTGAGGACGGTCGAAGCTTTGAAAAATGAGCTCGGTCTGCGGGGTAAGGCGTGGAGCGAGACTCTGTCTCACCCGAATTTAATTCAGGCGGTCAATCAGCGGGTGGTCTTCCCAGAAGAAGGTATCGAGGACGGGGATGAGGTCGCCTTTTTTCCGCCCATGACCGGTGGATGATGTGTTGGTTCATGTAACGGACGAGACGATTGACCCCGGTGACTTGGCCACCCGCTTTTACAGCCGGCATCCCGACGCAGCTGTAGCCACATTTGCCGGCTTCGTTCGTGATTTCAACGATTATGGGCGAGTCGATAGTTTGTTCCTCGAGTGCTATGTCGAAATGGCGACACGTGTGTTAAACGATTTAGGAAATAAAGCAAAGCAGCGGTTTGGCCTTCGGGCATGGCAAATTGTGCATCGTTACGGAGAGATGGAAACTGCAGATCCCATTGTCTTTGTCGCTACCAGTGCCGATCATAGAGTAGAGGCGTTTGCTGCCTGCGAGTTTGTCATGGATACGCTCAAGACAGATGCGCCTTTTTGGAAGCGAGAGCATTCCGGCGGTGCAGGCCACTGGGTTACAGTCAAAGGGGTCGATACGGACCGCCGGGAAAGGTGGTCGACTGAGGATCTTGATCAATGAAGTATTGCAGCAGTTGCGCGCACGAGGTTGTTCGCAAGATCCCACAGGGTGAGGACCGTGAGCGGGATGTTTGTCCGTCCTGCGGTGAGATTTTCTACGTTAACCCCAAGGTTATTGTTGGCTGCATACCCACGGTAGGCGACCAAGTGCTCCTGTGTAAGCGGGCTATCGAGCCGCGCTATGGCAAATGGACGTTACCTGCAGGATTTATGGAGAACCGGGAGACAACGGCTGAGGGCGCTGCGCGTGAAATGTGGGAAGAAGCTGAGGCGCGCGCTGTCGACATGGCCCTCTATCGCATATTCGATGTCCCTCACATTAGTCAGGTATATGTCTTTTACCGCTGTGAGGTGCTGGATGGAAAGTTTGGTGCAGGCTCTGAGAGTCTTGAGAGTCAGCTCTGTTCCGAGGCTGATATTCCTTGGGACGAGCTTGCGTTCCCCGTTGTCATAGAGATGCTCAGAGAGTTTTTTGAGGACCGAAAAACGCAGGATTTTCCGGTGCGTAACAGCACGATCCAGTATCAAAAACGTCGCGCCGGGTAAGCCACAAGATTAGGTTTTTCGCACCTCTACTTTTAACCGAACGATAATCAGAGGATTTGTTATGTCACTTCCAACCAAAGGATCACTCGCACCGGGCTTTACGCTTGAGGACAATAACGGCGCTGAGGTCTCACTGAGCGATTTCAAGGGCAAGAAAAATGTATTGGTCTATTTCTACCCCAAGGCAATGACACCCGGGTGCACAGTTCAAGCACAGGGGCTGCGTGATATCGCAGCAGAGCTCGACGGATATGATGTTGTCGTGTTGGGCATCAGTCCGGATCCAGTAAAGCGTTTAGCCAAGTTTGTAGAGCGCGACGCGCTCAATTTCCAGCTACTCAGCGATGAAGATCATGTCGTGGCCGATGCTTATGGTGCCTGGGGTCCCAAGAAGTTCATGGGGCGAGAGTTCGACGGGATTTTGAGAACCAGCTACGTGATCGACAAAAAAGGTAACCTTCGAGGGATTCTTGACAAGTTTAAGACTAAGGACCACCACGAAGTGGTGCTAAACACGATCACTGAGCTGGGTCTATGATCGATCTTTACACATCACCAACGCCCAACGGTCACAAGGTATCGATTGCGCTGGAGGAGATGGGACTCGATTACGAAGTACACACGATCGATCTGAGGTCGGGTGAGCAGAAGCAGGAGCCATTTTTAACGCACTCCCCGAATGGGCGTATTCCTGCCATTTACGATCGGGACCACGATCTTTCAATCTTTGAGTCGGGGGCAATCATGATTCACCTGGCCGAGAAGTCCGGTCAATTCCTTCCTACCGATATCGTCGGTCGGTCTCGGGTAATTCAGTGGTTGATGTTTCAAATGGGCGGTGTGGGCCCGATGATGGGTCAGGCAAACGTTTTCTACCGTTATTTTCCGGAGAAGATACAACCAGCCATTGATCGCTATCAAAGTGAGGGCCGCCGCTTGTTTGAGGTATTGAATACGCAGTTGAGCAATACAGAATACCTCGCTGGTGACTACAGTATTGCCGATATGGCGAATTGGGCGTGGGTGCGCACGTATCGCTGGAGCGGTATCGAAATCGAGGGTCTCGAGCATCTTCAGCGCTGGCACAATGCTATTAAGGTCCGTCCTGCGGCGGAGAAAGGAATCACGGTTCCGGTTGATATGCGTTTGCTTCGTGATGGGAAAGAAGACTCGAAAGAGACGAAAGACTTCATTAAGGGCGCCCAATCGATGGTGCAGGGTATCAAACAGGACTGAACAACGTGTTTAGAGTGATTACGTGCAATACCAACGGCATTCGAGCCGCGCAGCGTAAAGGGTTTTTCGAGTGGCTGGCGGAACAGAACGCCGATGTGGTGTGTATTCAAGAGACTAAGGCACAGGAACACCAGTTGATCGATGAAGCATTTCGGCCTGACGGCTATCACTGCTATTACAACGATGCCGAGCGAAAGGGTTACAGCGGCACAGCGCTTTACGCTAAGCAAAAGCCGTCGGCGATCGAAGTGACAGTAGGTTGGGAGCCAGTCGATTCTGAGGGGCGCTATTTGCGAGCTGACTTCGATGGAATCAGCGTCATATCCCTCTACGTCCCATCGGGCTCGAGTAATGATGACGCTCAAGCAAGAAAAGATGTCTTTATGGAGCGCTTCACGCCCCATATGTCAGAGCTTTTGAAGGAAAACAGAGAGTTTATCATCTGCGCTGACTGGAACACGTGTTACCAGAATATCGATCTGAAAAATTGGCGGAGCAACCAGAAAAACTCGGGCTTTATGCCGCATGAGCGTAAATGGCTCAATGGACTTTACGAGGAACAGGGTTGGGTTGATGTTTTTCGGCAGATGACCACAGAGCCCGATTTGTACACGTGGTGGTCCAATCGCGGGCAAGCGTGGGCCAACAATACGGGGTGGCGACTGGACTATATGCTCGTGTCACCTGGTTTGTCGGGGACGGCGACAAATTTCGCCATCTATCGTGACGAGCGTTTCTCTGATCACGCGCCTGTTACCATCGATTTCAATTTATAGAATTTCATACCCATAAATCACTTAACTTACTGTTTTATATAAGGTTTAAGATATGTTTATAAGTCAAGCGCATGCACAAGCAGCGAACCAACCCCCAGCGGGAGGCGAGTGGTTCTTGCCCATTCTGATGATTGGTCTGCTGGTTTTTATGTATTTCACGACGATCAGGCCTCAAAGAAAGCGCCAAAAAGAGCACGCGGAACTGGTTAACTCACTCGGTAAGGGTGATGAGGTGCTTATGAGTTCTGGCTTGATGGGTAAGATTGTGGACTTGTCTGACCTTTACGTTGTCGTCAATGTCTCAGACAAGGTCGACTTGAAGTTCCAGCGAACACACGTCACCGCAACGTTGCCAAAGGGCACGATCAAAACACTTGGGGCTTAATACTATCGTTCGTTACCCTCCTAGAGAGCCCTTGGCGGTTCTCCCATCGCCGTTTCACCTGCTTAGCCGGGCGTCTGAGCGATGGGGGCAAGGCCGTCGGATCTGGTGCAAGCGGGATGACCTCACGGGTTCGCTGCTGACGGGTAACAAAGTGAGAAAGCTAGAGTTCCTTGCTGCGGCGGCGCTTAATACCGACTGCACCGTATTGGTGACCGCCGGTGCCTTACAGAGCAATCACTGCCGGGCAACCGCCGCGGTTGCCGCGCAGTTAGGTCTCAAGTGCGAACTAATACTGAGGGGAGAGGAGCAAGAACTCAGCGGCAATTACCTGCTCAGTAAAATGCTAAACGCTGAGATTACCTATGTATCGCGCCGTACCACGGGCGATGAAATGACAGTTCATCTGGCCGAGTCCGAGAAGCAATGGGCAGCCAAGGGGGAAAAAGCATTAACGATCCCCATTGGTGGTAGCGATGCGATGGGTATCTGGGGTTATATCCT
>CAJWEV010000041.1 GCA_913031575.1 uncultured Halieaceae bacterium | reverse complement strand
CCCAGATCATTGTTTGCCCGTTGCGCAAGTTCGATAGCGTTCAACGCCTCATGGGTGCCCCGGTCGCCAATGGCATGAATCAGCGCACCAAAACCGACTGGGTGCAGATCCGAAATATAACGAGCCATGCGTTCCTGAGTGAAATAATTTCCGCCCAGCGGCTCCGCGTCCGAATGCACGAGGTACCCATAGGGTTGGCTAACCGCTGCAGAATTCAGCTCCGGAACGCCATCCGAGTAAAACTTTACTTTATTTACTCGTAGCATAGAGCTCGAGTCATCACTGAACATCTTCTCCAGCTGTGCGAGCTGATAGTCATCGTCAAGGTGCGGGTAAGCCCACAAAGACATAATGTTTCGAACGGTTAGCAAGCCTTCATCTGCCGCCAGCTGCCAGGGAATCAAATTACCTCGCAGCCAATACAAACGAGCATTTACAGCAGAAGTGATGCCGTAACTAGACATTAATGTCTGAGACTCAACAACTGCGCGAAACCGCGCCTCTTGTAATTTCGGATTTTTTGCAAGGGCAATATGCATAAGTTCATCGCCCGCACTATCAGACAAAACCCCTATTGGCTCTCGTGACTCGGGATCTTTAAAAATTTTCCCGCCTTGCGGGTGCTCAGATTCCGCATTTATCCCGAGTCGCGAAAGAGCCAGGGAATTCACCCACATGGAGTGGGAACTCTTTTCCATGAATGCGGCCGGCTTGTCAGGAAAGGCATCATCGAGAAGTGCCTTGGGATGACGATCAAGCGCCAGTAAGGAACTATTGTCGTGTCCACCCCCTAGAACCCAATCATGAGGAAAAGTGATCTCATTACACTTTTTCAGGGGCTCTACCCAGGTCTCTGGATCAGGATCGGTGGCTATGATCGGCATCAAGTCGCAACCCATAAATGAATTGAGACTGATGCCTTCCATAGGGTGTATGTGCGCATCATGAAAGCCGGGCATTGCAAAGCGCCCTTCGAGGTCTATGACATGCGTAGCTTGACCAGCAAGTACCTCGATCTCTTGGCTTGTGCCAACCTCAGATATCACGCCATCAGTAATCGCAAATGCTTCGATCCATGACTGTGACTCATCAACCGTGTAAATCGCACCATTGACGACGATGGTGTCTGGAGACGCCACTACAAATTGAGCTGAGAGACCGAAGATGAATGCAGATCTCAAAGCCCTGTCAGCAAAACACCGAGGCTCCACTGTACCCCCCTCTACGTCGACTGCCTTCATACTCTATGAAAATTCAGCTAAAAGTAAACGAAGCAATCGGTCAACAACCGACAAGCCTAGGCGCAACGAGCTAGTGTTCCTCGGGCACCATCATGAAGTAGACCTTTCGAACCCGCTCCAACACTTCTGATGTACCCTTAAACCCCCGAGGGAACACCCAGCTATCGCCAGGTCGAAGTTCAGTGACAACGCCTGTATCTGAGGTAATCCTCCAATGCCCCTCCAGCAAATGACAGAACTCGGTTAAATCAAGATCTAACGCCATAACACCCGGTTCGCACTCCCACGTACCAGTATAAAAATCACCGTCGTAACTCTTACCCTCATAGAACCCTGCTGCGGTTTGGAGCGAGGCGTCACCAACGGGCTCTCCAAAAGACTCGCAGACCTCAAGATTAGCTAATGCTGCTGGTTGTTTCTGAATGGCTATTTCTGGCATGTAACACTCTCCTATTTACAAAGCGATCTCGTTAAAAAGCCGGACCTTTTTTTGTGGTCCTTTTTGTTTAACAAAATGAGTGTCCGCGAAGATCGCTTTAAGTCGCTTCCTAGCCCATAAGGCGGGATAGTTGCAGGGCGATATAAGCTACACTCAATCCGGAGTGTCGCAGTGTCTAAGCTATGAAGAGTAACTCGTCCACCGACGTTATTATCATTGGTGCCGGCCATAACGGTCTGGTATGCGCCACCTATCTCGCCAAAGCGGGATTAAGTGTTCGAGTGCTCGAAGCAAGGGACTGTATAGGTGGTGCTGCAGTAACCGAGGAATTCCATCCCGGGTTCCGCAATTCAGTCTACTCATATTCAGTCAGCTTGCTTCACCCTAAGGTAATTGCCGACTTAGACCTCGAAGCTCATGGACTTGAGATACTCGAGCGACCCGCAGGCTCGTTAAGCTTACTTCCCAACGATCACATGCAGCTTACGCGAGACAGTGAGCAAGCTAAAAAAGAAATCGCCCGATTTTCAAAAAGAGATGCACAAAGAATCGAGCAGTTTGAGGACCAAATTGCCGTTGTTGCGCGAGCACTTAGAAGTCTTGCAATAAAAGCACCACCCAATTTTGGAGGGGGGTGGCGCTCGCTTCTGCCATTTTTGCAAAGCGGTCGCCAGTTGCACCAGTTAGATCGTCAACACCGAATTGTCTTAACAGAGCTCATGACCAAGTCACTCGGCGACTATCTTGATGCGTGGTTTGAGGGTGACGCATTAAAGGGCCTACTGGGCTTTGAGGGCGTCATTGGTAACTTTGCAGACCCCTATCAGCAAGGCACTGCATACGTTCTGCTGCATCACGCTTTCGGCGAGGTGAAGGGCCGCGAGGGTGCTTGGGGTATCGCGCGAGGGGGGATGGGCGCTATCTCCGACGCTATTGCGCGCTCTGCTATAAGCCGAGGAGTCATCATTGAAACAGGTGCTCCTGTTGCGCGAATTATTTCAGATAAAGGCTCGGCACGTGGCGTGGTCACGCAAGACGGACGGGAGTATTTCGCCCCCATTGTCAGCGCTAACATTCATCCGCAAATACTTCTGACCAAACTGATGGAAAGACAGGGTCTGACTGACGATGATAATCGACGAATAGATGCCTACCGCAGTCATTCAGCCACTTTCCGCATGAATGTCGCTCTGTCCGAATTGCCCAAGTTTTCGAGCCTGAGACCCGATGATGATTTCCATTTTAAGGGCGCGATAGAGTTATGCCCCTCACTGAGCTACATGCAACACGCATACAGAGAGGCAAAACACGACGGCTGGACTCGCAAACCGATCATCTCTATGCAAATCCCGTCGACGCAAGATCCCACTCTCACTCCAAAAGGCGGGCATGTTGCCAGCCTTTTCTGCCAACACTTTCAACGCTATCTCCCGAATGACGAAAACTGGGACACGATTAAAGAGTCGGTCGCTGATACTGTCATTTCAGCTATTGACGAACACGCACCGAACTTCAAAAGCGCCATTGTGGGGCGACAAATAAAGACGCCATTGGACATTGAACGCGATTTGAATATGGTCGGTGGCGACATCTTTCATGGCGCACTCCACCTGGATCAATTCCATGCTATGCGGCCCATTCCAGGCTTGGCAGATCATCGAATGCCAATAAAAGGCGTTTATCTGTGTGGCTCTGGCGCGCATCCAGGCGGTGGCGTCAGTGGACTCCCCGGGCACAACGCCGCCAGAGAAATACTGCGCGATCGATGAATATTTTTACCCTAACCATTGCCTTGAGCGTCATTACATTTATCGCAATTGGCGGCTGGATGGGCAAAAAAGTAAAAAACGTAGACGATTATTTCGTCGCTGGACGCAACGCGCCGACCTTGCTCATTGTTGGCACGCTCGTAGCCAGTGTTTTCAGTACTTCCATTTTTTTGGGAGAGGCTGGATTCACATACGACGGTCAGTTGGGTCCTTACCTGCTGCTCCCCGGTATAGCTGTCACTGGCTATGTCTATGGTGCGCTTTTTTTTGGCACGTTTCTTCGAAGAAGTAATGCACCCACTGTCGCCGCCTACTTCGGTGAACGGTTCGATAGTCGGCGTGTGCAGCAACTCGCAGGCTTAACGATCGTATTAGGCCTGGGCGGCTATTTACTCGTGGTGACACAAGGCGCCGCTCTTTTACTCGCCGATTTGACGGGTGTGAGCTACCCAATTGCGGTGGTACTCGCCTGGCTCAGCTACAGTAGTTTCACGCTATACGCCGGCTCTAAGGGCGTTATCGTAAGCGACACACTGATGTTCTTATTTTTTTCTGCCACCACTATTGTTTTCGTCGCTTACCTTGTTAATTCTTTCGGCGGCTTCCAGTTCACGATCGAAGAACTCACCCGTCAGGACATTAAACCAGACTTGACTGCATGGCATGGGACTATTGGACCGGACACCCCGTGGCCGACTGCGGTCGATTTCCTTATTTGGCTAGTCATTATTGATATCGCGTGGAGTATTGTTTATGCCGTGAGTCCATGGCAGTCCAGTCGGCATTTAATGGCAAAGAATGAACATGTCGTCATTCGAGCCTCCATTTACGCCTGCTTCGCTGTCATTTTCCTTCAAATACTTATTTATGGTGCGGGTGGGTTCATTAATCTCGCCAAGTATGACATTGATCCCTCCGAAACCGTGATGCTGTGGGCAGCACAAAACGTAGTGCCTGAGTTGCTGGGTGCTCTACTACTCGCGGGCATCTTCGCGGCAGCCCTCTCCTCGGCCTCAACATTCTTATCACTCGTTGGTTTCAGCCTCAGTAACGATTTGCGATCTGACAAGACCACCACGGGACTATCACTAACCCGGGTGCTTACAGGGGTTATCAGCCTAGCTGTTCTGGCCCTGAGTATCGCTCTGCCACCAAATGTTTTTTGGATTATGTTGTTCATAGGAACGGTTTTTGCGTCGAGCTGGGGACCGGTCGCACTAATGAGCGTCTGGAGTAAACGTATTACCGCGAATGCTGCCTTCTGGGGTATGGGCACTGGGCTATTGGGCAATATTATTCCTGCCTCACTGGATTATGCGGGCCTAATTTCACTGCCCAGCTATTTAGAGCCTGCGTTACTAGGTGTGTGCACTGGTTTGTTAGTGATCTTTGTCATCTCGAGGAAAGGCAACCCCTCGCAAAAAGAAATGACGTACCTGTCAAAGTTACACCATGTTCCAGAGGAGGATTGCGACCCAGGGCAGACCCGTCACACACTCATCGCGGCGCGCCTATTGATTGTCTATGGCATCACAATGCCCTTCATCACGCTACTCATGTACGTCAAACCTTATCAACGAGGGACCAGTACAATACGACCCGACGACACAATCAACTGGACGCTAATTGAGCCCTGGATAGCGTTTGGGCCTGCTATTCTCTTCATTCCACTGGGGACCGTCGCTTTCATAACTATTAAGCGCCGATATCAACGTGCTTTTAATGAAGACAGCGATTAATCAAAGCAGTTGATAATCAACACAGCCAGTATGGCCTATTTTGGCTAGCGGGAAGTTAGCGCTGCTTTGAGTAAGTAAGCCCACTAAATCAGGATCAATCCGGTTCGCATTCCTTAGGCAAGGAGTTCCTGCACCGCGCGATAACCCTGCTCAATTGCGGCTTGTAACATGGCATTCGCATCTGCATCTGAGTTAGCTATGGCTATTTGACCAAATAATTGGCGCGCCTGCACATGAGGATATCGAGGATCGCCCCAGTCATCGTAGAGGTCCTCCACCAACTCATCGTAGTAGTAGGAATAACCGTGAGCCCAACGATTTACAGTGATTCCTGCGATATCTCGGGCAATATCAAAGCCACCAGGGGCCAATGCTTCTCCAAGCTGCAGCTTTATTTGATGCTCGATTTCCGAAAAGGGCGTCGCCAATAAGTTTCTTCGTCCCTGCCTCAATCGATCACGTTTAGACAATCCCGGAGCCCTCCCATGAGGGAATTTCTCCATGTGAATAACGATAGGGTCATCAGGTGACTGGGCGAATTGGTAGTCACCCATACTAACTGGGAAATCAATCATCGCATTCACGTGGTATGACCCTGGGGCTACAAAAGCTCCTATACCCATCTCTTTCCAGGCGCGCCAATTCGTCAGCGCCACGTTCGTATACAAGATCGGCGTTTTAACTTGAGACGCTAGAGCGGTTTTCTGTGTCGAGGGTAAGCTCGGACAGATCGCCGGAATGATCGAGTGATAACAAGCGAGAACAACTTTCTTGGCCGTCGCTATGTACTGATATGAATCTTTTACATACGTGACCTCTACTTCTCGCGCAGTGCCCGGATCTCCTTTGTGGGCGACGTTTACTGCGGTGCTGCCCAGCCTTAAGCAAACATCGTTATCTGCTTGATCAAGCCCAGCATAATTACCGTGCACGCCTACCATACCCTCCCCATCAGTAGGAGAGGCGAACGCAGGAATGAGTGAACTCACCAGCAGTCGTGCGACCGTTGCGTTACCGTCGGGAAAGTGATGAATATAAGGCTCATACTCTTCATGATCAGGCGGCAACCCTGTCGCGTTATAACCGGGCAGGACGGAATAGAAAATTGCAGCAGAGGCCGTCACATTGGCAATACTCATACCCGTGTCGGATGCGAGGTCTTCTAGGACTCGGAAAACTTCAGCCTCCTTTATTCCCAGATGACGCTCAAGGAACGTCTTGTAACTAATGGTTGATAGATACCATCGCTTATCGGCAACCGGTATCTCGGGCATACAATCTCGTGTCTCAGTCATCAGACGAATAAATTCTGATTTTGCTGGCGCAGATAGAGGCATATCCATCACGGCATCAGCGACTGACAGCGAGGTTGGCGCCAGGGGCATATAGTCGCTAAGGCCTCCAACATCTAACTTAACCATGGCGCTTCGCCCCCAATCCCCGCGATTAAAAAAAACACCGCCGCCCAAATCGTGCTCTTTATAGAACGTTTGATCATAGGCTTGATAAAACTCTTCAGGCCTCACACCAATATCGTTCAGCAGGTCCTTTACGACTTGCGAGTAATCGCTTGGCTCCTCCATAGTTTGCGAGCCTCCGTACCCAACAAGCTGCTTGCCAGCAACGGAAAACTCGTTTCTTTTGGCATGCCCTCCAAAGTCGTCATGATTCTCGAGAATAAGGATTCGCGCATCGGGCTGGGACTTCTTGTAGAAATAGGCGGCTGCCAGTCCGCTGATCCCACCACCCACAACCAGTAAGTCATAACTCTCTTTGTCACGCGCACCTTGCCCCGCTTTGAAGTGCTCTGGAGATCTGACCAGACTGTGGGCGACCTCCCAGGAGCCATCATGGTTACCCCGCAGCCCTGTTTTGGCCGGTGGATACTCGGTGGCACTTAGGCGAGGTGAAGCCGGTAGATCCGCCATTGATTGCTCAGGGAGGGAAGCAATAATTCCTGCGGCTGTAAGCCCGTGAACGAAGTCGCGACGACTAATGCCATCTTTTCGGGGGTGCACTTCCTTTTTCTCATCACTCATACTCGACGACGGTCCTTTAGGATGCGGCGCGCCGCATTGTACCCGGGCGCACCGGTGACTCCCCCTCCCGGGTGCGATCCCGAGCCACATAAATACAAGCCGGTCACCGGTGTGCTGTATTGCGCCAACTCGGGGGTGGGTCTCATGGACCAAAGCTGATCCGGTTCCAAGCGGCCATGACAAATATCACCTCGCGTCATGCCAAGAGTCCGCTCCAGATCGAGCGGCGTGTAACACGTGTGAGCAACCAGAATATCCCTAAGATTTGGGATAAATTGCGCAAGGTAATCCAATGTGTTTTTGACAACTTCGTCTTTGATCGCATCCCACTGAGCGCCATCGGCTAAGTCATAAGGCATGTATTTGCACAGCAAACTCATAACGTGGTGCCCTTGCTCGTCCACCAAATCAGGGTCAAGAACACTCGGAATAATTGCCTCAATGATGGGTGGACTGGCGGGCTTACCCGAGCGCGCACTGCTGTAGGCGTCGTTCAAATGCTGAGCACTCTCAATCATCACCATGGTCGACCTATGGTGCGATCCGATATCACTGCCTGGTATAGCGGCAAACTCAGGCAACCCAGAAAGTGCAAGATTGATGCGCAAGGACGCCGACTCCTGTCGAAATCCCGCCAAATCGCGCACAGTATCTTGGGGTAAATAATCCTTACCCAAGAGCGTAAGCAGCGTACGTTTTGGGTCAGTATTTGCCGCTATAACCTCGGAGTAAATCCTCTCGCCCGTCTCCAGCAAGACACCTTCCACAGCACCGTTTTTTACTAAAACTCTCGATACTGCAGCCTGAGTTCGTATAACGACGCCCTTACTCTCCGCCGACTTTGCCATCGCCTGCGTTATCGACCCCATCCCACCTTTGACGATTCCCCAGGCCCCTTTATGCCCAGAAATTTCTCCAACCGCGTGGTGGAGCATGGCAAGACTAGCGCCAGGTTGGTTTAGAGGCGCGTAATTGGCGGGCATGATATGAGCTGCCACCATCGATTTAACCTTGTCACTATCAAACCAGCGATCAATGATGCTCTCAGGTGCCCCAAGGAAAAACTGGAGTAAACGCCAACGCATCTGTTCGTCCAGTTTAAAGACATCGATGCCGAGACGACCGAGTGAAGCGATATCGCTTATTCCCGTCTTAGCAAGGCGTGGTGGTTCCTTCAACCACTGTTTAGACAGCAGATCGCCAACCACCTCAATTGTCTCCTCAAACCGGAGATAGTTGTCATAATCAACTGAGGAAAACTTCTTAAACTCCGCCCGATCAGCCGACTCATCACCTGTGAGTAGCAGCGAACCTCCCGCACTATCTAAGTACAGCGCGTTTTGAAGAAGTATGGGCTCATAGCCGTACTTCTCTAGCTCGAGATCACGGACCACTTCAGGACGTAGAAGGCTGACGACGTAAGAGAAAGTTGAGTTGCGATATCCGGGATGAAATTCCTCGGTAAGCGCCGCGCCGCCAATGACGGCACGCTGCTCGAGCACGCAGACATTCATACCGGCACGAGCCAAGTAATTAGCGGCGGTCAACCCATTGTGGCCGGCCCCAATGATTACTGCGTCATACTTCAAGATGGTCATGCCTAAGATCTAATCAAATTTCATACCCCGAAGACTAGCGAATACCAGAAAAAGCTCTGTCACAACCTATACGTTGAGAAGACATTATGGTGACTTGAGGAAAAATAAGGTGACTCGTCTTCCAGCAGCGCAAAGGTTCATTAGTGTCAAAAGTTATCCGCCCAACCACGCTCAAAAACGGCAATGAGATCAGTCCAGAGGGACTGGATGCTCACTGGATGCCCTACTCAGGAAACAGGCAATTTAAGCGAGACCCCCGCATTATCGTTGGAGCCGATGGTATTTATTACATCGACTCAAAAGGGCGACGATGTATGGACGGCCTATCTGGCCTGTGGACTTGTGGTTTAGGGCACAACCGCACCGAAATAGCAGACGCCGTTAATACGCAACTGCGAACATTGGACTACTCCCCTGCATTCCAGTTCGGACAACCAAAGTCGTTTCAGTTAGCAGAGCGGCTGAGAAATTGGATGCCTGGATCTCTGGACTACGTATTTTTTACCGGATCCGGATCCGAATCAGCGGATACATCTTTGAAAATGGCGCGAGCCTACTGGCGACTTAAAGGTAAGCCAAGCAAGACAAAGTTCATTGGTCGCCTTAAGGGTTACCATGGGGTTAACTTCGGTGGTATTGGCGTTGGAGGAATCTCCGCGAACAGAAAAATGTTTGGTGAGAGTATTGATGCGGACCACCTGTCCCACACCATGCTGCCCGAAAACAGATTTCAGCAAGGTCAGCCACAGTATGGTGTACACCTAGCCGACCAATTATTGGAGCTCATTGAACTTCACGACGCCAGCAACATCGCAGCCGTTATTGTAGAGCCTATGGCTGGATCCGCGGGCGTTATTCCTCCACCAAAAGGCTATCTGAACCGACTCAGAGAGATTTGCACGCAGAATGAAATCCTTCTGATTTTTGATGAGGTGATTACCGCGTTTGGCCGTTGCGGTGCGCGCACGGGTGCCGACGCATTTGGCGTAATTCCCGACATCTTGAATGTGGCCAAACAGATCACAAACGGTGCAGTTCCAATGGGTGCCGTGGTTGCAGATAAGTTCATCTACGACACATTCATGCAACAAGACGCACCTGACCACCTGCTGGAATTTTTTCATGGGTATACCTATTCCGCGCACCCTGTGGCTTGTGCCGCCGCTCTTACAACCCTCGACCTCCTTGAGGAGGAGAATTCCCATACGTCAGTGGCAAGTAAGGCGCATGTTCTCGAGGAGGGTATACACGAGCTAAAAGGTGTCCCTCACGTCACTGACATCCGAAACTATGGATTTGCCGCAGCCTTGACGCTCGCCGCCAAAGACAACAATCCGACGCTGAGACCCTTTGAGGTCGCTATGCGAATGTGGGAAAAAGGATATTACGTGCGGTATGGCGGCGATACCATTCAACTTGGACTTCCGTTCGTCATAGAGTCCAACGAAATAGACGAGCTCTGTACAAAACTCAAAGAGACGGTCTCCGAGGTCAGCTAAGACGGCGTATGAGTCACATTAAGTGCTGATAACGTATTCCTTACAGACAGATGGGTCAAAGACCTCTACCAGCGCCATATTATCTATGCGTGCCGTAACTGCAGAACGTTTTTCGGAGTAGCATCTCCGAGTAGATTAAAGGTAATAGAGCGCTACGGGCGAACACAGGACACCACTTTTTATGTCAATGATCGATAAAGTGAAACCCATCACCGCAGATGAGCGGCAGTCGCGTTTGGCACGATTGCAAGCGAGTATGGCCTCACATGAGCTTGACGCAGTCATCATCACGCCGGGCGCCAATATGCACTATTTTTTCGGGCTGACATGGCGCGAAACCGAGCGGTTGGTCTGTGCTGTCATTTCTGGCAATACGGTTACATTTGTTTGCCCTAAGTTTGAGGACACGGCACTACTGGCAGCCCTTTCATCGCCCGCTGACTGTGTTTGGTGGGAGGAACACGAAGACCCGAGACAAGCCGTCGCAAAAATTTTGGACGAGGGCTCTTTGTCAAGAATCGGTATAGATCCAAACTGCTCGTTTGGACAGGGTCATGCGCTCTCGAAGGCAACACAGTCGATACTTACATCGGCTGGCGATCTATTCCAATCCCTTAGAGGGAAAAAGTCCGTCACGGAACTTGCACTACTACAGGCAGCTAAGTCCCTGACCTTGCAAGTACACCAACAGACCTTCGAGTGGATACATCCTGGGCTACGTAAGAGCGAGGTCATCGCCAAAATCGACCAGTTGCATCGAGTAGGTGGCGCCGATAACGGCAGTTTTTTCTGTGCTGTGCAATTTGGAGAAGGTACGTCTCACCCTCACGGCGTTCCGGGCGATCCGGTACTGCAGAAGGGCGAACTCATCCTGATCGATACCGGGTGTACCGTGGGTGGCTACCACTCGGATATCACGCGGACCTACGCGTTGGATAAGCAGGATTCAAAGGTTGAAGCTCTCTGGGAACTGGAGAAAGAAGCGCAAGCAGCAGCATTAGATGCAGCACAATTGGGAAGTCCCTGTGGCGCTGTCGACGCAGCTGCGCGGGTCGTGCTCGAGCGTCACGGTTTGGGTCCCGACTATCAACTGCCGGGATTGCCTCATAGAACGGGACACGGGATTGGCCTTGATATTCATGAAGGCCCATACCTTGTTCGAGGAGATGACACGCTACTCGCCGAGGGCATGTGTTTCTCGAATGAACCCATGATAGTGATTCCCGGCAAATTCGGCATCCGACTGGAGGACCACTTTTTCATGACCAAACAAGGTCCGAAGTGGTTCACGGACCCTCAGCAAAGCCTCTACCAGCCATTCAACTGATAGTGCCACTCAACTCTGAACAAAAGTTATAGTTGGCGTAAATAAGGGCTTTTTAGCGCCAAAATACGGGAGATTTTCATCCAGCTTTCTCGCTTGTCTTGCGTCGAGCCTTGTGGAGGTGCGAGCAGTGCTCCATATACGTGTTGAAAAGGAGCATCCATTAATTCGAGGAGACATCTGCCCCAAAGCGGTTGCACGGCAAGATATTAATGGAGATCCCGACCGATTGAGAAGTTCTCAAATCTGCATGCCAGTAATTCGACGAAAGCGCAGTGAAGAGCACAAAGAATCAATGAGCGCTCGACAAGCCTAGGTGACCTTCAGTAGCCTTGAACTAGACATCAAAACAAGGACCTCTCTTAATGTTCAGCCACATCATGTTAGGCGCTTCAGATATCGAAGCTTCAAGAAAATTCTATGACGCGACCATGGGTGCATTGGGCTACGGGCCCGGCGTAATGGACCCAAAAGGCCGCGTGTTCTACATCACGGATACGGGTATTTTTGCGCTCTCAACGCCCATCGATGGCAACCCGGCGACAGCAGCCAACGGTGGAACAATTGGATTTGCATCGCCGAGTGTGGAAGCGTCTGAAGCCTGGCATGAAGTCGGCTTGGCGACCGGTGGAACGGATTGTGAAGATCCACCCGGTGTTCGCGATGGCGAAATGGGACCTATCCACCTTGCTTATCTAAGGGACCCATCAGGCAATAAGATCTGCACCTTGCTTAGAGTCTAACAATGCAACAACTGGCGGAATTTCCATTGCTTTGGGTGGGTCTGTCGCATGCCGGACCCACTCCGTTTGGCCCAAATTACGATGTAAAAGCAGGCGTGAAAACAACCTGCGCTACTTATCATGGCCTGCGGTAACTCAAATTCGGTCGGAAGAGTTCGCATTGCCGACTGATTCGGATCAGGAGGCGCGGGACCGACTTTTACTCACGGTCAACAGCATTCCAATAGGACGCGTCTCGTCGTTTGGAAGAATCGCAGAGGCCGCAGGCTTCCCGAGAAGGGCTCGCTGGGTGGGACGAGTACTCTCACAACTGCCTGTCGACACATCCATTCCCTGGCATCGTGTGCTTGGACACAACGGAGTCATCACCTGCCCGCGCTGCGATATCGCCAGTGATCGCCTCATAAAAGAAGGAGTTGCCGTTCGTGGACGCACAGTGGAGATGGGAAAGTATGTATGGCCAAAATGAGGTTGCTCAATATTTGCAAAGCAAACCTACACGCCGCTGTAGCGCTAACGGTCAGGACAAATCACTAGTTTTCCTATCACCTCTCGCCGTTGAAGCATGCGAAAACCATCGACCGATTTGGAAAGCGGCAATTCGCCGTGCACGTGAGGCCTCGTTTGCCCTTCACGCACCCAATCCCAAATAGTTTGCAAATTTTCGGCGCCCTTCTGAGGGAACTGGCGACCGTATTCACCTGCCCTTACGCCCATAACAGAGAAGCCCTTGATGAGAGGAATGTTGGTCGGGACTGAAGCAATCCGATCACTAGCAAATCCGATAATCAATAGTCGACCATCAAAATTGATGCAGCGCGTGCTTTCATCAAAGATATCACCGCCGACCGGATCGTAGATCACATCGGCACCCCGCCCATCGGTTAGCGCTCTGACCTGGTCGCGAAATCCACCCTCGGTGTTGATGACGTGGTCTGCACCGTATGTAAAAACGCGCTCAAGCTTGGCATCACTTCCACCCGTCGCAATGACCGTGGCGCCCAATAACTTACCAACATCTACCGCCGCCATACCGACACCACCGCTTGCGCCATGCACGAGTAGCGTCTCCCCCTCCTGTAAATTTCCGCGTCGCACTAACGCCACATAGGCCGTCAAATAAGCTACTTGATAGGCAGCGGCCTCAGCAAAACTCAGATGACTAGGCTTTTTTTGAAGACCTTCCGTGCTGACGACCGCATACTCTGCCAGGCCGCCAAAGCGCATGCCTCCGGCAACTGCCTCCCCAACAACAAAACCCTCAACGCCATCGCCTATCGCATCAATCTCGCCTGCGATGTCCATACCTGGAGTAAACGGCGGTTCGAGTTTAAGTTGATATTTACCTTGGCATAACAACATATCGGGATAATTTAGGCTGGTGGCTCGAACTCTAATGCGAACCTCGCCATAGCCGGGCCTTGGCAAATCCACATCCTCTAAACGGATACCAGCAAAATCATCAGTTAGCGACGAGCAAACCAGTGCTTTCATAAGTCAAATGCTATGTTAGGTACGCTATGCCAGACCACAAATATCTTTCGAACATACTAACTCAGGAAAGTGACAAAACAGAGTTCCAGTAACCGGATTGAAAAAACAAGGGGCTTTTAATCGGCACCCTGTGTTGAGAAAACATGAACCCAAAAAAGAACCGTGGTTAACAGAACCACTGCTCCACTCTGGTGGCCTGCCGCAATAGTAGGGTTGACGAACGACAACACAGTGGAAATACCCAAGACGATTTGAAAGCAGACAGCAATTAGCATTAGAACACTCGCCAGCTTCAGCCTCCGGTCTTTAGATATCAGCAAGCCATGCACTGCCGCAGTAATCAGCACGGCACCTGTAATGTAAGCCAACATACGATGATTAAAGTGGATGGTCGTAACTTGCTCGAAAGCCGAGGTCACGCCTTCTCGATAAAGCGCGGGCGGTATAAAACTATCACCCATCAATGGCCAGGTCGGAAATGACAGTCCCGCATTGGTTCCTGCTACAAAACCGCCACTGAGAATCATCAGATAAACGAGCCCAATAATGCCAAAAACGCTAGTGAGCGCACCATCTCGATGTTGCCTCTCGGGCGAGAATAAGCCAATAGTCAGCCAGACAATGTAGGCGTAAATTGCGATTGCAAGACCCAAATGGGCTGTTAACCGGTACTGAGACACATCAGGACGATCCACCAAACCGCTTTGAACCATATACCAACCCATCAATCCCTGACATCCACCGAGAAAAAGCAGTGTGAACAGGTGGGGCTTGAGTGACGCTCGTACCTTGCCCATCCATAGAAACAGCATTAGGGGAACAAAGAACATTAGACCGATCAATCGACCGAGCATGCGATGCAGATATTCGAACCAAAAGATCTGCTTAAACTCCGCCAGCGTCATGCCTTGGTTGACCAGCTGATATTCGGGATAAAGCTTGTACTGATCAAAGAGATAAAACCAATCATCAGTCGATAAGGGCGGCACCACACCCATGATGGGGCGCCAGTCGACCATAGAGAGGCCCGACTCCGTAAGGCGGGTAACACCCCCGAGTAAAATCATTCCGAAAATGGTCACGGCACAAAGCGTCAGCCAGCGGCCGATCAGTCTGTCATCGTGGTTGTGAATTGCTGTTGTCATTTTGCCCCCCTAAACGACAGTACTAGTTTAACAAAATCGACAGACAAATCGGGTACTGAAGTACACTCTCGGTCTTGTGAAGGAGTACACATCATGACGCTCTTGCGATTGAGTAATGCTGAACTGCATTTCGGTACTCAAGTCATTCTCGACAACCTTGATCTCACAATCGCGAAGGGAGAGCGTCTGGGGTTGTTGGGCCGCAATGGCGTCGGAAAAACAACCTTATTTCGAGTGCTGACAGGAGAACAGCAGCTGGATGACGGAGAGCGATGGCTGGATCCAACGGCCAAGCTAGCCCGGTTAGAGCAAGAGCTGCCAGTAGAGGGTGATGCAAGGGTTTTCGACTGGGTGGCGGGCGGCCTCGACGAGGTAGGTGGGTTGCTAGTAGCGTACGCGGAGCTGCTAGGCGCAGAATCGGATGCCGAATTAGCGCGGATGTCGCAGATTCAGCAGGCGCTGGATAC
>CAJWEV010000040.1 GCA_913031575.1 uncultured Halieaceae bacterium | reverse complement strand
CAATTCCTGCAGGTATGGCAATTCCCACTCCACGAGCATCCGTTTATGACCGTAGGTGTCGTTCTGCAAGGGATCATTCAAGTGAGAACCGAAAGCGGGAAAACCCACATTACGCGAGTGGGCCATGCCGTTGCCGAATTAGTGAATCAGCCGCATGGTGTCGCCAATATGGGCGATGAAAATGCATGATTTTATTAGTGTATGCGGGGGTTGAAGGGCAGCCAGTAACGGTGTCGATTACCCAGAATACGCCCTAAAAAGGGTTGAGGCCTCAGTCCTTAGGACGATTTCGCACTGCGAGTCTCGCGTTTGACGCTGGTCTATCCGACTTTTTACGCAGCTTTTAATGAAAGTCCCTATAAAAGTCCTTATAAAAGTTCCTAATGAAAGTCCCTCGACTTAACTGCCAGATGACTCAGTGCATGACTGTGGTCGTATAGGGCGCTGGCAATAACATGTGTAACGCCATCACGTGACTCGACGGTGCCCTTGATCAGTAGGAGTTGCGCGGTCATCAGTGCGGCTCTGAACTGCTCTTGAACACCAGGCCAGACCACCACATTGATGTTTCCTGTTTCATCTTCGAGTGTAAGAAATACAACACCTGAAGCAGTTCCCGGTCGTTGGCGGCAGGTAACAAGTCCCGCCGTTCTCACAAAGCGGCGGTTACCCATCGTGATGAGCTCGGACTGTTTCCAGCATTGATCGAATGGCGATTGTTGCCGTAAGAGCGCTAGGGGATGTGCGCGCAGGGTTAGGCCGGTACTTTGATAATCAAATAAAACATTTTCCGTCATCGAGGGAGGAGCAATGGCTAAAGCACCATCCTCGGCAGATGAGTGCTCATCAATCAGTAACGGTTGGGCCTCTTTGACGGCCATCACAGCCCAATGTGTTTTGTGGCGATGTCCTGAGAGTGATGACAAAGTATCGGCAGCAGATAGCGCCTCTAAATCGTCCTTATCCAGCTTTGCACGTCTTTTGAGATCTATGACCGACTGGAAAAGCCCCGTGCGCCGAGCATCTATCAGCTGGTCTGCGCCGCGCTTACTGAATCCCTTAACCAACCGCAACCCTAAGCGAATGGTGTTCTGCCGTGACTGCGGTGTTGACAGTAACTGGTGGTCCCAGTCGCTCGCGTTGACGTCTACAGGTAGCGAGCTAATACCGTGTCGCTCTGCGTCTTGAATGAGCTGTGAGGGCGTATAAAACCCCATGGGTTGGCTGTTGAGCAGACCGACATAGAATGCGCCAGGGTGATGGCGCTTAAACCACGCGGATACATAGGCTAGCAAGGCGAAGCTAGCCGAGTGTGATTCTGGAAACCCATAACCACCAAAGCCTTTAATTTGATTGAAGAGCTGGTCCGCAAATTCTGCGCTATACCCTCGATTCAACATGCCTGTTTTTAGCTTGTTCTCGAATGTCAGCAATTTGCTGTTCTTCCCCCAGTTGGTGATAGCTCTCCTAAGTGAGTCGGCCTCTCCGCCACTAAATCCGGCGGCCACCATCGCTAGTCGAATGACTTGCTCCTGAAAAATCGGTACTCCGAGCGTACTTTTGAGTACGGACTGAATTGCTGGATCTGGATAACTAATGGGTTCTAATCCGGCACGTCGTCTAAGGTAGGGATGCACCATATCGCCCTGGATAGGTCCCGGCCGAACAATAGCAATTTCGATGACAAGGTCATAAAAACAGCTCGGTTTTAACCGCGGGAGCATCGACATCTGCGCCCTCGATTCAATCTGAAAAACACCCAACGAGTCCCCGGTTTGTAGCATGCGGAAAGTAGCCTGGTCGTCTTTCGGGATGTCCTGAATACTTCGAATGGCGGGTGTATTTCGTTGAATCAGGGCAAGTGTCTTACGAATAGCCGAGAGCATCCCCAGCGCTAGGATATCTACTTTCAGTAAACCCAACGCTTCGATATCTTCTTTATCCCACTGAATTACTGTTCGGTTTGGCATGCTGGCATTTTCGATAGGTACCAAATTCGAAATAGGGCCACGACTAATGACAAAGCCGCCAACATGCTGGGATAAATGCCGTGGAAATCCGAGGATTTGCTGTGTCATTTTCAAGAAAAGATCAGCCTGCTGGTTACTCGCCTGAATGCCTTGTTCCTTGAATTTGGCGGTGAGCTCACGTTCTCGATTCCACCACGCGAGTGATTTAGCCAGCTCTTCTACGAAGACAGCGTCCATTCCGAGAGCCTTACCGACGTCTCTTACGGCGCTGCGAGAGCGGTAGGTAATGACCGTTGCTGCTAGGGCGGCGCGCCGACGGGTATATTTTTCGTAAATGTACTGAATGACCTCTTCGCGTCGCTCATGCTCGAAGTCGACATCAATATCAGGTGGCTCATCGCGCTCCCGCGATATGAAGCGTTCGAATAGCAGTGACACATGTTCGGGTGAAACTTCGGTAATGTGGAGGCAGTAACAGACAACCGAGTTAGCTGCCGAGCCTCGACCCTGGCACAAGATGCCCCTCCGGCGTGCGAAATTGACAATGTCATAAACCGTAAGGAAGTAATACTCATAGTTGAGTTCTGTGATGAGTTCGAGCTCGTACTCGATACGTTTGTGTATGTCACTTGGGATGCCTTTGGGCCATCGTTTATTCGCGCCTTCTGAAACACACTCGCGCAAATAGCTATTGGCCGAGTGACCGTTCGGAACCACTTCTTCCGGGTATTCATACCGAAGCTCATCCAGAATGAAATGGCATTGCTGTGCCAGTCGCAAGGTCTCGCCAATCAGTTCAGGGGGGTAGAGTGGGAGCAGCTTATCGAGGCGTCTGAGATGTTGCTGACTATTACTCGAGCGTCGTTTCCCAAGTTCCTGCACCGAGCTGTTGTGGCGTATGGCCGTTACGACATCGTGCAACATCTTTCTGCTCGCAGAGTGCATCTCTACACTGCCACAGGCGATAAGCGGCGCCTTTAGCTCGGAGGCAATCTGCTGTAACTCGGCTAGGCGCGCGGTGTCGTCGTGGTGTAGGAGCTGCGTAACCCCAATCCAGAATCGATCAGCGAATCGACGTGACAGTATGTCGGCGTGGTGTTTTTCCTTGTCAATGTGCGTTGGCAGCCAAATGATAAAGCAGCGCTTGAGGTGAAAATAAATATCACGCAGGTGGGTCAGATACTGTCCTTTTTCGCTACGTCGACGCGAGCGGCTGATTAAGTTCGATAATTCACCGTAAGCCGCCCGTGATGGCGCAATAGCGACAAGTTTTAATCCTTCACTGACATTAAATTCACTGCCAATGATGAGTTTGAAATCGAGCTCTTTTGCGACGACATGTGCTTTGACAACACCTGCAAGAGAGCATTCGTCTGTGATCGCCAAGGCGGAATAACCCAGATGTACCGCTTGTTCCACCAGTTCGGACGGGTGCGATGCGCCTCTTAGGAAGCTGTAGTTACTGAGACAGTGGAGCTCGGCGTAAGACATATCATTATACTGTTTTTTTATACAGTATAATGACTTTGGCAATAAACCCCACATCGATTCAGTTGTCAGTCATACTGACGACTGAATCTTCAAGTGAAGGAAGGTCACGCCATGTTTAAACGGATAGTTACTGCCTGTATGGCTGTGTTGGTCGTGGGTTGTACTGGTCTGCCCGATGATGTCGAGCCTGTCGTTGGTTTTGACTCTGAGCGCTACCTCGGCACATGGCATGAAATAGCCCGTCTCGATCACAGCTTTGAGCGTAACCTAGAGCGCGTTACGGCAACCTACGGCCTCAATGAGGACGGTTCAATTTCTGTGTTGAATAAGGGTTTTAACACGCAGAAAGGGGAGTGGCGCCAAGCTGAAGGTGTGGCTAAGCCGATGGGATCCCAGGACGTGGGGCACCTCAAGGTTTCTTTTTTTGGTCCTTTCTACGGCACCTACGCTGTGTTCGAGCTGGCGGACGACTACAGTTATGCCTTTGTCTCGGGTTACAACACCGACTACTTATGGCTTCTAGCGCGTGAACCGCAAGTAAGCTCGGAGGTACGTGAGCAATTTATTGCTCAAAGCCAGTCGCTTGGGTTCGAAACAGGCGATTTGATATGGGTGGTCACCGAGTAAATCTGTTAGGTGCATGGGAATATCGCCCTAAGCAACGTCATATTAATCGAATAAACCGTGCAAAAACCAACAGCGGCTGTGGCGATCTTGAAAGATCCAAACAGGCTGCCCACTGCCTGTCTTTGCGATGTAATAGTCACGACTAGTGGGCTGACTCCACCAGTAGTCCTCGAGGCGCTCAGGCCCTTTGACAATATCCAGGACATCCATCCAGTGCAGTTGATTGCCTCGTTGGCTGATGGGCTGAGGTGCGGTTAGCAACCAAAATGGACGATTGCGTGTTGAAGCGCCATCAGCCTCTGTTGTCAGTTGATTGGGGTCGGTATAAGAACAAAATTCTGGCAAATGTTCGGTGCGCTCGTAGATATGAGTGACGGCCTGAAAACCCAGGCGGCTACGTAGACGATCAATCAGTTGCGATAAGGGTTCCTGGTGTTTGGACTCCGAAAAGAGATCCTGAGTTCGGTGTTGCGCTGGAGATAGCTCACAGGCCTCGAGTTGTATGCCTTCAATCAAGTCCTCGAACGTCATTTGATCGAGCTTAAGCTGCGACTGCTCCAGCCAGCGTTTGGGATTGTTATGGCATTCGCTACTGCGGATATCTAAGGCTGTGTGTTGCCCTTGGGTGGGTATAAATACCCAGCGAAGTTGCGGCGTTTCCAGTTGTGTATGCCGAAGGAATAAAGAGAGCTTTTTCAGTAGAGCCTCCATTGCTGGAATCAGCTCCTGATTATTTTTTGATCCGTAACCGAGCCAGGCAACGTCGTTGTATTCTGGATCGGGTTGAAAATCTTCCAGAGCGACTTCAACCCGACATAGTAGCCGGTCAATCCACAATGAAAATTCATGACCGCAGCGTTGCTTAACGGAAGTGCTGGGTAGTATCAGTAGGTCCTTAAAGGTACGAACGCCGGCTTTAGCCAGCGCCGCTGTGTCTTTGGGGAATTCATCGAGATAAGACAAAGGGATGGGGGATAACTGAGATTCCAAGGGCATACCCTGATCAGCAATCGATGCGACAGAAGTACGATTAAATTGACTCAGTAGCCACGCTGATTCGCGACTGGGTCCAACACCCGCGAATACACTGAATCCGCGTTGGTCGAATTCAATAGCGATTTTTTTCAGCAGAGCTTCGAGCCCACCATTAACCAAGAGGCAGCGACTGATTTCTAGCTGCAAGCAGTTATCTCGCCACAAGCTTAATGTCGGTGTAATGGAATACGCCCATTGCCTTAGGCGCTTAAGCGCTTGGTGTTCCTTCTCGCGATCTCGGCTTAGTAATTGGAGGGGATGTCCGCTGAGTAAACCACTGACGGTCGATTGCTTTAGACCTGTAGTTACGCCCAATGCCTCGACCTCGTCATCACAGGTTACAACTCGGCTTGCCTCAATAACGACGCGCAGGCTGGCATCACCAAAACTCGGTTTTGGTATCAGAGCCTCGAGAGGTAATTTAGGAAAATGTAGGCAAAGCCAGAGCACAGACTTCATCCATATACTGTTTATTTATACAGTATATGGATGATGGGCTAGTTCACAAGCGATAACCTAGCGATCTAGTAGTCTGCACAATCTATGACCGTATTAACCTTGCCTGATACCTCGTAGAATGACTTTTCGACTTTCCGCGGGGTCAATCACCATGTCGATTTCTAGGTAGGCTGCGGCTTCGGTCGCGCGACCTTTCTCGTACATGTCTGCCACCAATTTCTCGTAGAGCGCATCACGCGCATCGCCCTCGGGAACCGCCTCCAGCTCTTTTTTGAAACCGAGCCTAACGGCACCTTCAAGCCCCATACCGCCAAACTCGCCCTGCGGCCAACTGGCGGTGATGGTCGGAAACTCAAAAGAGCCACCTACCAGCGCCATGGCACCCAATCCGTAACCGCGTCTAAGGAACAAACCCACCCACGGTGTATCGACGCTGGCCGCCGTATTGAAGAGCTCGGGCATGACTTTCGCTGCCCCCATTGCTTCGCTGTCGGGTCCCACCATAAATCCGGGTGTATCAACGAGAGATACGATGGGTAATCGCCATCGCTTGGCCAGTTCCATCATTTCACCTGCTTTTCTGGCTGCGTCGACATCCACCGCACCACCCAAATGGCGGCAGTCGCTGGCTATGACTGCAACAGGATGACCTTTAATCCGGGCTAAGGCTGTAACTACTGCACGTCCATAGACGGGACGCAGTTCCAGTACCGACTGCTGGTCAAATAGCACGTCCATGACCCGTCTGACGTCATAGGCCATGCGCCGATTCTCAGGCAGGATAGTTCTTAGAGCTGTTTGATCAGCAACGGCGCTTGGCTGAACGGCACCTTGGGCGTAACTCAAAGCCCACTTCGCCAATGCGGTGGCGTGGGCTTCGTCCTCGGCTAATAGATCGATTGCACCTGCATTGCATAATGTATTAACTGGCCCGATTTCATTGGGATGAAAACTGCCTAGTCCACCACCCTCAATCATGGCAGGACCCGCCATGCCAATCGATGATGATTTGGTTGCAATACGGATGTCCCCTGCGCCGAAAAGAGCGGCATTGCCCGCGAAACAGTATCCATTATTCACAGTGATACGAGGCACTTTGCCGGTGAGTCCCGCCCAGCGGCTGAAGGAGGTGCTGTTCAACCCCGCAATATTCACCTTGACGTCGGTATCGCCCGGACGACCACCACCACCCTCGGTGTACATCACTAAGGGCAGGCACTCTCGCTCTGCAACCTCGAAAATTCGGTCGAGTTTTTGGTGGTGGAAGAAGCCCTGTGTACCGGCCAGTACACTGTAGTCGTAGATCGCGACGGCGACATCGCTTTCCCCGTTTACGATCAGGTCTGTGTTAATAGTTGCTGTGCCTGTAATCACGCCGTCGGCCGCAGTATCAATGCGCATTGACTCCGGATCTCTTCGCCCGCGCTGCGCTGCTACCGCCAATTGTCCGTACTCCACGAAGCTGTTGCCATCGACCAGGTCTACCAAATTTTCACGTGCAGTTCGAAAACCTTTAGCGTGACGCTTCTCCTGCGCCGATTTTCGCACCGTATCTGAGGTGTCCGCGATTATCTGATCTAAATGCGCTTGTGCATCGATTTGGGTCGGTCCTTTTGACACAGTTCGCTCCTGCGATCGAATTGCTAGACGATAAGGTTCATGTCCTGATCAGGCAAGTTTTCCCAAAGGTCAGGCTCGGTGTTCATCGCTGGGTTACCATGCGCGTTTCATCGGTTGTTATCAGAGAAACATATATGCAAACCCTACATACCTTCCTTGCCGCAACCTGCGCCGTCACACTCTTGCTCGCTGGGTGTGGCGATTCACAGCCTCAGTCCAGTGAT
This sequence comes from uncultured Halieaceae bacterium, assembly GCA_913031575.1. GTDB lineage: Bacteria > Pseudomonadota > Gammaproteobacteria > Pseudomonadales > Halieaceae > Luminiphilus. Next base: position 8,271 of record CAJWEV010000040.1, on the reverse strand, counting down.
ACCCCAGTAGTTGCAGATGCGTCAGTTACACAGTCCGAGCATGAACGTTTGAACGCATATTTGGCGGAAGTCTTCGCCGAAAACCTCGCTCGGCAGCCCTTTACGGCAAGCTATCTCGGGGTCAAAGATCGCCAAGATGAGTGGAACCCGCAATCAGAAGCCTTTCGGGATGAGGAACGGGCTCGGATGGAAATGGGACTGATTGAGCTCGACGAGTTTGATCGGTCAGCGCTTCCTAAGGCGGGACAACTCTCGCTTGATCTTTACCGCATGTCGCTCGAGCGCTCGCTTATGCTCGATGACTTTCGACATCATGCTTACGCGCTCCACCAGTTCTCCGGTGCTCATACCAGTATCCCCAGCGCGCTTATTAACATTCACCGGGTGACCTCAGTAGTAGATGCTGAGGCTTATGTAGGGCGGTTAAAGAACGTTGAGACTTATTTAGGAGAGGTTGAGGAGCAGCTCCTACTCCGAGCTGATCAAGGGTTTTATCTTGTCGACTGGATGTACCCCGCTATTTTGGAGTCCTCGAGCAATGTCATTAGCGGGCAGCCGTTTGATGATTCAAAGAATCTCTCCCCTGTGTGGTCTGACTTCCAGGCGAAAGTTGCCAAGCTCGAGCTTCCAGAAGACGAAGAGGCGCGTCTGCTCAATGCTGGGCGTGATGCCTTGGTCTTTCAGTTTAAGCCCGCTTATAAGCGTTTTATGGCTGCGGTCAAGCGCCTAGCGCAGTCGGCAACAAGCGATGATGGAGTCTGGCGATTTCCTGATGGGGAGGAGTACTACCAGCGCCTGCTTAAGTGGTTCACGACAACCGACTTAACAGCCGATGAGGTTCACCAGCTAGGCCTGGCCAACATAGACCGAATTCATGAGGAGATGCGATCGATAATGCGACAGGTCGGTTTTTCGGGATCGCTCCAAGAGTTTTTTGTGTTTGTTCGGGAAAATCAGGAGTTACGTTACCCCAACACCGATGAAGGCAGGGAGCAGTACCTTGAGGATGCGCGATCGGCTATTGCACGCATGGAAGAAAAGTTACCAGAGTATTTCGGTGTGCTTCCGAAAGCGGACTTGATCGTTAAGCGTGTCGAGCCGTTTCGTGAGCAGAGCGCCGGTAAAGCCTTCTATCAGAGTCCGCCGCCTGACGGATCGCGCCCCGGTATTTTTTATGCCAACCTGTTTGATATGTCTGCGATGCCAAAGACTGATTTGGAAGCCTTGGCTTTTCATGAGGGATTGCCCGGACACCACCTTCAACGTGCTATTACAGCCGAGTTGGAGGGCGTTCCCGATTTACAGCGCTACCTGAGTTTTACTGCATTCTCAGAGGGTTGGGGCTTGTATACCGAGCAACTGGCTTACGAAATGGGATTTTACGAGGATCCGTATTCGCGATTTGGTCAGTTGGCAATGGAACTCTGGCGAGCCGCGCGATTGGTCGTGGATACTGGCATCCACAGCAAGCGCTGGAGTCGCGAGGAAGCAATTGCCTATTTGGTCAACAACACACCCAATGCAGAATACGACTGCATCAAAGCCATTGAGCGCTACATAGCCATGCCCGGGCAGGCGACTGCTTACATGATTGGAAAGCTGCGGATTGTTGAACTTCGCGAGCAGGCGCGCGAAGCGTTGGGAGATAAGTTTGATATTCGGTTGTTCCACGACACGGTTCTTGGAAGCGGCCCGGTCCCGCTTAACAAGTTGGCAGAGAACATCGATGCCATGGTTCGAGTGCAAGGTTCAGAAGGGTAAGAACAGCGAAGCCTGGTCACATGACTCTGATAATCATCAGAAGGGCGAGTGTGGTGAGTAGTATTTTGAGCAGTGTTTGAAATAATTTCTCAGGCAAGCGGCCTAGCAATTGCAGCCCAATGAGTGTCCCGCCAAAGCCCGCTGCAATCATGGCCGCGAGCGGGATAAGCCACTCGTACCAAACGAAGCCAAGTCCGCTAAACAGCACGATGCGAAGAAAGTTCATTGTCGAAACACTGGCAGCCATAGTGGCGACCAACTCTTGCCGGTTCGCTGCTTGATGTCTGAGGTAGGCCGCAATCAAAGGGCCGGTTGCGCTGACAAATACCCCAATGAAGCTGATGCCAATGCTAAAGAGCAGATTATGACTGCGTCGATGGGTTTTTATGGCTGGGATGGGTACCCAGGTGACCAGCAGCGTAAAACCCGCGAGTAGCAGAGTGAGTTGTATCTCATTTAGCCAGAAAGCGCTAAAGGGAGCAGCTATGAGGGTGCCAATGAGAGCGCCGATGACCAATGGCCAGAATAAGCGTATCGAGACATGGGGGCGAGTCATCATGGCCCGTCCGGTATTGGAGCCAAGCTGAACGACGCTGTGCAGTGGTACGACAGCGGCGATAGGGACAGTTATGACAAGCACCGCGAGTACCAACGTACCGCCACCGATACCCACGGATGCAGTGAGTATTGAGGCGATAAAGCTGGTTATGATCAGCAACAAAAAGATATCGCTTGTGATGGGTAGTTCAGGCATCTCGTACCGAGCTAGGTAGCACGCCGAGAGCATAACGCAGTCAGGTCTAAGATTAGAGCATCGTCGATAACGCCGTATGGACGTGAGACCCCGAAGCTCGGAGGGGAGCCCGAGTCCCGGGGTAGTGGGGAAGTGGATGGAGAGTAGGCGCTATGCGACAGGCGTTAAGAACGTACCTGTCTTAGTGGCAAGCGCCTTACCACGGTGTGCAATGTCATGAGTTTCCAGAATAGGGTTCGTGGGTAACCGCACATCGACTTCGCGTTTGCCGCCACGTTGTTTGACCACGGTGACTTCACGGTAGGCATTAATGTGCAGACGTAGCGATACGGGTGTTGAGTCAGATAGCGCTTCGCTCGATCTGAACAAGAAGAGTAGGGTGTCCGTACTGGCAGCGGCTAGCTGCAGTTTGCGAATTTCTGCATAACGGAAGTGAGTGCTCCCTAACCAGGCAAATACCATGCTGCAGGTTGTACTGAGGACCGCTTGCTCGGTAGCCCATAACGTTTCATCACGGTGTTTTGGATGAACCATAAGTACTTGTTCAGTGGGAATATGATGGGCGCGTAATAACGGAGCATAGGGTGTGTGTGGTGCATTAATGAAAGCTTGCCAGCGCTTCTCGCTTGCCAGTTTTTGCATTGTGGGTAGAAAGATTCCCATGCATTCAGCACCATCCTGATCGCTTAGGACTTCGACTGCGCCGTGGGTTGGCCAACCATTGAGGTGAAGCTCTTTATCGAGGCTCTCAAAGCCAGTGGGGATACTTTGTCTGTTATGCCAGTCCGCATTGGCTGACTTAGTGGTTAGAATGACGCGTGAATTACTGCGTCCTTCACTGCCCTGCCAGGTGTCCGGACGATTGATGATTTGCTCTATGGAATAGCTCATGATGTGCTCCAAAAATAAGACTAATGCGTGCTGAAATGGCATTAGTAAAAAATACTGTATAAATAAACAGTATTTCCATTATGATTGAAAAGCAAGAGAGACGATATTTGTGTGTCGTGAAAAGCGACAGGTTGCTCATTACGCATTAAGAGAGCCTCGATTTCGGCGTTACTACCCGGCAAGTTGGTTCTCTGGTCTCGGGAGCTGGATGTTGCGCTTCATCCTGGGCTGGAGCGCCTGGGAGCTGACAGCATCACCCCTGTGGGTTGGCATTGCGGGAGCGTTGATGTTGGCTCCGGCACTTGTTTTGTCGCCTTACTTTGGCGTGCAGTCAGACCGAGTTAACCCTCGGCACGGTCTGATTTTTTCGATGATATTTCACTCATCCATCGGTCTTACAGGCGCCATAACGACCTTTCTTGGCGCCTTCAATGAGCTAACGCTGCTGTTGCTCGCAGCAGCGCTGGGGTCTGCATCAGCATTACATAATCCCATGCGTTTGGCGCTCGTGCCGCTTCTGGTGCCTCGTAGTGCGCTGCCGAGCGCTATTGGGCTCGTAGCCATGTCCTTCAATATTGCCCGCATCTTGGGCCCCGCAATATGCGCCGCAATCATTGCTCAGCTGGGCGTCGGTTGGGCTTGGCTCGTTGCTGTTTGCATTTTCGCAACCTCTGGCGTGATTTTGAAAACACTTCGCGGTGTCGGCACACGGGAAAGCCGCTCTGATAAGAGCGTCAACAGCGAACTTATCGAGGGCTTGAACTACGTGCGCAATAACCCGGTGGTCATTGTGATTTTATTGTCGACCATCGTTAACGGTCTTTTAGGACGGAGCTTTATCGAACTGCTTCCTGCGGTATCAGGTCGACTGTTGATGGGTGGGGCGAGCGAATTGGCGTGGCTGACCGCCGCGGCAGGCACGGGCGCGGTTCTCGGTGGCTTATTAATGAGCAGGCAGGCCGCTCATGTTATCGGCCTATATCGCCTGATTTTAGTTGCGCTTTTGGGTGCCACTTTACTACTTGCCACTCTGAACTGGTTGGATACTCTGATAAGCCTCGCTGCTGTGGTGGGTCTTATTACCTTTACCGCGACGATTGCAGGTACTGGATGTCAAGCACTAACCCAGCTAGTCATTGACCCAAATTACCACGGGCGCGTCATGAGCCTGTGGTCGATGACAATGATGGCATCTCCTGCATTGGGGGCCGCTACCAATGGCGCCCTTGCAGAGTGGGCAGGGTTCGTTACGACCTTTGCTGTCGCGTCAGCGTTGGGGGTATTAGCGGTGCTGGCGCTTTACGCGCGCCGGCGAGTTATCTCAGATTTCGCGCCTGAGGCGATTGCCACAATAAGTGACTCGAGATAGTCCCAGCAGTCTCCGGGCATAAAGCCTTTGGCACTGCCATCCGCGGCAAAGTTGAGGTGCAGGCAGTGATCAAGGCTTTCCGGCGTATGTCTGCTAAGTGCCTGCTGCATCAAATTCATCCGGCTGCGCCAGACACCTAATTGGTCGAGTGCAGCGCCCGCCGGTGAGCCTTTATTCACAGCGGCTGAAGCGTCGATTAGGAGTCTGAGCTCTTTTGATATTGGCCAGAGAATGGCCGGTGCCGCGCTACCCTCGGCTTTGAGTCCGCGCAGCGCACGCAGAGCGCCACGAGCATCGCCGGCGAGGGCGGTATCCACCATGTTGAAGGCGTTGTAGCGCGCGCTGTTACCAACCGACTGAGACACGATCTCAGTTGTGATGTGTGTGTCGTTGGTCAGCAAAGAGAGTTTTTCAATCTCTTGCGCAGCAGCTAGTAGGTTGCCTTCCACGCGCTCGGCTAGCATCGTAATCGCCTCACGATCGTACTTCATGCCGCGCTGATTCAGCCGTTGCTGAATCCAGGAGGGAAGGTCGCGCGAATGAATCGGCCAAACGGTCACAACGGTCCCGCTCTGATCAAGTGCCGTGTACCACTTGGCGCGCTGCGATTGCTTGTCGATCTTGCCTGCCACAATTAACAGTACGTCCTCACTGTCTATCGACAGGTACTCCTGCAATGCCTTGCTGCCTTCTGCGCCCGGCTTACCATCCCCAACTTGAATTTCGATCAGTTTTTTATCGGCAAAAAGCGACATGGCGCTCGCGCTTTGAACGAGGTTATGCCAGCTTTCTTTGTCCGATGAATCGAAACGTTCTCGATCAATGCAACCTGCAGCACGTGCAGCGCGCCGAATGGCATCCGCACATTCCTGAACAATCAGTGGTTCGGCACCGGTAACCAAGTAGCAGGACTGAACGCCTTGCTTTAGATGTTGCTCTAACTGTTCAGGTTTGACGTGCATGGTAGGCGGCAATGCCGTAATCCAGTCGACGGGTTAGTGCTTCCACAAGGGCAGTGCGTAATTCTTCCTGCAGCAGTCGCATTTCTTCAGTTTTGCCTACAACGTTCAATGGGTCATTGAGCATTTGATCGACAACAGAAATGCGCTCGTCATTGATAAGCCATTCCCCGTTTAGTTTTAACGAAAAGTTTACACTGGCCTGCAGCTCGAGTTCAGCTGCGCGCGCGCGTGCAGTAAGGGAAAGGCTGCGTTGCTCAAACGCTTCTATATCTACATAAAGTACCAACTTTGCCTCGCTCAGTGGGCGTAACAAAGCCCCTTGTCGCTGAAGTTCACCGCGCAATTGAGCGGCAAACTCACTGCTCGGAGCCTGACTGACAACAGCAATTGGGTATCGCCCCAGTGTGGCCGCCCTGTCACTCTGACCTCTGAGCTCAAACCCACAACTAAAAAGCGTACTAGCAAGCAACACCAATGCTATGCGGTATAGCATTCGGCGCCACTTCCTAATTGGCGACCACATTTACCAATTTTCCGGGAACGACAATTACCTTGCGTACCGTCACGCCGTCCGTGAAGCGTTGGACGTTGTCATGTGTTAATGCTGTTTTTTCTATCGCTTCTTTTGAGGCATCGGCGGCCACCGATATCTTGGCTCGAACCTTCCCGTTCACTTGAACAACAATGTCGATTTCATCACGGGCGAGTGCATCTTCATCGAGCTGAGGCCACGGAGCATGGATAATATCGTCACCTGTAAGCTGGCTGAACAGTGTCTCGCTGATGTGAGGCACGATCGGGTTCAGTAGGGATACGGCTGTCGTTAGCGCTTCATCAACTACGGCCGCGTCCTCTGCCGATTCTCCGCTGTGACGGCTTACGTCGTTGCAAAGTTCCATAACCGCTGCTACTGCAGTGTTGAATGTTTGCCGCCGACCATAGTCATCACTGACTTTGGCAATGGTCTCGTGCGTTTTTCGGCGAAGGCCTTTTTGGGATTTACTTAGACTCGCTGTTTTCACGTCAACCGAGCCTTCGCGCACGTCACGATCTTGAACTAGTCGCCACAGTCGCTTTAAAAATCGATGTGATCCCTCTACACCAGCATCTGACCACTCCAGTGATTGTTCCGGAGGGGCAGCAAACATGCTGAACAACCGCACAGTGTCGGCACCATAGCGGTCAATCAGTTCCTGCGGATCTACAGTATTACCTTTGGACTTTGACATTTTGGCGCCATCTTTGAGCACCATACCCTGAGTCAAAAGACGTTCAAAGGGCTCGTCGGAGTCGACTAGCCCTTCGTCGCGCATCAACTTGTGAAAAAAGCGAGCATAGAGCAAGTGCAGGATGGCATGTTCTATACCACCTACATATTGGTCGACCGGTAGCCAGTAGTTAGCGGCTTCTGAGTCGAGCATGCCATTTTCGTAGTCAGGGCAAGTAAAACGAGCGTAGTACCAGGACGACTGCATAAAGGTATCGAAGGTATCAGTCTCTCGCTCACAATCTTCACCGTTGTGACTGAACTTACGCCATTCCGGGTCAGTTTTAATGGGCGATGCCACACCCTCCATAACGACGTCCTCGGGTAATAACGAAGGAAGACGATCGCCCGGAATGGGGAGCTCCCCTCCGTCGGCAAGATTCAGCATGGGTATTGGTGTGCCCCAATAGCGCTGTCGCGAGACACCCCAGTCCCTCAGTCGGTATTGCGTTGTTACTTTCCCAAGACCTTTACTCTTTAGTGATGCGGCGATCTGATCGAAGGCATCTTGGAAATCTAAGCCATCATAGGTGCCTGAATTCGTGAGCGTCCCATGTTCGGTGTAGGCAGCGATCGAAACATCAGCGGGATGACCATCAGAGTCATTGATAACGGTGACAATTGGTAACTCATACTGATGTGCAAATTCCCAATCGCGCTCATCATGCGCAGGCACTGCCATGACAGCGCCTGATCCGTAATCCATCAAGACATAGTTAGCTATCCAAATTGGCACCATTTCACGGGTCAATGGATGAACAGCACACAGACCTGTATCCATCCCGAGTTTCTCAGCCCGCGCCATATCTGCTGCTGATACTGAGGATTTTTTACAACGATCGATAAACTGAGCGAGGTTCTGATTTTCTTCAGCGAGCTCAAGACTTATCGGGTGCTCAGCGGCGAGACTGATATATGTAACACCATAAAGTGTATCTGGGCGTGTTGTGTAAACGTCAATTTTGTCTTGTCCAGCGATAGGTGTCGGGAGCTCAAAACTCAATTCAAGGCCGTAGCTTTTACCTATCCAATTCCGCTGCATTAGTTTTACGGGCTCAGGCCAGCCCGAGAGCTGGTCTAAGTCGTCGAGGAGATCATCGGCGTATTTGGTGATACGAATAAACCACTGCGGAATCTCACGACGCTCTACTTCAGCTCCGGAACGCCAGCCCCGTCCATCGATAACCTGTTCATTGGCAAGCACTGTTTGATCTACCGGGTCCCAATTGACCGTCGCCATTTTTTTGTAGACCAGCCCTTTTTCATA
>CAJWEV010000039.1 GCA_913031575.1 uncultured Halieaceae bacterium | reverse complement strand
TGGAGGCTCGGGTCGGAATCGAACCGGCGTAGACGGATTTGCAATCCGCTGCATCACCACTCTGCCACCGAGCCATACAGGAGCGTTAGCTCCAAAGAAGCGCGAAGTATACAGACTTCGCTCAATTTGTCATTGTAGATGACCGGTTTTGACCTGCCAGGCAGCGTTGATCATAACCCTGCTTACCAGCTGCATTGGCGACTCATTCATCTTCAGTACATTGTCCCGCGTGCTCACTGGAAATTTCTCAAACACTTTGAAGTCTAATTACTCCCAGTGGTTTGACTTCGGATAAGCGCGGCTGCCAAGCCAGAGACAGTTCCGCCAAAGTGCCCCATTATCGCAACAAGCTCTACCGTGCCGGTACTAACAAGGGTCTCCCCCTGAAACACCTCAACAGAGACCTTAGCCACCAGTCCACATAGCACAATCGAGCCAAGTCGATCCCCTGCGGCCGCGAGATACATCATGCTGCCAGCAAATAGCCCATGAAGCGCACCCGATAATCCGCAAGTCTCTGCAACGATTATCGACATATAAGGCGGCTGTCCAAATACATGTTCGGCAAGCACCGCTCCAAAGAATCCAGCTACTAAAATCAAGCCAAAATCAACGCTGGACATAAGACGACGGGCCACTAGGCCAATAAGGACTAACCCGATTACATTTAGCAAGAGATGGCTAATGTTTTCATGGACAAGGTTACTGGTAACTAGCTGATACCACCGAAAGTTGTCGCGCTGGTAAACCAGTATGTGTTGCCATTCGACGGGCAATAACGCCACGACGATCGCAACGCTCGTTACAAACCCAACCAGCACATCAACGCTTCTAAACCCCTTACACACGGAACCTACTCCGAGGGACAAAAGCGAACAACTCTCTAGCCCCCCAATAGAACAAGGGGGGCCAAAAGCTTATGTCGCCTCCATCAGAAGGCGACGTCGACGAAGTCCTAGTAATGCCACTAGTCCCAGCAATAGCCAATCGAGGGAGCCGCCTGAACTCGCCTTGTTCTGGACCGTAATTGAGAACGGCGTAGACGCATTCACCACTCCATCACTCACGATAACGTCGAAGCGCAGGGTCTCAGTGGCGTCGACCTTCGGCGCCGTAATAGTTGCGGACGCCAGCGTTCGGCCCGAGATACTGGCCGGCGTACCCGACACTTGTGTCCAAGAGTAGGTGTAATTTTCACCAGCGGCCGCATTGGTGACCGTGACCGTTGCGGCAACAAGCTCCCCCTCCTGCACAGAGGACTGATCTAGCGACACCGAGGTCGTCGGTGCAATGTTGACAGCAGTCATTGTATATTCCTCCACCGTGGTATCGGTACCATCACTAACCGAAACGTTAAAGACCAACGTGTCCGTTTCCTGTGCGATACGCGGCAGTGTCACCGCTAAGTTGGGCGTGCTCTGCCCTGTCAGGGTCGCTGACGTACCGCTGACTTGTGTCCACTCATAGGTGTATACATCGTCCTCAGCACCGTTCGTCACCTCAACAGTAATTGCCGCAGCGGAGCCCTCATCAAGTGGGCCCTCGGTTCCAGAGAGAACTAGCTCTGGTGGAATATTAGTTACCTCTAGCGAGAACCGCTCGGTCACCACGCCACCTGATCCATCATCCACCGTAAACTCAAAGACCAATATTTCCGTATCTTTGACTCTGGGCGATGTAATGGTCGCATCAAGTGTGTCTGCGCCTGTAATTTCCGCCTCCGGACCAGATACTTGAGTCCAACGGTAGGAGAGTACATCCGCGGTGTTCCTATCCGTTGCAGTTGCAGAAACCTGAACCGAACCACCCTCTTGCGTGCTATCGCCAGATCGATCCAAAGTCACTCTAGGCAGACTGTTGTCACAGACAACTGAGTCTCCTGCGACAGTTTCGAAAAGCATTGGTGACGCGATGTTAGTAACAGTCACGTTGTCGATCCACCAACCGTACTCAGCAACGGAATAGTCGGACGCGATGCGGAATCTGAAACGCACCGTTGACCCGTTAAGCGCGGAACCGAAGCTAATAGTTTCCCGCATACCCTCAAAACCGTCTGGGTCGCTTCGACCCGTGAAGGCGGGTCGGCCTGACAGCGCAGACTGGTCGAGCGCAAGTAAGCTGCTTGGATAACCAATGGTAAACTCCCCACCTGCGTCCGCTGCATCTTGCCACTCACCCCCGTCGATACTGACCTCAACGACGCCACCGTCCCAATCTGCTTCTATCCAGTAGTAGTGCCAAAAGCTAATGGAAAAGTTGTCGCCCTCGCTCACCGCGATGTCAACGGTTTCAGCGGCAATATCCGTTGGGTAAGGGTTATTGAGAAGGAGCATTATGCGGCTACCTAAAGGCTCAGGCGTGAACTGTTGGAAGAAATCCACGTTTACCGAATCGACCCGCTGAGTGCCCTCGGCCGGAATTGCCTCTTCATATAACACTCTCTCATCAAACGTCTTGAAGAAACTTCGGTCCTCCATGTCCTCGACGGCCTGGTCACCCACCAAAGGTTGCGGAGCAAAGTCATAATTCACGACTGTACTTAACTGAATGGGAGCTGGTTCAACCGTGTCATCCTCAGTTTCGACCTCTAGGAACTGCAATTCCATCGTTAAGGTGTCCGCCGTACCCGCCGAATTCAAAACAACCTTCAGCTCTGGACTAGAGACGGTCTCAAACAGATCCAAATTGCTGAACTCCACTAGGCCATCGTTTTCGATGGTGACATCGTGGTTGCTCGTGACCACGGCTTGCGCACGAACTGTGCTCAAGAACTCAGAGCCCGCGTTACTCACATCAAAAGAAATGGTGCCCGTCTCACCGACATCAAGCACGCCATCGCGTGAACAGAAGCCTGCATCCACGCCATCAAAGTCCTCCTCCAGCACAAAGTTTGTCGTCTCGTAGGTCGCTAGCTGACTCAAATAGGATTCCGTCACACCTGACAATGGATACGCCCCACGGGCCGGTGAAACAGCTCCCAAGCCCATACCACGACGAGCGAAAGCCTCCAATGCCATGACATAGTCGTCCCGCTCGTTGGCGTACATCGCCGCTAAAATGGCATCTCTTGCTTCAGTATACGTTGGCGCTATCGGCGTCATCTTGTAACCCGCCACAAGGTAATCAGCCATGCGGCTCTCTGCCTCATCGAAGTCATACGTGTTTAGAAGTTTGACATAAACATCCCATAGCACCGACGCCCACACCTCTCCGGCCGCGTGGGGTGATCCGTTTGAGGTGGGACTCAAACCCTCGGGCCGAGCACCATCCTGAATATGGGTAAACGTCAATGGGTTAGTCGCCATATCGACCGTATACGGTGCGCGTCGAACCGAGTTCGTGAAGTTGGCTACGTGCGTACTCACGGTGTAACCGCTCTCAAAGTTACTGTTACCCTCGATAAGCGCGTGAGACTCTCTAAGAATGAACATGAGCGCGTGAAAATCACTCCAGCCCTCACCCATAGCACGTCCCTGAAAGTTCACCAGACCATTTGCATTACCCACGAGACGGTTTTGAATGTAATGACCCCACTCGTGCGCAATGATTCCGTTATCAAAGGTTGAGTCCTTCAATGCACCGTTCGAGAAAAGATCTGCAGAGACGGTCTCTGCGGCATCCAAAAGTGCCTCCACAGACGCTATGTCACCAGCGGATACGCCAACCGTGGGCACAACATCGGGCTCAACATCACCAAACAGCACGTACTCATTGTCCGCGACGATAACCACCATACCGATGGCACCTGCCGCTAGCGCATTAGCGGACTGCGTCACATAGTCACAATCGGGGACTGTTGAAGTAGGCACTAGAAGAATATTGCCCTGAACATCCTCAACGTTGATAAGGGTCTGGCAGGCATCGTCGTCGGTACCACCGTCGGAGGTGATCATGTCACTTCCACGAACAATATCCGCACTCAGTGTTGGGTAGACCTGGGGACCGAACATCGCCGGTCGGGTAAACGGCATCAATCCGATCTCAGGGTGCGAGGTAATCGTCAGGCCCCAGTCATCCCCATAGTCTGCCTCTTTCGAAAAAAACAAATACTGCTGCATGCGCGGACTTGCGCCATCCGCGGGTGTGTACATATTGGCGTTGTTGAAACCCGATGAATCCTGCCCTTGAACTACCAAAGGATCACCACCAACGCCACCACGATCGTAATTTGAGAATTGTGCGTTGTACGACTGCTCGTCAAAACCGTGGTCATACCACCAGTCATGGAGGAAGTTATTCATGTAAAACAGATTTACGAGGGCGGCTTTATAATTATCTTTTGTGGCACCGTTAAGAGGATCATAGGCGTAATCCCATACGCCAGGCGCGGTGACCAAAGGCGAGATATCTGTGTCATCTTTTCTATCGCCACCAGTGATATCGCCGTAGGCAATCACGTTATTGCCCTCCAATATAGACGTTGGGCCTGGTACCCATGGGTCCTGCGTACTGAGTGACCCGTGCGAATCGATGGAAATGACCGTCATATCCACAATATCCGACGGATCAGGGCCGCTTCCTACTTTGGGAATGACGTCACCGTGCGGGCCCTGTAATAAGGTCTTATCGGCATCTCGGCCGAAAATGGCGTAGTCGTATGCCTCATTCTCAACCAGATTTCGCCGAAATAAGACATCGCCGTCTCGGCCGATAACATAGCTGTAAAGCAGCTCCTGACCTGAGCTCGGGTGCACAGCACCGACTTCGACGTAGTGAGCCGGATGTAGCTCGTTCATACCGGGAAAATAAACACGTTTTACACGCGACAGGCCACGAAGTTCTAGACCTCGATCCGTGGCCAAGATTGCCACGTCAAACTTACCGCGCTTTTCTGTGCGGAGCAGCGACGCACTCACCCGCTCACCCGAGAGATCGCTGAGGGCCGCAGAGAATACTGACTCCTGTGAGCCAAACAATCGGAGTTTGGGCGTAATCTTCTGACTCTCATTGATGTTTGCAAAATACCCGGACGCCGCGACCATATTGAGATCGCGATCCAATAGGACATTGAGCTCTCGGTTGAAGACCTCAATACCCGAAAACTCCTGAGAAAACTTTGCGATGATGGGACCACGTCCCATATCGTGTAGCGATGTGAGCACCGCGCGCTCATCCTGTTTCTTGGCCGTGGAACCCACGCCCGTCATTTGTTCCAAATAATGAATGGCTGCATGGCGCGAGCGGGCCTCGATATCTACCCCTTTGAAGCTCGGCGCCCTAAGTGATTCCCGATTCCAGCGAAAGGTTGTGACACCGAGTTGATCGTCATAACGATCAAGAGGCAGGCTGCTGCTCTTACGCATTACCGCCGTAGCTGGCGCCGAACGCACTGGTAGTTTTAGCGCCTGATTCACGGGTCCCGTAATGCTAGTGTCGATGTTGCCCCGAGATGGTTGCTCGGCGGATATCACTACCGCCAGCGCTGGCGCGCTTAACCCTAATATGAGAAACAAAATAAACGAGCGGTTCGTCATGCGTAGGTACATACCCTGCCTGCATCTGAAAAAATTAGGATAACCACGGTAGCAATTAATTGCAGAGCTTGCCGCAAAAGTAGGAAGAAAATGTAATCATGATGAAACGTTTTTTATATGAAAACATTGTCAGAACATAACTCATAACAAACGTAATGGCGCTTCATTCATGTCGCTGAGTTGCTCTCTAAGTTCGAGAATGTGATCGGCCCAAAATCGCTGTTGACCAAACCAAGGAAACGCTTTTGGAAACGCAGGATCGTTCCACCGACGTGCCAGCCACGCGGCATGATGCATGATTCGTAGTGTTCGTAATGCCTCAATCCAGCTAAGCTGCCGCGTATCGAAATCGTTAAATTCCTCGTAACCCTCAATGAAATCAGCGAGCTGATATTCGCGTTGGTTGCGATCACCACTTAGGAACATCCAGATATCCTGAACCACCGGCCCGGAAATACAGTCATCGAGATCTACAAAGTGAGGGGTGTCATCGCGCCACAAGATGTTGCCCACATGACAATCACCGTGCACGCGCTGAAGATCGTCTGTCGTCATCGATGAAAGGATCTCGGTAGCCGCATGATCACAGTCAAGAGCCAATGTCGTGTAGGCCGATTGCAGCTCTACCGGCACGAAATTAGTTTCTAGGAACAAACGTGACTCAGTCGCCATTCGATCCGAGGACAGCGCGTGACGATGCAAAAACGATGTTGCGCCACCCACCCGATGAATGCGCCCTAGGGTCTGTCCTAATCGGTAGAGATGATCCACGTTATCGAGCTCAGGCGGATAGCCACCACGACGCTTGAATACCGAAAATCGTTGCCCCAAGACGTGATGGAGTGTTTCTCCATCAATAGATTCTGGTGCGATCACTGAAATCTCATGATCGACGAGCTCTTGTGCAAAAGCATGCTCCTCTAATATCTGTGCATCAGTCCACCTTCCGGCACGGTAAAATTTCAAAATGACGGGGTCAGCACCTTCAATCCCTACCTGGTAGACACGATTTTCATAGCTATTTAGCGCAAGCAGACGCAAATCACTGGTAAGACCAATACTCTCGAGGCAATCAACCACACAGTCTGGCGTTAAGGAGTCGTAGGGGTGTGTCATGCCAGCTCAGTTTTGTGTCGCCAGTTTCATAAAAATTAGTCAGTACCAACAACCGGGGAAGAGACGCTCCATCCCGCAATACGTTAGTCACTCTACAGCAAATCAACACAAAAATTGGTGCCGAAGAAAGCTGTTAAATCTATCATGGCCCTCGACAGGTTTGTGGTTCAAACCATGGAGGCTGCCATTGCTACTCGATCATCTTGTCTTGTTTGTGGACGACCTAAAAACAGCTGTAACTCATTTTGAATCCAGAGGATTTACTGTCACGCCCGGTGGCACAAATGGCCCCACGCACAACGCTCTTATCGTTTTTTCAAACGATACCTACATTGAACTGATCGCCCTCCAGTCATCGAGAACTCGTTTAATTATGCGATCGCTGCGTGCAGTCGGTGTATTAGCGCTGCGGCGATGGCTTAAACGTGATCTTCGAACGAGGCTTCTCAATTGGATGTCCGGACCCCAAGGTTTAGTTGATCTGTGTTTCAGAGGTGCTGAACTCCATGAGATCGCTCCCTCATCCCCGCTTTCCGGCATAGGTCTTACCGACCCTGTTCAATTCAAGCGCATTCGTCCGGACGGATTAGTTATCAAATGGACACTTCGCGGCGCAAACGATCCTCGCCAACCTTTCTTCATCCAAGATGCAACGCCGATTGACTACCGCATACCCACCGGCGATGCGAGGATCCACCCAAATGGTGCTCTCGGTATATCCGAAGTTCGCACCGGAGCACTGATTGAACCTTCAGTATCTAATGTGAGGATTACTCACGACCCCAAACTCAAGCAAGGATCGATGAGCGTTACCACCGTGAATGAACTTGAAGTCACCGACCACATTGAAGTTTCTGACTCCTTCAATACAGACATTTTTTTGTCTGAACCCTCGGGCTAACAGAAGCGCTAAATCGATGCAGAATTATTCACAAGCTGCTGAAAATAATAAAGCGCCTATTGCAAACATCATGGGTAGGCACCTGCCGTCCGACGCGTCCGTTTTGGAAATAGGGAGCGGTGCGGGACAGCATGCGCTGCATATGTCGCATACGTTCCCGGGGATCACTTGGTTACCTTCTGAGCGAGAGGTGGTGCTGCCAATACTGAGAGCTAATTTAACGCGTCATGGATCAAGCAATATCCAATCACCACTTGCACTGGACCTTGCGGAGCATGCCTGGTGCGGTGATTCGGTAGATGCAGTTTATGCAGCCAATGTGATGCATATCGTCTCAGATTCCCTCGGCGCGCGTCTGGTGCAACTGGCTGCCGAAGCGCTCAAGCCCTCGGGTCTGCTGATGCTTTACGGACCCTATAAATACGATGGCCGATTCACAACCGAGTCGAACGCCGTCTTTGATCAATGGCTTAAAGATCGAGACCCCGCAAGTGGCATTCGAGACTTTGAAGCTGTGATAGCGACTGCGGAGTGTGCTGGACTAACACTCACCCAGGACTACGCAATGCCTGCCAATAACCAGATGCTCCTATTTGAGCGCACTTGATTCGGTCCGCTCTCTTTTCAGTCGGCTTTCTTTAAAGCAACGACAAACGGCCCACCCCTCATGCATCTAGATAAACAGGTTTTCGTTTTTCTATAAAGGCTTGCAAGCCTTCTTTAAAGTCAGCTGAATTTGAACACATGACCTGATTTCGATTTTCTATCGCCATGGCGGCTTCCAGACTGCCAGCATCAATGGCCATGTTGAGACCCTCTTTGGTCATTCGTAGTCCCATCGGTGAGGTGGCCATCATTTCATCAACAAACACTTGTGCCACCTCATCAAGCGCCTCGTCGGCAGCCACTTGGTTTACCAACCCGACAGCTAAGGCTCGTTCTGCATTCACGAACCGGCCGGTCATCATCATTTCCGAGGCTATCGTGACACCCACTAGTCGAGGCAGGAAATAGCTTACTCCCATGTCGCATGAAGAAAGACCAATTTTGATGAATGCGGAATTCATTCTCATGCTCTCCCCCGCGATCCGGATATCCGAGGCTAAAGCGAAGGCAAAGCCGCCACCACTCGCAGCCCCGTGGACAAGGGAAATAATGGGTTGAGGGCATCGCCGCATTTTGATGTAAACGTCAGCCAAGTGGCCTTGAAAACCAAACCCTCCACCAAATGGCGCCTCTACCAAACCTGCACGGTCTTTAATGTCGAGTCCTGCGCAGTAAGCACGACCTGCTCCCTTCATTACGACAACGCGACAAGAACGGTCCTGAAACAGTCCTGAGAAGTAGTCTCTTAGCTCCGTGGCCATCTGAACGTTAATCGCATTGAGGCTCTCAGGTCGATTCAAAGTTAACCAATGAACCCCGTCCCTCGCTTCCACGCTGATCGTTTGATAATCAAACATCGTTTTTCCCACTTGTTATGCAGCCTTGTTCGATGTCTGAGTGTCCACAAACCGTGTATGAGGCGCAATATGGTTTATTCCTTCATGCAGTTTTTACACTTTCGGCTAGCTTTAGCTGTACTTTTTGATAGCGTGTCGGTGTCGATACATAAATTTGTTGTCTGCGCTGAGTCAGCACGCACGAGGACCGCTAGGGGCAAAGTGAGCACAACCGAAAAAAGACGAATGGGAGAAGAATTTGGAGACAGGCTTCGGAAAAACGAAGGTCGGCGTAAAAAGCCCAGAGACACATCCGAGACACGGCAAGAACATCGCCGAGAGAGCGTACGTCGGGCTTCCTCAATTTTGGTCTCAGCATAAGACCCTTACGCTGGATACCTGCTCGCTTCCTGATAAGTAGCGCTAATCGCGCTACAGTGAGAGAAACAACAAACGCACTGATTACACTATGTCCAAACTTAAGACAGTATCAACCTGGCTGATTGGAGCCCTACTGGGCTCAACAGTCGTTAACACCTTTGCACAGAGTCTAGGGAATCTTGCGCAATACCCCCCGGCACCCAAGCAACTAACAATCACTACGTCAAAAGACGGTTATCCGATTATTGAACCGTCGATCATAGAGCTCGACTCAGGGAATTATTACCGACTAACTTTAAACTGTCCTGACGTAAAGGGTGACCTAAGTGGTTGGCGCCTAGAGATGCCGAGGCTATTGAACAACGCGCATCTCAGACTGGTCAGTGTGGGTGACATAGAAATTCACCTGCAAGGCCTTAGTTTCAACGCCATTGAATGTGACGAAATAGGCTCTGCGGCGATAAGTTTTGTTCCCATTAAGCCGGGCACCTATGAGTTTTATGTCGGTAATGTACCCCTAGCGGTGGGACGCCCAATGGGTGAATCTGGCCCGCAACTGAAGGGCAACTCTGTAATAGGCACGTTTATAGTAGATTAAGCGCTTAGCTCAGCACCTCTAAACGCTCATGCTATGTTCCCCGCTGAAATTAAAAGGCACGCGTCGTTTTCCAATGACCACTTTTCGATGTAAAAAAGAAGTGATCACACTACTCGCTATGGCCTGTTGTACCGGACTATCGTCAGCGTTTGCGACAGACGAAACCCTGGAGGAGATCATCGTCAGCGGTGTGAAGGACCCCAGAAGCGGTTCGCTCATCAGTGGCAGCGCGAGTCGCCTAGTGTCGCCAGCCAATAGTGCAGCGCCACTCCTGTCCGTCGGTGAGTTGGTAGGCCGTCTGCCTGGCGCTGCCAGCAACGGGCAAGGTGGACTGTTCCAGAGCTACAGTTTGAGAGGCTTCGGTCGTTCGCGTATTAGGACTGAGATTTCGGGCGTACCAATCATCTCAGACCGACGTGCAGGAAACTCGCTATCCTTTCTACCTCATACGTTCATCGAAACCATAAGGGCTGATATGGGTCCTGCCTCATCACTTTATGGCTCAGGCGCCATGGGAGGCGTTCTCAGTGCCTCACTAAGGGAGCCAGAGCAAACAGCCCTGCATCTTCAATTAGGCTCAGCAGGCAACTCTCGTGGATTTGGTTTTGAAACCAGGCTTACCAATCAGACCGCGATCACCGCGTCACTCAAGTCAGCCAATAACTCACGTGCCGCCGACAATGAGCCACTAAATACTGGTTTCCGACAATCAGCACTGTATGCGCGAAACACACAGACAATCGGCGACCTTCTGATCAATGCCGAGGTCATTGCAGGTTTGGGACGTGACTTGGGAAAAAGCAGTAGCCGCTTCCCAGCAAATCGTATCTCCACCTACCCACACGATGAACACGTGATCATCAACCTTCGCGCAATGAACCAACGCGGTATGTTTGCTCAGGCCTATGTGCATGACCAAGACTGGGCTTCTCGAACGGATCGTATCGGTGATCGACAGAATCTGAGTAGCTATCAAAGTCAAACTTATGGCGCGCTATTCAGCCACCAGTACTCTGATGAAACGAGCGAAAATCGCTGGGGTATTGAGCTAACAACAAGGACTAACGTCGATATTGCTGAGCTCGAAAGACCGCTTCAGGGAGAAGCGACGCTTATCGGACTCGTGAATAGTGGCAATGAACGAGTAAGTGGCGTTTTTGCCGACCGAATGTGGTTTTTCAGCAACACCAGCCTGCGCGCCGGCACTAGGCTCGATCGATCACAAGTTAGTAACGAAGGCTCGTCACGAACTGAAACCAAATTAAATGGACAAGTCCAGATCGATACGAGACTTCCAAATGACTGGCTAATAGCCGGGGAGCTGGGAACCGCCTACCGGCTCCCAACCTTAAGTGAACTGCACTTCTCCGGTCAGACACCCAGGGGGACCATTCGAGGGAATTCGCTACTAGCACCAGAGGAAACAATTGGGTCCCAAGTCACACTCAGTCGTCAGAGCGACAATTTGGAATTCGAGCTCAGCGTCTTCTATAACCGTGTTGAGAACTACATCGAGCGTATGCGCGCAGAAGACGGTAGTTTGACCTATCAAAACTTGCGCTCGGGGAGAATTTGGGGATTTGATGGAGAGGTTTCTCTCGGAGGCACTAACCAGATCAAGCAACGGATCAAATGGCAGTGGCAGCGGGGCAAAGCGGATAACGGGGAGTTCTTAGACGATCTTCCACCGCCTGAGGTGTCATATACCGGTACATGGCACAGTGTCTATTTCTCCGTTGCCGTTGACCTTGCCTACCGATTCAAACGGAGCGATCACGGCCCCAGCGAAGTCCCCTTAGGCTCATCATTTATAGGTGGCGCAAGAATAACGTGGGACCTAAGTCCACATTGGTCAGCCTCATTAGCTGTCAGCAATGGATTTGACCGAACCTATCGAGTGAGCGCCGACGAGGATGCACCACTCGCCAATGAGCGAGCAGCGCACCTTTCTCTTCGCTGGACCCCTTAAACACGGCAGCTGACCTATTCAGCGATAGGCTCACCCAACGTCCATGGCGCACCCGCGTCTCGAAGCACTTCCCTCAGCGCCGGCAAACGTTTTTGTACAACATCGTCTAAACGACGTTTCGCTGGTTCAAAAACGGTTTTAGCGTGCTCAACACTCTGCTTGTGACTTGGCGTTGGGCCATAGCTTGAATTTGATACGCCTCTCATAGCATGACCTAGCCAACTGCTCACGCTCATGGGCTCATAGCCTCCAATGTCCGCCTGAATATCGTTACCAAATACGATCTCCTCTATGTCATAGAGTTCACGTCGAAGTTCATGCACCTGTGCGTGGGCATCGGGCGTTGGATTCGCCATGCGTTCAATCATTACGGCAAGCTTGTCGAGACTCTTCCGCGCATCTCGAATAGCGTACCGAACCGCCGATGACTGTCCATAAAGCGTATTTAACTCCGCAGTGAATGCCTCTAGTTCAACCAGCGAACTACCTGGCAGTGCCCCTTCCCTCAATCGCTTCACATTGAAATCGACGGGGCCCGCAAGGGTTTGCTCAACCCCGTTTTGCACCACAATAAGCTTCGCCTGATAGCTCCCCGGCATGACCATAAAGCCGCTCGGTGAGTCTCCTCGCCAGTTTTTACCGGTCTCCACCGGGCCAGAGAACGAGCGGCGTAGATCCCAAGCAACTCGATTGAGCCCTGCTTTATTAGGCGCGCTCACCCTGCGCAAAACATTGCCGTCGTCGTCATGAATAACCAGCATAATCTGGGGTTTTTGCTCCTGCGTCTCGTCTGTTACTTCGCGCCAACCGGGAAACGATACGTCATCACCCGTTTTCTTCGCCACCGCCTCCGCTGCTTGACGCTCTTGTTTCTGGGTTTTGAAACTATCCGCTAAGTAATAAGTGAAAACAGATCCGAAAGGCGGGTTTTCCGCAAGATACAGAGAATCGCCCTGTGAGCCTTTCGGTCTGTAGCCCAGTGGACGTTTTTGGAAATACCAATAGGCATCCCGAGGTTTGAATAATGCTGCACCGGCACGGAAGTCATCCGGATCAATATCGCGAAGTGCCGTGTAGTCATCCATTACAAAGAAGCCTCGACCAAAGCTCGCAGCCACCAAATCATTTTCACGGCGCTGAATCTGAATATCTCGAATCGAGATTGTAGGCATACCTCCGGACAGTTTGTGCCATGCCTTGCCCGCGTCGAAGGTGGCGAACACGCCAAACTCCGTCGCTGCAAACATGAGTTCAGGGCGCACGTGGTCCTGTACTATGCGCCAAATTAGGTGCTTGTTAGGAATGCCGTTAGTTATCTTCTTCCAACTACGTCCACGATTCTTACTAACCAATAAATAGGGAGAAAAATCACCGTATTTATGGTTATCCAAAGCGACATACACGGTATCCACATCGTGAAGGTCCGCTCTGATGTCGTTTATGAATGCTCTATCAGGTACGCCCGGCAACGAACCGACCTCGATTGATCGCCACGAACTGCCATCATCTTGCGATACGTGAATGAGACCGTCATCCGTTCCCGCGTACAACAATCCTGCTTCTATCGGGGACTCGGCCAAAGATGTGATCGAGTTGTAATTCGACATCGCATACATGTCCCACGGTGAGTCCCAGCTTTGCGTGGAGCCCATGATTGGCATTGAAAAACGTTCCTCGTTCCGTGTGAGATCGCCTGAGATGGGCGTCCAGCTATCGCCTCTATTTTCCGATTTCCAAACCCGCTGGGACGCAAAATACAACCGAGTCGGTTCGTGGGGGCTCACAAGAATTGGGGCATCCCAATTGTGGCGTTCAGGATCCTCTCCGGGAGCGGACTGAGGCTGGATATACACCGTTTCTCCCGTTTTTCTGTCGACGCGAGTCAGATTGCCCTGCTGGGACTGTGCATAAACGATGTCAGGATTCCCCGGTTCAGTTGCTGGTTGATGACCGTCGCCACCGAGGATCACAAACCAATCCGCCGTGCGAATGCCACTGACGCTATCGGTTCGAGAAGGCCCACCTTGGGTGTTGTTGTCCTGAGTACCGCCGTAGATGTTGTAAAAGGGCTCGGCATCGTCGAGGGCAAGCTTGTAGTACTGCGTTAACGGCAGATTCTCCATGTAACGCCACTTCGCGCCAAGATCGAAACTCTCGTAAACACCACCATCTGTGCCCATCATGATGTAATCAGGGTCAGCAGGGTCAAACACAATTGCGTGCATGTCACCATGCTGGTTGGGATGTTCCATGTAGGTAAATGTCTTACCCCCATCCGTCGATTTTTGAACCGTAGGGCCTACCAGGTAGAGCCAGTCAAAGTGATGGGGGCTAGTAAAGATCTCCTGATAATAATGTGGCCCCGTGCCACCACCCACGGCATCTGCTCCTTTCGACCAACTCGCACCACCGTCGTCGGAACGCCAGACTCCGCCTTCACGGCGATTTAGTTCAATCGCGGCATAAACAACATCCGGATCCTGCTGAGAGATGGCAAGACCAATCTTACCCATGTTTCCCGAGGGTAATCCGGTGCTTAACCGCTGCCACGTTTCACCACCGTCCACCGACTTATGTATACCACTCTCTGGGCCACCACCCATGTAGGCCGCAACAGTGCGATGATGTTGCCAGGCGGCCGCATACAGGATCTCCGGATTACTTGGATCCATGACCACATCCGTGACACCGGTCCACTCCCCGGCACTCAGTACATTTTTCCAGGACTTACCACCATCGGTCGTCTTGTAAAGACCTCGCTCGCCACCCGGAGTCCATAACGGCCCCTGCACTGCCGCCAATACTGTATTTGAATCATTTGGGTGAACGAGGATGGTGGATATGTGCTGGGAGTCGCTGAGTCCCATGTTGGTCCATGTCGTACCCCCATTATCCGATCGGTAAATGCCGTCTCCAAAGCCAACATGACGACCACCCACATCTTCACCTGTGCCCACCCAAATGGTATTCGGATTCGACGGATCGACGGTTACATTGCCGATGGAATAAGACGCCTCGTTGTCGAAGATGGGGGTCCACGAAACGCCCGCATTCTCCGTCTTCCAGACGCCGCCAGATCCGGCCGCAACATACCAAACGCTGGAGTCCTCCGGATTCCAGGCAATATCGGAGATACGACCTGACATGAATGCAGGTCCCAGGTTGCGCCACTTTAATCCACTAAAATCAAAGCCAGCATCATCCTTCGCGGCGACTGAGTTGATTATGATCCCTGTCGCGAGCGCGGCAGAAAAAAGTTTGAGTGTTAGCCCCCGAAGCATTTTTATTCTCCTAGCATATGATCGACTTAGATTAGCAACTCGGCAGCAAATAACAAACGCTATTCTATGGCTCGAAAAGCTCACTTGCCGCCATTAGGTCAGCACTTACTTAAGGAGTGTAATTACGCTTCAAGCATACCCTCACCACAGTCTCACCGGCTAATCGCGCGCTTTTACTCGGTGCAATACCATTTCTGAATGAAGTTCAGATATCGCTGTGCGGCCTGTGGTTTTAAAGAGGCAAGGAATGACCGCATGGATAAGGCAAGCGAGACCAGCGAAGAACATGCGCAAGCCAAAGTAAGAAGCCTGAAACAAGTGCTCTAGGTAGGTCTCCCCTACCGACTCCGGATGATCCCGGAACAGCCTCTGAATCAATTGCACTGATACCTCCGTAAAGACAGACACTTTTCCCCACACAGTGAACTCATTGCCTAAGACCGCAGTAAGCGAAGGTCACGATGCAAAAAAACATCAAACTCAAATGAAATTTTATCAACTCATAAGTGCTATTTTTTTCTAAATTTTGATGTTAATTTTTTTAATAGTGAAATATTTTTTCTAAAATTAGTAGATATTTAGAATGGACTTGATAGACAAAAAAATCTTGAATGCGCTTCAGTCTGATTGCAATGGCTCAATTTCAGACATTGCCGATCGAGCCGGTGTGTCTCAAACACCTTGTTGGCGACGCATTAAAAAGCTTGAGGAAGCTGGGTATATCGATAAGCGTGTTGCGCTGCTGAACCCCAAAGCTTTGAATCTGACGATGACCGCCTATGTCATGGTTAAGACCGCTCACCACGATGACGTCTGGCTTAAACGATTCTCAGACGGTGCACAAAGTATTCCTGAGATCGTGGAAATCCACCGAATGGCCGGAGATATTGATTACCTATTGAAGGTCGTAGCAGGCGATGTGGCCGAGTATGACGCAATCTACAAACGCCTTATAAAAGTCGCGGAGCTCTCAGACGTGAGCGCCTCATTTTCGATGGAGTGCATCAAGACAACCACAAAGCTGCCGCTCGATAGGCTCTAGCACTACTTTGACTTATTAGCGAAGCCCTGTTGTTTGCAACTACCTTCGAGCAAGAGAATATGATGCGCACCAATAATGTAAATTTTTTACAAAAAAGTGTTGACGGCGTTTTAGGGATGTTCTTAACTA
>CAJWEV010000038.1 GCA_913031575.1 uncultured Halieaceae bacterium | reverse complement strand
AGTTCAAATCGCTGAACTTCATGAGGGGCAGATCATTTAACGGTGCCTATATCATTATTGACGAATCTCAGGGACTGACGCAGTTTCAATTGAAGTCGATTATTAGTCGCGTGGGTTCAGACTCTAAAATTGTGGTTTTGGGGAATTTGGCTCAGATCGATAACAAGTATATTTCGCCGTTAACATCGGGCCTCACGTATTTGGTTGAGCGCGTTAAGCCTTACCCGCATGCCGGTATCATGCACATTAATGGCATTGTCAGATCGAGACTTGCGGCATTCGCAGAGGAGAACCTCTAAGCCAATCATGCTCTCTGGCCCGTCTGTCGGAGTCGAGAAAATTTTTGCGTTAATCGAAGAGAAGAAATTCGACCCGCGCTTCCACTGCCCATGTGGTTTCTCTGTGTAAGTTTGGCGCGTTTTTGCGCTGATTGAGCGTCGGCTCAAGTTCAAAAAATAAAAACTCACGGATCGCCTGTGCTCTTAGCCGTAGCCCCAGCTGATAATTCTCTCGGTAACTGTCTGGCTCAGTGTGGCCTTTTACCCCAGCGTGAAAATAAGCCGCACGTTCAAATCCGTTTTCAACGGCCCACTGACGAACGACCCCGATATTGGAGGACCACTCCGCACCATCGGATTTCTCACTATATAACAAGCGATTTTGTGACCGTATGAGGGAGCGTTTAGAGAGCGCATAGTCAATATCTAATTTGGTGGTTGCAAAGGCCCCATCATCAAAATCGTATTGTGCTCGTTGGGAAAATCGAAACGAGATATTGGACCCCCAAAGCGTCTTATAGCGATATTTCATACCTGGCTTGGGGTTGGCACCAGAAAATCCTACGGTGAAATCGGTTCGGTGGTTCCCGGCAGCGTTCTGATCGAGCAATATCTGCAGGCCCACCTGGCTTTGTGAGGGGTCGTCCTCATCACCGGGTACAAGTTCGTTAGGGTCATCACCACGGAAGACCAGATCAACGCGATCTGCCAAACGCGGCAGATTGAGCTTGCCGCCCACGCTTACGCGAGTTTCCCTACCGAGAGGCTCATCCCAGTAAGTTGTGAGCCTCAGTCGCAAGCGTGACTCCGCAATTTCCGCGTCGCCATCCACATCGCCAAAAAAACTATCAACCCAACGCGTGAGCGTCGTGGTTCGATCGGTTGCAAATCGGTGACTGGAGTCCACCCAGCGCTCAGCTTTTCCAGGCGCTGCTGTAGTAACGTTCTGGGACTCAAGCTTTAGGGGTAATCTATCCGTTGTGCTTTGTTCCTGCTTATGCGTCTCGAGTGCGTGCGCATTGAAAGCAATGCAAACGCCCAGCAAGAGACCTCCTGTGGCTGCAGCAGTATTCATGACATCAGTCTATGTTAGAAAATCCTCGTCCAGAAGTGCTTTGACTGATCTAGTGCGGCGAGTCTTTTATATTGGCGCCTTATAGAACACTCAGTCACGGACTACTCGCTATTTATAGCTTTGTGAGTCGATGTCTCTGACGATATTGACAAAGCTCTGGTAGCGCTCTGAGCGGATATCATTATTTTCGAGTGCGGTGAGTATCCCGCAGTCCTTTTCAACGAGATGACTGCAATCTCGGAATCGACAGCGAGCGAGAAAAGGCCTGAACTCGATGAAACCGGGCGCCACTAGCGCGGGATCAATGTGTTGCAGTCCGAACTCTCGGATGCCCGGTGAGTCGATTATAAAACCGCCGTTCGGACGCTCAAATACTTGTGCTGTTGTTGTGGTATGTCGGCCTTTGAGTACGCCCTCCGACAGAGCACCAATACGCAATTCTTCGTCGGGTAATAATCGGTTAATCATGGATGATTTACCGACACCACTTTGCCCCACGAAAACAGATGTCCGCGACTCTAAAAGGTCACTAAGAGCCTGCGTCTCGTTTGATGTTGGGCCGGTTGTCATTACCTCGTAGCCAATGCTGCGGTAGGTCTCCAGCAACGCTGCGCACTCGGGGTGCTGATCCAGTAGGTCAGATTTATTGAGGATGATAAGGGTGTCGATACTCGCCATGTGCGCGGCGACTAAGTAGCGGTCAATCAGATTGGCATATGACTCGGGTTCCGGCGCAAAGACAATGGCAATAAGATCGACATTGGCTGCGACCGCTTTGAGGTGCCCTCGCGCGTCAGGGCGCTTGAGTTCAGATCTCCGCTCGAGCTGATTTGTCACATAAGCGCCTGTGTCCTCATGAGACCAAAGCACTTGATCTCCGGCGACCAGATGCGACAGGTTTGGACGCAAGTGGCATGTATGCGTCTCTCCACCACTCGCTCTGACGACTGCCGTTTTGCCGTAACGCGCGACGATCATGCCTTCCCTGTCATCACTGCATCCGGCACTGGCGTTCTCGCGTCGCTTCACCGCATTTTCTTCGATGCGCCTGCGCTGCTGATCTGTCAGTCGTCTATTTCCCATCAAGTCAGTGTACCCTGTCAGCTCTCGAAACGATGCAGTTTGCTTTTTTAAGGATGGCGCACAATGGATAAGGACAAGCGACTGATTTGGGTCGACATGGAGATGACGGGGTTAAACCCGGACTCCGACCGGGTCATCGAGATTGCAACAATCGTCACCTCCCTTGACCTCGAGATATTGGCTGAGGGGCCCGTTATCGCAATACATCAAAGTAATGATGTGCTGGCTCAAATGGATGAGTGGAATACGCGAACGCATACAAACTCAGGATTGGTCGACCGTGTGAGAGCCAGTAGTGTTGATGAGGCCTCAGCGGCGCAGGAAATCCTACGTTTTCTCCATGAGTGGGTAACGCCGAATCGTTCGCCCATGTGTGGCAATTCGATTTGTCAGGATCGCCGGTTCATGGCCCGTTATCTCCCTGGTCTAGAGACGTTTTTCCACTACCGTAACCTAGATGTGACGACTTTGAAGTTGCTCGCAAACTACTGGCGGCCTGAGTTGGCACCAGCACCTAAACGAAACGTTCACGAGGCGCTTGCGGATATTAGAGAGTCCATTGAGGAGTTGAGGTATTTCAGAGAGCACCTCATCCGATTGTAGATGTCGGAGTGACCTCAGTTGTGCTGATTGAGCGCCCAAGCAACATGTTCTCTAACAAGCGGCGACGGGTGGTGCTCGCGAGTCTTGAGTGCCCGGAGTATTTCGGCTGAAGAGTCGGCATTGCCTAGCGCTACCGCAATATTACGGAGCCACTTCTCGTAACCGATGCGTCGTATAGGCGAACCCTGGAGTCGCTCGGAGAACTCGTCTTCTGTCCAGGAAAAGAGCTCTACCAGATTTGGGTTGTCCAAATCCCACCGCGGAGCAAAGTCTGGTTCCGCCGATATCGTAGCGAATTTATTCCAGGGGCAGACCAGTTGACAGTCGTCGCAGCCGTAAATGCGATTGCCCATTTTTTCACGGAGATCCTCAGCGATCGAGCCCTCGTGTTCGATAGTCAGGTAGGAAATACACCGCCGCGCATCGAGAATAAAAGGTGCGACGAAGGCATCGGTTGGGCAGGCCGTTAAACAAGCAGAGCAACTGCCACAGTGCTTCTCCTGCTTAGGGGTTGAGTGGGGTAGCGGAATGTCGGTGTAGATCTCTCCAAGGAAGAAGTAGGAGCCAGCAGACTCATTTATTAGCATGGTGTTCTTGGCTATCCAGCCGAGACCTGACTGTTCCGCAATGGCGCGCTCGAGTACAGGGGCGCTGTCGACAAAAGCCCTGAACTCTCCCGACCCCAGTTCTTGCCGTATGCGATCCGCGAGTTTGGCGAGTCGTGACCGGATGATCTTGTGATAGTCACGTCCAACGGCATAGCGTGAGACGAAACCCTTGTCCGAGGCGCTCATCACTTGCCATGCGTCTTTCGCCTCTGGCTGATAATCCATCCTGCACGAAATCACCGTGCAAGTGCCGGGTAAAAGCTGTGACGGGCGACTCCGTTTTGTGCCATGGCGGCCCATCCAGTCCATCGTTCCCTGGTAGCCTGCATCTAACCACTTTTGGAGATAGGCTCCATGTTCATTGAGCTCGATCCCCGTGAACCCAATATCCTGAAAACCCAACATCGCCGCCCAGCAGCGGATGGTATCGACTAATTCACTGTGCTCTGCGTTATTCACCGCGACATTGTGACAGATAGGGGGCTGACCAAGGTACACTCTGCGCATGGGTCATTTCAGTTCCTTTACGCAATTCTTATCTAATGAGGCAGCGACCGTGGCCGCAGGCTCTGCGGTTGGACGTGCACTTACTACAGGCGCCACTGTTTTTTTAAATGGTGAACTGGGCGCAGGAAAAACCACATTCACGCGCGGTGCTCTTCGGGCGCTTGGGCATGAGGGCTCCGTGAAAAGTCCCACCTATACGCTTTGTGAACCTTACGACCTTGCCGATTCAGGGCAGTTCTGCCACTTAGACTTGTACCGTTTGTCTAACCCCGAAGAGCTAGAGTTCTTGGGGATCAGAGATTACGTAGCTAGTGGCGCGATGTTGTTCATCGAATGGCCATCGAAAGGTGAGGGCTGGTTACCAACGCCCGACCTTGAGGTCGCCTTGGGTGAGTTTAATAATGGACGTGAGTTGAAGATCACTGCGTTGACGGCCGACGGTGAGATTGTTCTGACACGCATGGAAGATTGTCATGCATAGCCGCATTCACTCACTGCTAGCGATAGTTTGTCTGATGACGCTTTTAGCAATGCGTTTATCGGCAAGCGTGGAGGTAGAGGATGTCCGCCTTTGGCGTGCCCCCGACCACACCCGAGTGGTGCTGGATCTATCAGGGCCTACTATTCATAACGTGCTGGAACTCGCTGACCCGGCGCGATTAGTTCTTGATTTGACCGATGCTTCATTGGCAGAAGCGCTGACCGATTTGCCACTCGATGGGACGCCAATCACTCGGGTTCGATCAGGTATTCGTAAAGGACAAGACCTACGCGTTGTGTTTGATCTTTCCGCCGAAGTAAATCCCAAGAGCTTCCAGCTGGCACCGAATGAACGAACGGGCCATCGTTTGGTGCTCGATCTATTCGACGCCGAGACTTCCAAGCAGCCTGTGATCGCTGCGCCGAAGAAAACTGTTAAAAAAGAGGATAAGCGTCGCCCTGTAGTGGTGGCTATCGATGCTGGGCATGGGGGTGAGGATCCGGGAGCTTCCGGACCCAACAAGTTGCGTGAGAAACATGTGGTTCTGCAAATCGCTAATCGATTGAAGTCAAAGTTTGATTCTTCATCGCAGTTTCGCCCCGTCATGATCCGCACCGGTGATTACTACATCACGCATAAAGGTAGAAGAGACCTGGCGCGGAAAAACCAAGCGGACTTGTTTATTTCGATTCACGCTGATGCCTTCTCCCATCCGTCGGCGAACGGTGCTTCGGTTTATGCGCTGTCTACCCGTGGAGCCACCTCCACAACTGCACAGTTCCTCGCAGACAAAGAGAACGCGGCGGATTTGGTTGGCGGTGTAGCGGTGTCAGATATGGACGACGTGTTGGCGGGCGTGTTAACTGATCTGTCGATGACTGGTACGCTCGACTCGAGTTTGAGCGTGGGCTCAGAGGTCCTGGGTGAGATGGGGAAGGTGGCATCAAGGCTTCACAAAAAAAAGGTAGAGCAAGCCGCCTTCTTGGTGCTCAAGTCTCCCGATATTCCCTCGATTCTTGTGGAAACCGGATTCATTTCGAATCCCCAAGAGTCGTCATTGCTGGCAACGCCTAGCTATCAGGACAAAATGGCGAGCGCTATTTTTAGAGGTGTTCAGCGCTGGTTCAAATCAAACCCGCCACCCGGCACTGTTTTCGCGAGAGCGTCCTCGGGGAAGGCCCTAGCTGAGCGCAGGGTGAAGGTGGTCAGGGGTGACACCTTGTCCGGCATTGCTGCGAAGTACGCGATATCCGTTGATGAGTTAATGCGCAGTAATTCGCTGTCGTCAAAGACCATCAAAGTCGGTCAGGTCTTAATCATTCCGGAGTCCGCTTGATTTCGCTCGGGAAGATTAAACAACTAGATAATCGTCTTGCCAACCAGATAGCCGCAGGGGAGGTTGTTGAGCGCCCAGCCTCGGTGGTGAAGGAACTGCTAGAGAATGCTCTGGATGCCGGTGCAACGGTCATCACGGTTGATG
Organism: uncultured Halieaceae bacterium; assembly: GCA_913031575.1. Lineage (GTDB taxonomy): Bacteria > Pseudomonadota > Gammaproteobacteria > Pseudomonadales > Halieaceae > Luminiphilus. The sequence continues at coordinate 10,660 of CAJWEV010000038.1, read as the reverse complement.
TTGATGAAGGTGGCGTCAAACGCATATGCATCACTGATAATGGTGTTGGTATCGACGGAGAGGACCTGCCGTTGGCGCTGGCTCGCCACGCTACCAGCAAAATTGCATCGATTGATGATCTTGAGGCTGTAGCAACCTTGGGTTTTCGAGGTGAGGCGCTGGCCTCGATTGCGGCCGTATCCAAGTTATCTCTCACGTCTAACACCTCTGAGAACCCCAGTCGGGGTCAGATGGCGCGCTGTGAAGGCCGTGAGATGGAAGTCACAGTATCGCCCGCCGGACACCCCAAGGGGACGACGTTGGAGATACGCGACCTGTTTTACAATACGCCAGCGCGCCGAAAATTTCTGCGCACGGAGCGAACAGAATTGGCGCGGGTGGAAGAGGCCGTAAAACGGACCGCCTTGGCGCGCCCTGACGTCAGTTTTGTCCTGTCGCACAACGGGAGAGTACTTCACCGGTTAACGGCGGGTGCTACAGAGCATGATGTTCAACGGCGCGTGATTGGCATTTGCGGCGAGTCGTTTGCTCGTGAGAGTGTCGTCGTGGATCGCGTCGCGCACGGCTTGTCATTGCGTGGCTGGGTGGGTTTGCCTACCTTTTCGCGGTCGCAGGCAGATTTGCAGTATTTCTTCGTCAACGGCCGCGTGGTCAAGGACAAGGTCATCACTCATGCGGTTCGGCAAGCTTATCGGGATGTACTCTACGGAGGACGTCATCCGGCTTACGTACTGTTCCTCGAGTTGGACGCCAATCGCGTCGACGTGAATGTCCATCCGACAAAAAACGAGGTGAGGTTTCGCGACAGTCGATCGGTACACGGGTTTGTCTTCAGCACACTGGGGCGTGCTTTGGCCGATGTCAGGCCGGTGGACACGGCAAACCAGGCTAACCTTGATCAAGTCGCTGAATTGCATCCATCGGACGGCCAGTCTCGGCAGGTTTCGATAGGGCTAGAAATCCCGAGAGGCACTGACAGCTTCAGCGATCCTGCAAGCGATGCAACCCCGTCAAACGAGACACTTTGGCAATCTACAGTGTTTTCCTACGAGAGCTCTTACCGGGGCACGAACAGGGCTGGGATGAATCTCGTATCCTCGTCATCAGGCGCTGCGCTTCGGCGGAATGATGTTCCTCCCTTGGGTTTTGCTATCGCACACCTTCACGGCACCTACATCGTCGCGCAGAACACCGAGGGTATGGTGTTAGTCGATGCTCATGCGGCACATGAACGCATCACCTATGAGCGCTTGAAGGCGGCCCGATCAAATGCTTCGATTGTTAGTCAGCCACTACTCGTACCCATGCCGATAACGTTGACAAACGCAGAGATGGGTGCGTACGAAGAGTTTTCAGAACTCTTTTCACAATTAGGCCTGGTCGTTCATGCCGCAAGTGATGACACAGTATTCATTCGAGAGATTCCCGTTATCCTTGCGAGAGAAAATGCGGTCAATCTAGTGCGGGATGTGTTGGGTGATCTTGCGGAGGTGGGCCATAGTGATCGCTTATCGGCGCGTATGGATGAAATTCTCGCAACCATGGCTTGCCACGGTTCGGTGCGAGCAAATCGTGCATTGTCGATTGCCGAGATGAATGCGTTATTGAGGGACATGGAGGTCACTGAAAACTCGGGGCAATGTAATCACGGCCGACCTACATGGGTCCAATTGGGGCACGACGAGTTAGATAAGCTGTTTCTTCGAGGGCGATGATTTGGCCGAGCCGTTAATTTGTCTTACGGGACCGACGGCGGCCGGTAAGACAGACGCCGCTGTTGCACTTGCTGAGTCTTTTGATCTGGAGCTGGTCAGTGTGGACTCGGTGCTGGTGTATCGGGGTTTGTGTATTGGTGCAGCACAGCCCGACTATCCGCATCATTTGATTGATATTCGCGATCCCGCTGACGTGTACACGGCGGCAGAATTTGTCGAAGACACACTCAGCTGTATTGCCGATGCGCGAGCACGCGGACGCCGCGCCGTCTTGGTGGGTGGAACGATGATGTACTATCGCGCGCTTATCGAGGGGTTGTCTGATATGCCAGCCTCAGATCCTCTAATCCGCGCCGAGATAGAGGCAGAGGCTTCTAAAGTGGGCTGGCCCGAGATGCATCGAGAGCTCATGGCAGTGGATCCCGAAACGGCGAGAAGCCTGCATCCTAATCATAGTCAGCGCATCTCGCGCGCTCTTGAAGTTTTTCGCCAGACGAGCCTTCCAATGAGCCAGTGGCAACGTGCAAACACTCAAGAGGCTCGCAAAGCCGTCTGTCTCGCACTCGCACCTGGCGAGCGAGCGACGCTCCATGCCAGAATTGAGACTCGCTTCGACGGTATGCTGAAGGCTGGTTTAGTCGAGGAAGTAAAAACACTTTTCGATCGAGGTGACTTGCATACTGATCTTCCCGCGATCCGAGCCGCAGGCTACCGACAGATTTGGTCATATTTGTTGGGCGAGTATTCGCTTGAAGAAGCGAGAGATAAGGGCATTGCGGCAACACGGCAATTAGCCAAGCGTCAAATAACGTGGCTTCGTGGCTGGTCTGGTCTACACTGGATAGACAGCGAAGCAAAAAATGGTCGAGAGCAGATCAAGAAACATCTTAGGAACTACCTAGAGGCTCCGCTGTCGTAGTAAACTATTCACCCGAATTTCGGGGATATTGGGCCGCCTCGTTTTTTGCGGCCGGTGACATTTTAAGGAGCTACCATGTCAAAAGGGCAAACGCTACAAGACCCTTACCTCAACGCACTGAGAAAAGAACGCGTTCAGGTTTCAATTTATCTGGTAAACGGTATCAAGCTACAAGGACAGATCGAGTCGTTCGATCAATTCGTCGTACTGTTGAAGAACACCGTTTCCCAGATGGTTTATAAGCACGCTATTTCCACCGTTGTGCCTGCGCGCAACGTGCGCGTGCCCATTGCGCCAGTTGAGGAAGAGGCCGCCTAAAATCGGCTACCAGCGCGCTGAAGTAGTACGCGTAGAGACAAGCTTTGTTCTTTGAGCTCCACAGTGGTGGTGAACGGGCTGTGCTCGTCCAAATTGCTATTGATGGCAGTGCCAACGAGCCCGATCTCGGCGAGTTTATTGAGCTAGTCAGATCCGCCGGTGGTGATCCTGCGGTTGTGGTACGAGGGTCCCGCCGTTCACCCACGGCCAAATATTTTGTTGGGGAAGGCAAGCTTGAAGAAATCGCATCAGAAGTAGAGCGAGTGGAGGCCGAGCTTGTGGTCTTTAACCACGCGCTGTCACCCAGTCAGGAGCGAAACCTCGAAGCATTTTTAAAGTGTCGAGTGATTGCTCGGACGGGTCTTATTCTCGATATTTTTTCTCAGCGAGCCCGAACGCACGAGGGTAAGCTGCAGGTCGAGTTGGCGCAGTTAAAACACATCAGTACTCGATTGATACGGGGTTGGACTCACCTCGAGCGACAAAAGGGCGGTATCGGGCTTCGAGGGCCTGGTGAAACGCAGCTCGAGACCGACCGCAGACTGCTGCGCGCTCGCGTGAGTACGATCGAGTCGCGGCTGGATAAAGTTCGGCAACAGCGCGCACAGAATCGGCGAGCGCGACAGAGGGCAGAGGTGCCTTTGGTCTCGTTGGTTGGGTATACCAATGCTGGGAAATCTACTTTATTCAATACCTGGTCTGACTCCGGCGTCTACGCCGCCGATCAGCTATTCGCAACCTTGGATCCAACTCTTGCGCGAGTCGAGATCGAGGGCTTGGGTGGGGTCATCATCGCGGATACGGTTGGATTCATTGCCGACCTTCCCCACACCTTGGTGCAAGCTTTTCGGGCGACGCTTGAAGAGACACTCAATGCTTCGCTACTCATTCATGTTATCGATGTTGCCGCTGACGATCGCGAGTTTTTAAAAATTGAAGTTGAGTCAGTGCTTGACGAAATTGGTGCTGGCGACATACCTCAGCTGCTTGTCTTCAATAAGATTGATCTTTTGGAACGAGAGCCCCGCATAGCGCGGGACAGCGATGGTCGACCCGACTCGGTATACGTCTCGGCGAAGACGGGTGCGGGTCTAGATTTGTTGCGAGACGCGATTGGTGAGCGACTGGCGGGTAAGTTTTTTAGAGGGTGTGTCGAACTAACGCCAGCACAGGGAAAATTACGTGCGGCACTTTACGAGATGGGTGCAGTTAAGTCAGAAGATTGGTTAGAAATGGGTGGCAGTGAGTTGGACGTCTATCTACCCGAGGCCGATTGGACACGTTTGAAACAGCAGCACGGTTTTTAGACACTGGGGGGCCCTTATACCTCCCTATCTTGGCAGGTTTTGTTAGACTGTCATCATCTACTATCGAGGAAGAAGATATGTCATGGAATGAGCCCGGTGGCGGTAAGGGCCCGCGCGACCCTTGGGGCGGTAAGGATCAGGGTCCACCCGATCTCGATGAGGCACTTCGTAAATTGCAAGATCAGTTGAACGGGCTCTTCAGAGGTAGATCCGGTGGCAGCGGCAGTAGCAGTCGTGGCTCGGGCAGTCTTCTTGGCATAGCTGCTGTCGCAGCTATCACCATTTGGGGCTTACTTGGTTTGACTCAAATCGGGGAGCAAGAACGAGCCGTTGTGCTTCGTCTCGGTGAATACAGCAAAATTGCTCAACCAGGACTGTTCTGGTATCCGCGAGGTGTAGACACGTTGACCCGCGTCAATATCACTCAGGTGCGATCGGCGCAGTTCCGCGAAACGATGCTGACGCAAGATGAGAATATTGTGGATGTCAGTATGTCGGTTCAGTACGTTATCGACGACCCAAAGAATTTTGTTCTTGAGGTGCGTGATCCCGAGCGGTCGTTGCAGCATGCGGCGCAAAGCGCACTTCGCCATGTGGTGGGTGAAAGCACCATGGGCTTGGTCTTGACCGAAGGTCGAGCTGAAATTGCAGTCAAGGTTCGTGAGCGCCTGCAGCAGTATTTGGTTGCTTACACCACGGGTATAAATGTGCAGAAGGTAAACATTGACGATGCCAGCCCACCGTCGCAAGTGCAGGAAGCATTCGATGACGTGATTAAGGCCCGAGAGGACGAGGAGCGCGTTAAAAACGAAGCTGAGTCCTATGCAAACGGCATTGTTCCTGAGGCGCGAGGTCGAGCGCAGAGGATAAGAGAAGAGGCCGAAGCCTATCGCCAGCAAGTGATCGCGAAGTCCACGGGTGAGGCGCAGCGCTTCGACCAGCTACTTGCCGAATATGAGAAAGCACCTCAGGTCACTCGGGAGCGCCTCTATCTCGATGCCATCGAGTCGGTTTTGGCTAACACCAGTAAGGTGATGGTGGATGTCGAGGGAGGTAACAACATGATGTATTTACCACTCGATAAGCTGGCGCCTTCGGGAGGCAATAATGCCATGCCCGGTAATATGACGAGTCGAGGCCTAACGTCTCAGCAGCTCCGAGAAGTCACGGATGCCGTGACGGAGCAGCTGCGAAGAGATTTGGGTAGTCGTAACACTCGGGGAGGTCGCTAATCATGTCGAGGTCTAATCTATTAGGAATTCTGATATTTTTTGGCTTCATCGTGTTGAGTAACTCGGTGTTTGTTATCAGCGAAACACAACGCGGTGTGCTCCTCAAATTTGGAGAGGTAGTCGACGCAGATCTAAAACCTGGCATCGATTTTAAAGTGCCGTTTGTCGATTCCGTGCGGAAGTTCGATGGCCGAATATTGACGGTTGACTCCACACCTGAGCGGTTTTTCACGCAGGAGCAAAAGCAGTTAATCGTTGATTCTTACGCCAAGTTCCGTGTCGTGGATACCGCTAAGTACTACACGGCGACGAGTGGTGAAGAGTTCCGCGCAGCGGCACTTTTATCTCAGCGGATTAATGATGATCTCCGTAACCAGGTCGCAGGTCGCAGTGTTCAAGAAGTGGTGTCTGGAGAACGAGATCAGCTAATGGAAGCCGTGAAGGACCGACTCAACGAGTCGGTCTTGACTGAACTAGGCGTCGAGGTGATCGACGTCCGAGTGAAAAAGATTGACTTACCCAACGAAGTCTCGCAATCGGTTTACCGTCGAATGAATGCCGAGCGAGAAAAAGAGGCCCGGGAATTGCGTTCTGAAGGTAAGGAGATTGCCGAAGGAATGCGAGCTGAGGCCGACAGAAAGGTGACGGTCATTGAAGCGGAAGCTGTGAGGGATGCGGAAATTATTCGTGGTGATGGCGATGCGACTGCCACGCGAATCTACGCTGACTCTTTTAACCGTGATCCTGAGTTCTATGCCTTTACCCGCAGCCTGAACGCCTATCAACAGACGTTTGCCAATGGTAGCGACATTATGCTGCTCCAGCCCGATAGTCAGTTCTTTCAGTATTTGAGGGATCCGAAAGCAGGTAAGTAATCTTCTACTGTATCTCTGAGACCGTACCGGCGATAATACGTCGGTATGGTTACAGGGCGGCTCATCGCCTACCTTCATAGTTTGGGCAAAAACATGGGTGATAAAACACGATGGTTGCTCCCTAACGGGATCGATGAGCTTTTGCCTGAGCAGGCAGGTCGCGTCGAAAACTGCCGACGGCTGTTGCTCAATACCTGTGCCAGTTGGGGTTATGAGTATGTCGTGCCTCCACTCGTCGAGTTTACGGATTCGTTGCATGTTGGCTTGGGTGCTGACCTCGAATTACTCAGTTGCAAATTTACTGATCATGAGACCGGCAAAACCCTTGCGGTAAGGGCTGACATCACTCCTCAGGTTGCACGAATCGATGCCCACAGTATGGGGCTACAAGGTGCCAATCGACTGTGCTACGCGGGCTCGACACTGAAGAGTGTCGCCAATTCCATTCCCGCAGACAGAAGCCCCGTGCAGCTTGGGGCTGAAATCTTTGGCTGTGGTGATATTGAAGCTGACATCGAAGTCGTCGATTTATTGCTCTCTCTTGTCGAACGAAGCGGATTATCAGACATTACTTTCGATATTGGACACGTTGTATTTTGTGAGCTGATCATGACCCATGTTGGTCTCTCGAGCGAACAGCAGAATACGGTGCTAGAGCTTTTAGCACGAAAGGCAAACTCGGAGCTAGATCGTTTGGTGGCGACACTTACTAGCGAGCAGGCGGAGAAAATATCAGAGCTAGCCACGATGCATGGCGGAATCGAGGTCCTAGATCGTGCGCGAGCCGCATTTGCTGATATCGAGGGGCTCGATGAGGTCATTGGTGAAGTGGAAGCGGTTCTTGCTTGCTGTCAGCGCCTTGAGGGACCGGTGAATGTCTATGTCGATATGACCGAGGCGCATGGGTACCGTTATCACTCGGGTGTTGTGTTTGCGTTGTATGCAAAGGAACTCGGTGCGGCGGTGGCTAAAGGCGGCCGATACGACGGTGTGGGTGAGGTATTTGGCCGAAGACGTCCCGCTACGGGGTTCGCCATCGATTTAAAGGCATGGTCTACGCTGGCTGTGCTCGAGGCAGCAGACAAGGTCTACGTTGCCTCACCCGTTGACGGGTCGGCTCAGCTTGCCGAAACAGAGTCTGAACTGCGCGCCTCGGGTGTTGTAGTGATCAAGGCTATCGGTGGTGAGGTCGATGACCGATGCACGGGGCAACTTGTCAACCGAAACAGCGAATGGCTAGTCGAGCCACTGGAGTCGCAATAATGGGTCGTAATGTCGTCGTGCTCGGCACACAATGGGGCGATGAGGGTAAGGGTAAGATCGTCGACTTGCTAACTGAGCAAGCCGCTGCGGTCGTCCGATTTCAAGGGGGTCATAACGCTGGACACACGCTCGTTATTGAAGGTGAAAAGACTGTTCTCCACGTCATTCCCTCGGGTATCTTGCGTTCGGATGTCGAGTGCCTGATTGGAAATGGTGTTGTGCTCTCGGCTGCAGCGCTACTCAAAGAAATCAAGGAGCTTGAGGCTCGTGGCGTGCCTGTTCGTGATCGTCTCAAGATATCGTCTGCCTGCCCCTTAATTTTGCCTTACCACGTCGCGCTCGATCAGGCGCGCGAATCGCGTCGGGGAGAAAATAAAATTGGCACAACGGGTCGCGGAATTGGCCCAGCCTACGAGGACAAGGTAGCTCGGCGAGGCTTACGTCTGGGCGACCTCAGAGACCGGAAAAAGTTTGCAGATTCTTTGCGAGAGGTCTTGGAATATCACAACCATGCGCTGGTTAACTATTACGGTGCTAAGGCGCTCGACTTCGACGACGTCCTTGCAACGGCCAATGAAGAGGGTGAGCAGTTGTTGCCCATGATGGCCGACGTTACGTCGCGGCTTCACGAATACCGTGAAGAGGGCGCCAATATTATGTTTGAGGGCGCGCAGGGTTCGTTGCTCGATATTGATCACGGCACATATCCGTTTGTGACCAGTTCGAATACTACGGCTGGGGGCACGGCCACCGGCTCTGGTTTTGGTCCACTATACCTCGACTATGTCCTGGGTATCACTAAGGCTTATACGACCCGTGTCGGCTCTGGTCCTTTTCCTACAGAGCTCTTTGATGAGATTGCGTTACGGCTAGCAGAGCGTGGGCATGAATTCGGGGCCACGACAGGTCGCCCACGACGCTGCGGTTGGTTTGATGCAGTCGCACTGAAGGCTGCAGTTCAAATCAATTCCATTTCCGGGCTCTGTCTCACTAAGCTTGATGTACTTGATGGGCTTGAAGAGATCTCTATCTGTGTGGGTTACACCGATGCTGATGGTAATCCCATGATGGGTGGTGCGGAGAACTACGATGATTTGCACCCTATTTACGAGACGGTGCCTGGCTGGAATGAGTCCACGGTCGGCGCTCAGTGCGTGGAGAACCTGCCAACCGCTGCTCGAAACTACATTGCAAAGCTTGAGCAATTAGTTGGTGCGCCCATTGACATTATCTCAACCGGGCCTGATCGTGCAGAAACGATTGTATTGAGGAATCCCTACGCCTGATGTTCACGTTGACGAAAATACTCTCCCTTTTCGTCTACCCACTATCTCTCGGGTTGCTCCTTATTGGCTTGTCGCTTTGGGGGCAGTTGCGCGGAAATCGAGCCGCCGCAGGCCTCTGTACTTTCCTGGCGCTTGGCGTCATTTATGTCCCATCAACTCAGTTTGGTGTCGATACGTTTGCAGCGCCGCTCGAAGCACGCTATCCCGCTTTTACGCCGGAAGAACTACCGAACGGGGATGTAATTGTGGTGCTGGGCGGCGGTATTGAGGCTGAGGGAAAATTTGGTCGCTGGGGCGATTTGAATGATGCCGCAGATCGTGTGCACGCAGGTGCGGAGCTTTGGAAGGCGAATAAGGCGCCTAGGATTATTGTGAGCGGAGGAGCAATCCGAGGTTCTGTTACGGCAGCTAGTCGTGCCAGCGAATTACTAGAAAGGTTGGGAGTCTCTTCTGGCGCCATTGTACTTGAAGAGAGTAGTTTCACTACCCAAGAAGAAGCAGTTGCTATCGCCAAACTGGGTGACAGCTCGAACCACGTATTGTTGGTTACCTCCTCATTGCACATGCGGCGGGCAGTCGCCCTGTTTAACGCACAGGGCTTCAAGGTCACCGCAGTGCCGACGGATCATCGAGTCCACAAGTATCCTGGTGCCATCCCCGGTTGGATGCCCACCATTGAGCATCTCTCAACTAGCACGGCTGCCATCCACGAGTGGGTCGGGTTTTGGGTCTATGACCGATTGGGGCGTTTTGAGCCTGTTGACGCCACCGAATCCTCGTCAGACTAGCGATAACTTTACTCAGCTGTAGTTCCTTCCGGTCCACCGGTGGAATGCGCGATTAAAGCTGTCGCTTTCCAAATAATCTAGACCCCAGGCAAGTCATCTTACGGGCACTCAGTCTCAACCAACCTTCTGTCACGTCGATGGCGCCGAATCGCTTCCAAAATAATTTGGCAGCTAATGCTTTCTCTACTCCGTTGCCGCCGAAGCGTTGTGGGACAGATGCGCAAGCGATCCGAGACCATCTCCGAGCGAATCCGACTCAGATCGGCTGTCAGTTGGACCTCGATGACTTTGAGGGTTGCGTGAGAAAAGCCAGTGACTAACTGTATGTGATGATTTTTGGCGGCCTACTTGATGTTGTCCGTCTGGCTATCCATCATGCGTACACACATTATTTGAGTAGGAAAAGCAGGTGTCGGAATCATCACCGCTTCGCATCGTTGTCCATATTGGTTTGCATAAAACTGCGACGCGCTTCTTTCAAAATTTTGTGTTTTCTCAACTTCGCGGTCCCAATTTGTTCTTCAATCCGCTTGAACTTATGAATTCCTTGCATCAGTTGTATCGCGACCCAGCTGATGAAGTGTGCAAAGCTGGCTTGATTGAAGCGCTGGCGCATTTTCGGAGTATCGGTGACGGGAAGTGCCTGTTGATATCTAAACCTGATATTCCCGGTGAGATGTACGACGGATACCCAGAGCATCCCGAGTACTTAGCACTGTTGAAAGAGCTGATGCCCGAGGCCCATATTTTGTATGTGGCTAGGTATCCGGCAGATTGGCTTCATTCAGCCTATCGGCAGTCGCTGGTAAAAGGTGCAGGGGGACCAATCGAAACATTTCTTAATTTTAGAGAAGGTGTTTTTGGCGAAAAGCGTGCCATCTACGCCGACGGCATGCGAAACATAGATGCTCGACGATTTCCCGTTCGATCGATTTACGATTACTGCGTCGAGTTCTT
>CAJWEV010000037.1 GCA_913031575.1 uncultured Halieaceae bacterium | reverse complement strand
GAAAGTTAATGAACTCACTTCTCTGTCCCGAATTACCGAAGGGTGAAGTATACAGCGGCTGGCACTGGCATAATATGAACAACCAGACTGAATTGAGCGCATCTCTGTGCCAAAGAATCACAATTCACTGATATTTCGACTGAAAGACGGGCTTGCTGTAGCGGTTTTGCGATCAGTATTGCGTCTGTCCGCACTTGTGCCTCTCGAGGTGGCGCGGTCAACGGGTCGTTTTGTAGGACGTCTGGCGTTTATGATGAACACGGCGACGGTTCGCGTTGTGCGCAGAAATATTGAGCTGGCTTACCCGCAAATGCCTTCAGATCAACAAGAGGCACTGATGAAAGAGGCGGTGCTGGAACAAGGTGCGTTGACCGCTGAATTGGGGCATGTTTGGCGTCGCTCACCCGCCTATGTCATGTCTAAGCTTAAGGTTGTTGGAATCGAGCACTTACAAGCTGCCGCGGATGATGAGCGTGGCGTTTTAGTGCTTGCACCGCACGTCGGTAACTGGGAGGTATTGCCCCATCACCTGGTAACCCAAGGCGATCTTCTCGGTTTATATGAGCCCCCAAAATTGCCGTCCATAGGCTCACTCGTTTTAGAGGCAAGAAAGCGTCCCGGTGGTGCCTATGTGCCCACAACCCCAAAAGGCCTAGTGCAATTAGTGAGGCATTTTAAGCGCGGCGGGCTTACGGGTATTTTGCCCGATCAAGTACCGTCTCATGAATCAGGCGGTTTAAATGTCCCTTTTAAGGGCATCGAGTGTTTCACAGCAAGTTTGTGTGCCAACTTGTTGTCGAAATCTGGTGCTCGCGCTGTACTCGCAGGCGTTTTGCGCGTGAAGGGTGGATGGGAGCTCGTATATTTGCCCGTATCTGCCGATATTTACAATGAGGATTTAGAGGTTGCACTGAAGGCGATGAACCAGGACATTGAGACACTGATATCTGGCCGAGATGCACAGTACCAATGGTCATATAAACGTTTTAGAACCTTGCCAAGGGGCACAACCAACCATTACGACGGCGTCAAACGGGCGTCTCACGCGGATCCCACACGATGAAAGTCTACACAGGTAAGATTCTCGGCAGTTTACTGGGATTTTTGATGCTGGGTGTCATCGGCGGTTTGGTTGGTTTTTTTGTTGGGCACCTATTTGATTCTGGCTTGGTAAGAGCTATTCGTATGACAGGCCCTGATGGGCTTCATGCGTTACAGCAAGAGTTTTTTGATACTACTTTTATCATGCTGGGATACGTAGCGAAGGCAGATGGCCGTGTATCAGAGTTAGAAATCGCACAGGCTGAAGCGATGTTTTCTCAGCTCAGGCTTACGTCGTCACAGCGTGCTTCGGCAATCAAACGTTTTAAGCGCGGCGCTGAGCCTGATTTTGATCCCTCTGCCGAGCTCTTGCGATTCCGGAGGACGGCATCGCTTCGACCTCAAACGCCTCAGACACTGATGCTCTTTTTGGTCGGTATGGCCTTAGCTGATGGTCGACTGGACGTCGCGGAGCGTAGTGCCCTCGCGAGGGTGGCTGAAACGCTGGGTATTTCAGATGCTGCCTTGCAGCGAATTATTAGCATGGTGGCCGCGCAGGCTAACTTTGGCGACCAGCGTCAGCACCAACGGCAGCAATACCAACCGCAGCGTAGCCAGCTCGCAGATGCCTACAAAGCTCTGGGTATTAGCGCCGATGTCGATGACCGTGAGTTGAAAAAGGCTTACCGCCGGCTGATGAGCGAAAATCATCCGGATAAATTGAGCGCTAGGGGTGTTCCAAAGGAGATGGTAGACCTCGCGACGGAACGTTCACAAAACATCACAACGGCTTATGACTTGATCAAGGAGTCGCGGGGGCTGAAGTAATTCCGGCTGATCTAAGGTCGCCAGAAGGTGGGCGTAAAAAGAATCAGCAACGTGAAGATCTCAAGTCGTCCAAGTAGCATTGCCATGCACAAAATCAGCTTGCCGGCATCGGTTACAGTGGCGTAGTTGGCTGCAACGGAACCCAGGCCCGGACCAAGGTTGTTGATCGCGGCGATAACTGCGCTGGCGGCGGATAGAAAGTCCAAGCCTGTTGCCAGCATACACAGTACTAAAATGAAAGAAGAAAACATGTAGACAGCGAAGAAGCTCCAGACTGCGCTGACCACCTCGGGACGTACCCTCCGGTGATCGAGTTTTAACGGAATCACGGCATTGGGGTGCAGCAGTTGTCGAAGTTCTCTCAAGCCCTGTCGAAAGATAAGTAAGATGCGCATGGCTTTCATGCCGCCGCCGGTGGAGCCTGCGCATGCGCCCATCACACTGAGCATGATCAGAAATATCGGCAGGAAGGAGGGCCAGGTGGCGAAGTGATCACTGGCATAGCCAGTCGTCGTCGCAATCGATACGGTTTGGAATAAACCGTGAATAATAGCTTTGTCCGCCGAAAGCGTACCCATAGCCACTAACGTGATGCAGGTGATTATTGCAGAAATAAATAAAACTCCGGAGAAAAACTTTGTCTCCGAATCGAAAGAATAAATACTGGGATTGCGCTTGGAGAACGCGACAAAGTGAAGACCAAAATTAACGGCGCTAATTAGCATGAAGAGGCAGGCAATCAGCAGAATAACGTCACTTTGGAAATAGCCCATGCTGGAGTCATGGGTTGAAAACCCGCCAATGGCAATCGTCGAAAATGCATGGCTGATGGCATCGAAAGCGGACATACCAGCGAGGTAATACGCTGCGGCACAAGCGACGGTCAGTCCCAAATATATGGAGAAGAGCGCTTTGGCAGTCGAGGTGATTCGTGGAGTTAATTTGCTGTCTTTCGCAGGACCTGTGCTTTCAGCTCGATAGAGCTGCACGCCGCCGATACCCAACATCGGCAGCACGGCTACGGCCAATACAATGATCCCGATACCACCTAACCACTGAAGTAGCTGCCGGTAAAGAAGGATAGATTGAGGCAGTGTGTCGAGGCCTGCTAGGACGGTAGCCCCCGTCGTTGTCAGTCCCGAGACGGACTCAAAGAAAGCATCGAAAACTGATACCTCAATCGCGTCACTTAGAACAAATGGCAGTGACCCATAGAGACTGAGAACGATCCAGAAAGCGGCGGTCACCAAAAAGCCATCGCGAATTTGTAACTCGGTATTGACGCGCTGAGTTAGCAGCGATAGTAAAACACCTGAAATAGCGGTGGCAGCAAAGGCCTGCCCAAAGATCTCAGCAGTGCCGTCTTCTTGTACCCAACCCAGGACCATTGAAGGCAGGTTCCCCAGGCTAAAAAGCATTAGCAACAGGCCGACGATACGGATGCACAGCCCAATATTCATTATATGAAACTACCACCGACGACAAACAGCTTTTCTACCAAACTGATTTTCGAGGGATCAGTGAGGAACAAGATTACATGATCATCTTCCTCTACTACCACGTGGCGATGCGCAATGATAACCTGATCGCCGCGCAGGATTGCGCCCACTGTTGCACCCGGTGGTAGGTCTAATTCGTCAAGCCGCCGGCCCACAACTTTAGATGTTTTGGGATCACCATGGGCTGTGATTTCAAGCGCTTCGGCGGCACCGCGGCGCAGAGAATGGACGTTACTGATATCGCCCTTCCGGACGTGGGTTAGTAGGCTGCTAATGGTGATCTGCTGGGGTGATATTGCGATGTCGATTTCTTGACCCACCAGCTCCGCATAGGCGGAGTTGGTAATGAGCGTGATGACCTTCTTAGCACCCAAGCGCTTAGCCAGCATCGACATCATGATGTTGGACTCGCCGTTGTTGGTCAGTGCACAGAACACATCGGTGTTACTTATGTTCTCCTGTTGCAGTAGCTTCGAGTCATTAGCGCTTCCGGTCAGGACAATGCTTTCCTCAAGCTCTTCTGACAGTACGCGACAACGATCGTAGTTGAGTTCGAGCACCTTTACCTGATAGTCACGTTCGAGCCGCTTAGCCAGCGACGCGCCAATTTTCCCGCCCCCTGCAATCATTACGCGCTTATAGGGCTCATCGAGTTTTCTTAGTTCCGATGTGACGGCCCGGATGTTTTCACTCGCAGCAATAAAAAAAGCCTCATCTTCAGGCTCAACCACGGTGCTTCCCTCGGGAATAATTGCGTTTTGAGATTTTCGAAAGATAGCGGCGACTCGCGTATCAACACTCGGCATGTGCTGTCGAATTTCTTGTAGCTCTCGTCCCACAATAGGGCCACCTTCTACGGCTCGAACCGCGACCAGCCGAATCTGTCCACTTGCGAAGTCTAGGACCTGCAGCGATCCTGGGTTGAGAATTAGCTGGTGAATGGCATCGGTCACTAGGTGTTCCGGGCTGATTGTTACATCGACGGGAATTGCGCCTGATTGGAAAAGCTTTTTATCCTCGTTCAGATAGTCAACTTCCCTGATCCGACATATTTTGGTCGGCGTGCGATAGAGCGTAAAAGCAATCGAGCAGGCGAGCATGTTGACTTCATCGCTGTCGGTTACAGCGATCAGCATGTCTGCATCTTCAGCACCGGCTTCCGAGAGGGTCGTCGGTCTAGACGCGTCACCTTTTACTGTGCGTATATCGAGGCGATCTTGCAGTCGGCGCAATGCGGCGTCCGAGCTGTCAACAACAGTGACGTCGTTTTGCTCGTCGGCGAGGTGCTCGGTTAGTGTTCCACCAACCTGGCCGGCTCCTAGAATAATGATCTTCACGACGCTATCGATTCCTTAGACAACGATTGCTCTGTGCCGTTTAGCTCGGGATGGTACTCTGATTTTCAGCGAACTCCAGATTTAACGGAGTTTTAGAGCAATCACACCCTTATGGGGTGGGTTTTTCCAGTAGTGCGTAATAGAGCCCATCGCCACCTAATGCAGAGGGAATGACTTGTTGGCCATAGGTTGTTGCTTCACCGATGGTTTTTGGCAATATCATGGAGTGAGCCGTCTCTTCAGACTCGAGAAAGCGACCAACAATGGCATCGTTCTCCTGTAAAAGTATGGAACAGGTCGCGTAGAGCAATTGACCCCCTGGCTTGAGAAGCTTCCACACTGACTGCAGTAGTTCGTTTTGCAATGCTGTGAACTGGTCAATATCACTTTTTCGGCGGATGACTTTTACATCAGGATTTCGTCGTAATACGCCTGTTGCCGAGCATGGTGCATCAAGGAGGATTGCGTCAAAGGATGCGGGCGCCAATAACTCATGCAAGCTTCGCCCGTCACTGTGAATGGAAGTAATTGAGAGGTTAAGCCGGCTCGCGTTTTCAGTTACTTTGACCAGCCGGTCCTCAGATATATCGGCCGCTATAACAGTTGCCCCGAGCTCAGCCAAGTGGCAGGCCTTGCCGCCCGGGGCCGCGCAGACATCGAGCACCGTCATGCCCTGCTCGGGTGATAAGAGCAATCCTGCGAGCTGTGCCGAGGCGTCTTGCACGCTGACAAAGCCATCTTGGAAACCAGGCAGCTGAGCCACCGGCACTGGCTGTACAAGCGTGAGCCCGCTGGTGCCCGCCGCGCGCGAATCAATACCTGCTTTTGTCAGTAGCGCGCGGTAGTCATTGACAGAGATGCGCTCGGTATTTATCCGTAAGGTAAAAGGAGGCCGTTGTCGACTGGCGTCTGCCAATTGATCCAGTTGCTCAGGGTAGGATTTAGACAACAATTTGTGAAGCCAACCCGGCAAGGCTGCGCGTTCACTATCCCCAAGGGATTTAAGAAGGGTTGCTTTGTCACGCTGATATCGCCGGAGACAGCCATTAATTAGTCGGTTAGCCCAAGGCCGCCCGAGCTGCTCACAACAATCGACAGCCCCCGAAACCGACGCATAGTCGGGTGTTGCGCATTCATCCAGCTCGTACATTGCCATGATGAGCAAGGCTTCTAAGACAGCGTCTTTTGTTTTCAACGGCCGCTCAAGAAGTTGGCGAGTGACACCCTTATAAAGTGGCCATAGTCTTAGTGAGCCATAAACCAGCTCACGCAAGAAAGGCTGTTCGCTGTCGGCGACCGACCGCTCTGCCCGATCATAAATCTTGTTAAGAGAGCTGCCTTTAGCGACATCATCTAGTAGTGATGCCGCTACTGCCCTCACCGGTTCGGTCATTTCAGATGACTTTCAAATTGGTTGCCGGGAGACAACGGTGCCGGGTTCCCGTTAACAACCTCTGCGATAGACAAGGGCTTTTTGTTGGGAAGTTGTAAACGTGTGATGGATACCAAGCCATCACCAGCGCTGACAGTTAAGCCTTCTTTAGTGAGCGAGATGATGGTCCCCGGGGCACTCTTGGCGCCGCTTTCGCTGGAAACGGCGCTCGCCTCCCACAGTTTAATGCGCTGGTCGCTCAAAAGCGTGAAACAGCCTGGTGCTGGGTTAAGGGCTCGAATTTTCCGCGTAATGCTGGCCGTTGACTGGGACCAATCGATGATGGCCTCGGTTTTCGAGATTTTATGGGCGTAGGTAATACCGTCCTCTGGTTGATCCACAGCTTCCTTCAATAGGGCCGGCAGCGAGTCGAGCGTTGATATCAGCGTTTTTGCACCCAGCGTTTCGAGCTCGTCGGTTAGCGTGCCAGTTGTGTGACTCGTGGTAATCGAAGTCTTTGCGATCGTCAGCATTGCGCCGGTATCCAAACCCTCATCCATACGCATGATGGTGATACCGCTCTCCTGATCACCGGCCTCGATCGCACGATGTATGGGGGCGGCGCCTCGCCAACGTGGAAGTAGCGATGCATGGACATTGATACAGCCGAACGCGGGCACATCCAAAATTGTCTTGGGTAGCAGCAGCCCATAGGCAACAACAACCATCACGTCGGGCTTGAGCGCCTGTAGCGCACCTTGTTCCTCCGACGATCGCAAGCTGACCGGCTGAAATACGGGAATCGAATGTGCTTGGGCTACCGCTTTGACTGGTGACGCAGTCAGCCGCTTGCCCCGGCCGGCAGGTCGGTCGGGCTGCGAATAGACCGCTATCACTTCGTGCTCCGAGGCTAATAGTTCAGTGAGGTGTCCCGCTGCGAAAGCTGGGGTACCTGCGAAGACGACTCGTAACGGTGTTGGCATTCTTTGTTTACGCTCTACGGCGCTGCTCTTTTTCGAGTCGCTGTCGGATTCGCTGTCGCTTCAGAGGGCTTAAGTAGTCGACGAAAAGCTTACCTTGCAAATGATCCATTTCGTGTTGAAGACAGACTGCGAGCAAGCCAGTCACTGTCTCGTCAATAGTGCTCCCGTCACGATCAAGCGCATTGACGCGGATCGCTTTGGGCCTTTCAACAGATTCGCTAAATCCGGGCACAGACAAGCAACCCTCTTCAAAGCTGTCGAGGGTTTCATCGATGATTTCGACCGTCGGATTTACAAACACCCGCGGGGTTGATCGATCGCTGGAGAGGTCAATAACGATAACCTGCTCATGGACGTCGATTTGTGAAGCCGCCAGTCCTATACCGTTAGCGTCGTACATGGTTTCGAACATGTCATCAACCAGCGTCTGTATTCTCTCATCCACAACCTCAACACTTGCTGCACGGGTTCGCAGACGCGGGTCGGGGAATTCGAGAATTTTTCTGATGGCCATAGTCGTCGCTCAGGCGTGGGTGTGAATGAAAAAGGTGTCAATTGCACCGTGGTGGGCTTGTCAGGTACCCACTGTCAACGCACACCTCTCATTATACCGCTTCGCGGTGATACGCCAATTCTCTCTATTTTGATGGTGAAGTAACTGCCATAACGTCACTGGAGGTATATTTGGGGGAAGCTCATGAATGACAGATTGATCATCTGACAGGGAATTACACGGTAGATTAACTACTTGCGGCCTTAAATGACGGTTCGCATCCGTTGGATGACCTAGCCGCCGCACTTTTATTGGAGATCCGGGTCTTGCACAAAGCGCTTGCTCAACTAGAGATCCATAGACAGCTGGTTCGCCAAGGTTAGGTTTATTGGACCCGCGCAGGGGATTCGTGAGGTAAAATAACGATATTCATCGAATATAGAATGTTAGTTATGGCCTCGTTGTGGCGAATAAAACAAGCATCAGTCAGCATAAAGGCTGGCTACGTGATCGCCTGCCCCGCCGAAGCCGTTTGGGGCTTATCCTGCGACCCATGGAATCTGTCTGCGGTCACGTTTCTATGTGAAATGAAGCAACGTCCGCTGTCCAAAGGCGTCATTGTGGCCAGTGGCGATGTGGCGCACTTTGCTCCCTTGCTAGATGGTTTAAATGACGAGGAACGTACTCGCGTGTTGTCATCATGGCCTGGGCCCGTAACCTGGTTGGTCCCAAATCGTGGTTATTTCCCCTCTTGGGTCACTGGAGAGAGCAACGAAGTCGCAATACGTGTAACCTCTGCACGAGCTTTGTCTAGTTTGTGTCTTGAACTGGGCGGCCCATTGGTCACAACCAGTGCCAACTGGGCGGGAGCGCAGCCGGCGAGGCACCTTTTTCAGGTGAGGCGATACTTCGGCTCGCGAATGACGGTGGTGCCCGGTGAAGTGGATCTGGCCGGTAAACCATCGACGATAAAACGGATAAAAACGGGTGAGGTGTTGCGTTAAACATCGCCTAGATCAGGGGAAGGCTATGGATTTGCTGGCCGTACAACAGTACTTGAAGGGCCTGCAACAGTCGATTTGCGACGAGTTGAGTGCCATCGACGGTTTAGCAAAGTTTGAAACAGAGTCTTGGGACCGGCCTGAAGGCGGCGATGGCATCAGCCGCGTGCTTGCTGATGGAAAAGTCTTCGAAAAAGGGGGCGTCAATTTCTCGTGCGTAGAAGGCAGTCATATGCCGGGAAGTGCCACTCAACATCGACCGGAACTTGCGGGCCGCAGTTTCAAAGCAATGGGCGTCTCGTTAGTTATGCATCCGCGAAACCCCTATGTGCCCACGTCTCACGCCAATGTTCGGTGTTTTGTCGCTGAAAAAGAGGGTGAAGCGCCTGTTTGGTGGATGGGTGGTGGCTTTGATTTAACCCCCTACTACGGCTCGGAAGAAGACGCCGTGCACTGGCACCAAACTGCTAAGGAGGCATGTGAGCCTTTTGGCGAGGGCGTATACCCCAAGTTCAAAGCCTGGTGTGACGATTACTTTTTTTTGCCGCATCGTGATGAGCCTAGAGGTATCGGTGGGTTGTTTTATGACGACCTGAATGAGTGGGGTTTTGAGAAGACGTTTGGCTTTATGCAGGCCGTGGGCAATGCCTATTTGAATGCCTACGTGCCCATTGTGCATAGAAATAAGGATAAAGCATTCGGCGAGCGTGAGCGGCAATGGCAGCTATATCGTCGTGGACGCTACGTAGAATTCAATTTGGTTTTCGATAGAGGCACCCTGTTCGGGCTTCAATCAAATGGCCGAACAGAAGCCATTCTGATGTCCTTGCCACCGCTGGTGCGCTGGGAGTACGGCTTGACGCCAGAGGCTGGCACGCCCGAAGCAGAGCTTTTGGACTATTACCTAAAGCCGCGTGACTGGGTGTGAGACACTCACCTTAAAGGCGTGCAGAGTCCTCTACCTTTTTTTAGTTTTGACCCCTTGCATTTGGAGTAGCACATGAGGCGGTTCGCCGTACTGGGCAATCCTATCGAACACAGTAAGTCGCCGGAAATTCACCGCGCGTTTGCCGAGGGTTGTCAGCATGATATCGACTATCAAAAGGTGCTGGTCGAGGTAGGTGACTTTGATCGGGTCGTTAATGATTTTTTTGCAAGCGGTGGAATCGGATTAAACGTGACCGCACCGTTTAAAGGCGAAGCATTCGTATTTGCCGAAGTTCACACGCAAGATGCCGTTGATGCGGAAGCCGTGAACACTCTGTGGCGTAATGATGAGGGACGTGTCTGTGGCCACACGACCGATGGCAGCGGCTTGGTTAGCGACCTTGAGGTGAACTTGGGGTGGCAAGTGGCTGGGGCCAACATTTTGTTTCTGGGCGCTGGTGGTGCTATGCGGAGTATTCTTGGTCCGCTATGCGATTGTGCTCCAGCATCGATCCATGTCGCCAAT
This sequence comes from uncultured Halieaceae bacterium, assembly GCA_913031575.1. Classification (GTDB taxonomy): domain Bacteria; phylum Pseudomonadota; class Gammaproteobacteria; order Pseudomonadales; family Halieaceae; genus Luminiphilus. The sequence goes on along the minus strand of CAJWEV010000037.1, from coordinate 7,697 downwards.
CGCACACCTGAACGAGCGGAAGATCTCGTTGCTATGTTTGAGAACAGAGGATCAATGACTGCGGGGGGTTTGACGGCGATACCTGACAGGGAATGGAGCCTTGTGATCAATGGCTTGAGTAACAGTTGGGCCGGCGATTTTCCTGATCTGCATATCCCAACAATCTCCAGTAGCGCCTCAGCGTACGATCTGATTTACAGCAACGGACTCACACCCTTTATGACTTGGGCTGCTTCCCGCGGATTTCAGGAGGTCACTGACGGTCTCGGTATGTTGGTTGAGCAGGCGGCAGATAGCTACCAAATTTGGAATGGTGAGCGTCCGTTGACGAGCCGCGTTCTGGCGATGTTACGATCTTAGCGTCTACTACTGTCTCTCCGACTCGTCGAGAAAGCGGTTTTTTAATTTCACGTAGTTCTGCGCGGAATAAACTAAAAACGACCGCTCTCGTTCGGTGATTTTCCGAATGGGCTTTGCGGGTAATCCAGCATAGAGCCAGCCACTTTTCAGTATTTTACCGGGTGTAACAAGACTTCCCGCACCGATCATGACCTCATCTTCAACGGTCACACCATCCATCAGAATGGATCCAATTCCCACAAGCACGCGGTTACCAATGGTGCAACCGTGCAGTACCACGCTATGCCCTACCGTTACGTCGTTACCAATAGTCAGCGGCCAACCCGCTTCACTGAATTCGCCGGCATGAGTGATATGGAGAACCGAATTATCTTGAATATTGGTCCGATGACCAATGTGAATCCGGTGCATGTCAGCACGGATTGCACATTGCGGCCACACGCTAACATCGTCGCCCGCGACCAGATCACCGAGAACGACGGCGCTAGGATCTATCATCACTCGCTCACCAAGCGATGGAATAATGCCGTCGTGTGACCGAATATTGTCGGGGCCGTGATAGCTTAGTTTGGGCATCTTTAACTGCTCGTGCTCCGTATCGCTGATAACCTTGGCATGGTCGTCGTGCGACATTCAACTGTTAAACAAGATGAAATTTTAAAATCATGTCTAATGAATCAACCCCACAGGCACCGAGAAGACCGAGATTTATTGCGGGTGCAATCTGTCCCTCCTGCAAGGCCATGGATCGGCTGGTGGTCGATATGGACACCGACGAGCGGTCTTGCATTGAGTGTGGATTTAGAGAAAAGAGACCCCAGCAAGTTGCCGAGGAGCCTACTACCCGCGTCACGCGTGGGAGTGCACGTTTGGTGGAAACAGTGGCAGAACCTGTCCGACTGATGCCACCAGACCTCGATAAGGACTAAATAACTGGTAATAAATGCAAGGTATTTGTCTAAGAAACGTGTTTCCGCTGTGAATCCAATTTGACTTCGTTATAATCTGTTAGCGAAAAAACGCGGGGCCCAACCACGGGGGCGGGGCCATTCTACCGCGATTATGGGGAAAAAAAGATGCTAAACGCACGCGCACTTGCCGCGACGGCGCTTTTGCCGCTCGCTGTTAATGCACAAAACCAGATAAACATGTCGACGGGTATTTCCGAAGCTGGCGCCGTAATTACTGATCTTGGTGCTGAAATCTACGGCCTTCACATGCTGATTTTTTGGATCTGTGTCGCCATCGGTATCGGCGTTTTCGGCGTTATGTTGTACTCGATTTACGCACACCGTAAATCAAAAGGTGTCGAGCCCTCGCAGTTTCATGAGCACACAGGTGTTGAAATTGCTTGGACCGTCGTGCCTTTCTTCATTCTGGTCCTAATGGCCGTTCCTGCAACATCCACTTTGCTCGAGGTTTACGACAACGACGATGCCGAGATGAGCATCTTAGTAACGGGCTACCAGTGGAAGTGGAAATACGAGTACCTCGATGCTGACGGTGAGAACATTGCGTTTTTCTCTAATCTTGCAACATCGCAGGAGCAAATCTACAACACTGATACGAAAGGCGAGAACTACCTTCTCGAAGTCGATGAGCCGCTGGTCATTCCTGTTGATACCAAGGTGCGATTCTTGATTACTGCCAACGATGTTATCCATTCATGGTGGGTGCCTGAAATCGCGGTTAAGCGTGACGCAATTCCAGGCTTCATCAATGAGGCGTGGACACGTGTTTTGGCTGAGGGCGTGTATCGTGGACAGTGTACCGAGTTGTGCGGCGCCTACCATGGTTTCATGCCCGTCGAAGTACACGTGGTAGGTCAGGGTGAATTTAATGACTGGATGGCAGCGAAGAGAGGTGCAGCTGCTACGGATGCAGCATTAGCCGCCACAGAGCTGCCAGTTGACGAGCTCATGGCGCGAGGAGAGGACGTTTACAACGCAAGCTGTCTCGCTTGTCACGGCGCTAACGGTGAAGGGGGCCTCGGTAATGCAATTGCGGGGAGCACCATTGCAATGGGTGGGCTGGACCCTCACTTGAACGTTATCGTAAACGGGGTCGCCGGAACTGCCATGCAGGCATTTGGTGCGCAATTGTCAGACATTGATGTTGCAGCGGTGACGACCTTCCAGCGCAACGCTTTTGGAAATAATACTGGGGATGTAGTTCAAGCGTCAGACGTCGTGAGCTATAAAGAAGGGTAGTCGGAGGAAATAAACATGGGCGATCACCACCACGGTCCAGCAAAAGGCCTCTCTCGTTGGCTGTACACAACTAACCATAAAGACATCGGGACCATGTACCTATGGTTCTCATTCGCAATGTTCCTCTTGGGTGGCGCCTTCGCTATGGTCATCCGCGCAGAGCTGTTCCAGCCTGGTATGCAGCTGGTAGAACCGGGCTTCTTCAACCAGATGACAACCCTGCACGGTCTTGTCATGGTTTTCGGTGCCATCATGCCCTCCTTTGTGGGACTGGCAAACTGGCTCATCCCCATGATGATCGGTGCGCCTGATATGGCATTGCCACGCATGAATAACTGGAGCTTCTGGATTCTTCCGCCTGCATTCCTGATGCTGGCGTCGACACTGCTAATGGAAGGCGGTGCTCCAGCGTTTGGATGGACGTTCTACGCGCCACTGTCAACAACTTACGCACCACCTTCGGTGACGTTCTTTATTTTCGCGATTCACATTTTGGGTGTGTCATCCATCATGGGTTCAATCAACATTATCGCTACCGTGATGAATATGCGGGCTCCTGGCATGACTTACATGAAGATGCCACTGTTCGTGTGGACGTGGTTGATCACCGCGTTCTTGCTAGTTGCAGTGATGCCAGTGCTAGCGGGCGCCGTAACCATGATGTTGATGGATATTCACTTCGGCACGAGCTTCTTCTCCGCTGCAGGTGGTGGTGACCCTGTTTTGTTCCAGCACATTTTCTGGTTCTTCGGTCACCCTGAGGTGTACATCATTATTTTGCCCGCATTTGGCGTGATTTCGCAGATCATTCCCGCGTTCTCTCGCAAGCCACTATTTGGTTATGCGTCAATGGTTTATGCGACGGCAGGGATTGCCTTTCTGTCGTTCATCGTATGGGCGCACCACATGTACACCGTCGGTATGCCTGTAGCTGGTGAACTGTTCTTCATGTACGCGACTATGCTGATTGCGGTACCAACCGGAGTGAAGGTATTTAATTGGGTAACCACCATGTGGCGCGGTGCTATGACGTTTGAAACGCCAATGCTGTTCTCAATAGGCTTTTTAGTGTTATTTACCATCGGCGGTTTTACCGGACTAATGCTGTCGATTGCACCGGCCGATTTCCAGTATCACGATACTTACTTTGTAGTAGCACACTTTCACTACGTGATGGTTGCGGGTGCTGTGTTCTCAATGACTGCAGCGGTCTATTTTTGGCTGCCCAAGTGGACGGGCCGTATGTACAACGAAACCATGGGAAAGGTGCATTTCTGGGTGTCTTTCATTGGATTTAACGTCACGTTCTTTCCGCAGCACTTTGTTGGACTAGCGGGTATGCCACGGCGTATCCCCGATTACGCACTGCAGTTTGCCGACTTCAATATGATGTCCTCAATTGGTGCGTTTATTTACGGTATGTCACAGTTGCTCTTCCTTTATAACGTGATAGCGGCCATCGTGTCCGGCGAGAAAGTCTCTGACGAGAAGGTATGGGACGGTGCTGAGGGCCTGGAGTGGACCTTGCCATCGCCAGCGCCCTATCACACGTTTGAAACGCCACCCAAGCTCGAAGAGCAACCAGCTTATTAAGCCTTGGGCATTAGATAATGAGACTGAGCCAAGATCCCACCATAGACACAGTAGCCAAGCTCTGTTCCGTGTCTATGGCTATGTTTGCGTTTGTATTTGTGGTTATGGTGCCGCTTTACAATGTCCTGTGCGATGCACTTGGGATCAATGGCAAAACCTCGTCGGAAGCATACATTTCAGTGTCTGCTGACGTCGACGAGACGCGCTTTATCAAGGTACAGTTCATCGCCACCAACAACGATGCTATGCCGTGGTCCTTTTCGCCTGAGGTGACGGAAATGCTTGTGCATCCAGGTGCTGCTAATGACACCGTATTTTTCGCGGCCAACCCGACCATGAATGCCATGGTGGCGCAGGCGATACCCAGTGTTTCGCCATCCAGAGCCGCAGAATATTTTCATAAGACCGAGTGTTTCTGTTTCGAGCAACAACCGCTTGATGGTAATGATAAGGCGGAGATGCCACTCCAATTCATTGTTGATCAGGATCTGCCGGCGGATATTAAAACCATCACGCTGTCTTATACGTTGTTCGACGTGACCGCGCTAATAAGTGATAAAGTCGCTTCGAGATAATCTCAAGGGCCCCGGGGGCAGGGAGAATAAGGAAAAAAAATGTCGAGCGCCGAAACTTCAACTGAGTATGAAAAGTATTATGTACCCGAGAGCTCCAGTCTCGCGGTTCGGGCCACAATCGGTTTAGTGCTGTCTGTTTTTGGTGGCGGATTAGTCCTTAATGAGATGACCTTCGGTGGTACCCACGATACCGGCGGTGCTGCTAAATGGGTGCTTTTTGCGGGTCTTGCAATATTTATCGCAACATTAACCTATTGGTTCAGAACGACCATCAAGGAAAATAAAGCCGGTATGAACAGTAGTCAGTTGAGTAATAGTTATGTGCTCGGCATGTTCTGGTTCATTTTCTCAGAGGTAATGTTCTTTGCCGCATTTTTCGGTGCCCTATTGTACGTCCGATGGTTGGCAGGTCCTTGGCTTGCTGGTGAGGGTGAGGGCGGTCGTATGAACTTCTTGCTATGGGAAGGGTTTGAATACACCTGGCCGCCCGTTATAACGCCACAGGAAGTGGTTGGTGGCGCACTGAGCCAGCCGATAGCCAACAATGGGGCGTTTGTTTCACAGCACACATCGATGTCGTTTGCTGATGCGCAGGCGTGGTATGCATGGCTTCCGCTTTGGAACACGATTATTCTTCTCACTTCTAGCGTTACCTGCGAGTTTGCGCACCGAGGTCTGTCGCAAGGCAATATCAAGAAGTTTGAAGCCTGGCTAGCCGTGACCGTTGGCTTGGCCATTATCTTCCTTTTCTTGCAGGCGGCCGAATATTATGAGGCATATGAGCTGTTTGGTCTGACGCTGAACTCGGGTATCTACGGTTCGACCTTTTTCATGTTGACGGGCTTTCACGGGTTCCACGTGGCCATGGGTATGACCATGTTGCTGATTCAGCTAATTCGTTCAGTTCGCAACAAGCATATGACGTCTACCGATCACTTTGGATTCTCGGCTTCAAGCTGGTACTGGCACTTTGTCGATGTGGTTTGGGTCTTCCTCTTTATTTTTGTCTACATCATCTGAGGACGGCCAAAGGTATAAGGGCGGGTTTATCCCGCCTTTTTTATGGAGCGGCTTCGGCAGTTGGGCGGGCGTCCCAGGGACTAGGGTGGCCAAGCTGTCCTGTGGCTACCCCGTAGGTGATGAGCGCCATCAGTGTCGCAGCTATACTCACACGCACGCGGAGCGAGTTAACAAGTCGGGTCTTCTTTACATCTCCCTGATCGATCATAAGGAAATACAGTCCCGCACCAAGGGTGATCAGTAACGCGATCATGAGTAAAACAATGAGACCTTTGAGCATTCAAAATCCTTACACTGCAGGAGACACGGACCGCGAGGCAGCAGCGCGTATGGGCAAACAGAGCACAGAGTGTAGCGAAACCTAGATGAAGTTGCGCGTTGAACTCGATTGGCGAACGACATTGGCCACAGCTCTTTTGTTGCCAACCCTGCTCAGCCTGGGTTTTTGGCAACTCGATCGAGCGGACGAAAAAGCCGCGTTGATCGATCGGTTGGAGGCCAGGCGGGTGCTACCCGCTATCACCCCGCAGTCAGCGATACGTTTGCCGGACGATGAGCGTGCAGATCGGCAAGTCGTTATGGGCGCGCGTTTTACACCCAACCACTATGTATTGCTGGACAACCGACTACGTGGAGGCAAATTTGGTTACGAGGTTGTCGCCTTCGCAGAGGTAGACCAGCTCGCGGTAGCGCTAAACCTGGGTTGGGTTCGAGGCGACCCATCGAGAAAGACACTGCCCGATATTGCGTTACCTAGCGGCGTGCAGACAGTGAGTGGGCGGCTGTACCAGCCCAGTGGCGAAGCCTTTATGCTAGGTGAAAATCAATTACCGGCGCAGTTGCCGGGCGTGGTGCAACAGCTGACGTTGTCCGCTTGGCAGGATGAGCTTCAAAGCCAGCTCGACCAACCGATCTTTCCGCTTGAGATCCGAGTTGATGAACTTGCATCGGTCGCGTTCGATGCGACTTGGGCGATTGTTAACCAAACACCGGCAAAACATCAGGGTTATGCCGTGCAATGGTTTACTATGGCGGCTGCTTTGGGTTTGGCCTTTATTTTTCGCAGTACCAATCTATTGCGTTGGCTGAGGCATCGCATCGGTAGACAGTAATCATTGCCTTTCACTGGGGGATAACTGAGTGACTCAACAAATAGATCAGCGCGGCGGTCGCGCCATTTTGCTGCTCATTGCTGGCTTGCCCGTCACCATGATCTTGGCGGCGACTTGGCTTTGGTATTTTGTCGAGCGCGGCGATATCGATATCGTAGGTGCCCTGGGAACGGCTAATAGTGGCGAGATTCTCAGCAATCCTGTGAATATTAAAGGCCGTTTATTTACCGCCAGTGATGGAAGCAAGATCAGCCTCGATTCGCTGGAGCCAAAGTGGACCTTTATGGTCGTCAATTCTGGTGCAACCTGCAATGCCACATGCAGCGAGTTGCTCTATCTGACTCGACAAATCCGAATAGCGATTGGGCGAGACTTTCATCGAATCCAGCGCGTTATGGTGGTTAATACGCCTGCTAACACTATTCGAATTGAGGCGAGTTCCGCTGCTGAGGGTGCCGAGGAAAATGTTGACGCGGATGCTGTAGATATTGCAGCAGACAGTGTTTTGAATAACGTAGCCGTTGGCATAATGCCACTTTTGCAAACTATCGAAAGCGAGCACCCGGATGTTCGCGTATGGCAGGCGATTAGCGAGCCCGTGATTCCCGAGCGGCATTCTGCCGAGAGCGCTTGGTATCTGATTGATCCCTCAGGTTGGATCATGATGCGTTACGCCAGCGAGGTTAATTACAAAGACGTCATCGGCGACCTCAAGTTCTTGCTCAAGAACTCAGGGGGTTAATCATGAGTGAGTCGATATTAGCGCGATGGCCTGACTTTCTTGAGCTTACAAAGCCTCGCGTCGTTGCTTTGATGCTCATAACCGC
>CAJWEV010000036.1 GCA_913031575.1 uncultured Halieaceae bacterium | reverse complement strand
GGTATCGAGTACGTCGAAGTAAGATGCCTCGACATTAATCCGTTCACACCCCTTGGTATCAATGAAGAAATCATTGCTTTGATTGATACCTTCCTACTGTCGTGCGTCCTATCGGATAGCCCATTGTGCAATGCGGTCACTCGCAGCATCGATAACACCAATACTCAACGGATCCTTAACTTTGGACGTGATCCGTCGCTTCAGCTACTAACAGAAGATAATCGAGAGATACCGCGTAACGAGCTTGCCAAACCCATTCTTGATGCGATGCACGAGGCCGCTGACTGGCTAGACAATGCTACCACTACGAAACGTCACAGCGACGCCATGGTGCGAGCACGCGGCATGTTAACGGGCGACGTCGAGACGCCATCTTCCCGCGTATTGCGGGAAATCTTCGAGCAGAACATTAGCTACTCAGAACTGATGGGGCGTTATGCAGAAGAGTGGCATCGCGAATTCGATGCCCACCTCCTGCCAAGCGAGATCAGAACCAGTCTGGCTGATGAGGCAATCGCTTCCCTACGACGCCAGCGTGATATCGAATCCGCCGATAGTCTGTCGTTTGATGCCTTCCTACGCGAATTCTACGCTCAGTACCGTCGCTAGGACTCCAGCGGAGCCGGCCGGCAGCGCGCGCTGTTGTATAATGCAGGGCCCACCCGCTTTCATTCCCAGTTCGTTAGGGCGCAGTGAACCGTCAAGCGGTCTCACTGTTTTCGAGCGCGGGGGCTTGAACGGCTTATTGCGAAACGACCGCGACGAGCTCTACCTTAAAGATAAGCACCTCATTTGGCCCAATTGCAGCGCCTGCCCCACCGGCACCATAAGCGAGGTTTGATGGGATGGTTAGCTCATATTCGGCGCCTTCGCTCATCAGCTGCAACGCTTCTGTCCAGCCGGGGATCACTTGCGTGACGCCAAAAGTGACCGTTTGGCCGCGGCTATAGCTGCTGTCAAATACGGTACCGTTAATCAGACGACCTTCGTAGTGCACTTCAACCGAGTCAGCAGACGAAGGCTTGGCGCCTGTGCCCTCGCGAACCACACGGTACTGAAGACCGCTCGTCGTGGTTTGCACGCCTTCAGCGCTTGCGTTCGTCTCGAGGTAAGCAACGCCTGCTTCGAGATTAGCATCGCCCGCTGCACGCGTCTCAGCTTCTTGCTCAGCCTGCATCTGTTCCTGCATAGCGATCATCTCGGCGTTAATTTCGTCGTCAGTCATCTTCGCTTCTGACCCTGACAATGCATCGCGAAGTCCCTCGGCAAACGCATCCGCATCAATTGGCACGCCCTCAGCTTTCATGCGTCGGCCCATATTCATGGCAATGCCGTAGCTGATGCGTTGCTCTTGGCTGTCTAAACTCATTTCACTTGTCTCCGCAGTTTGATCACAAGCGACCAAGCCGACACTCATTAGCGCCGTCAACGCTAAAGTTTTGCACGGAGATTTCGAGAAAAAACTCGTAGTTAACATGGCAGACTGTCCTGTGTGCAATAAATAAAAAGATCCGCGCATGGTACGCGGGTACAGCAGTACTGGCTACCGCGCGAGCATTCCGGCCAATCGCCCACGAGTGACGACATCCTTGAGCTCTGGGAGTTGGGCCAAATTTCGATCCACTGCCGGCGAGGGAAAGTCGTTAAGCTTTTCTCCCATCGGTAATGCATCGAAGAGTAACTCAGCCAACACGCGTTCTGCCTTCAGCTCCAGCCCGAGCAGGTGGCGTCGATTGGTGATCATAGACGGCATATCAGTCCAAGCCTGCCGCTGCCGACGAAGCGGCAACACAACCCCTTCAACCCATGGTGTGATGGCTGCACGAATACGCTGTTGATCTGCATCTCGGATAGCCTGACCTCGATCGCCTAACCACGCGAGAAACATCGCTTCCAAAATAATAAGACCTGATCTCTCCTGAAGCTCGAGAAGCTCTTCCCGCACTTGGACATCCTCATATCGCGCAACAGCCCAACACCAAAAGTCCTCTAGCAAATTACTGTCCAACGCCTCATCACCTTTCATCATCTCGCACTACCGCCCCTGTTGCCGCTAAACGCTGTTTCTCCAGTCTTGGCGAACGCCGAACCAAATACTCGCGTTGCTGAGCGACAGAGCGGTCTTCACATGCCTCGAACCAGGACAGAGCCACGGGTCTGCGTGCACGAGTGTAGTTCGCACCACCGACAATCTCACCATTATGCTGCCTGAGTCGGCGCTCAAGATCTGTCGTGACGCCAGTATAAAAAGAGCCATCTGAGCACTGCAGTAAATAAACAAACCAAGAATCATCAGAGTTCGCGGTCATTCGCTCTCAACACTGTCATCCGAACATATTTTTTGAGAGTATATGTCGCAACACATGTGGAGGCACCATGAGCGACAACATTACACACGTAACGGACGCAGAATTTCAAGATGAGGTTTTGTCATCAGACTTACCCGTCTTGGTTGATTTCTGGGCAGAGTGGTGTGGACCCTGCAAGATGATTGCACCCGTTCTCGAGGAAATTGCCAATGAATATGGTGATCGCCTGAAAGTTTGCAAAGTGGATGTGGACGCAAATCCGGATCTACCTGGGAAGTTTGGTATTCGCGGCATCCCGACGTTGATCGTGTTCAAAGGCGGCAGTGCTGTTGAGACAAAAGTAGGTGCGCTCTCCAAGACACAACTGGCTGAGTTCGTCGACGGCTGCCTATGAGCGCTTCGCTCCACCAAAAAATTTCTACCCTGTCCTGGGGTAGACGCACCGCCAAAGCGGTGCTACCTTTCACATGTGGGCGGTACCCGCCTCGCTTCCCCTAGTCAGCGACCAGCAAATTCAACACGCAATTGCGTTGACTGTGGGTCATCAAACGATCCTTTAGCGCCCTTTTAGCGGGTAAAAAAATTTCCCAACGCCACAGGTACAACCGCGTGCAAGAAGAAGAAACAAACATTGTCGATCAGGCTGTCGAGCCAAGCAGTGAAGCAACACTCGACACAGAACATCAAGAAGCAGCTGGTAGCGAAGAAAAGCCGACGCGAACTCTTAAACTCAACCGCAACGCAGCTTCGGCGACAGAAGAATCATCGTCTACCGATGGCGAGGAATCGGCAGTAGCGGCTGATGGCGATACTTCGCAAGCCAACGAAGAAGGCGAACACGTAAGTGGCGGCCGCAATCGGCGAAACCGCAATCGTCGCAACCGACGAGAACCACATGTGCCATCGGAAAATCCGATGAGCCTGACGGAATTAAAGACTAAATCGACTCAAGAACTAATCGATATGGCCGCTGAAATGGGCATCGAAAATATGGCCCGCTCACGCAAGCAGGACATCATATTTTCGCTACTCAAGAAACATGCAAAAAGTGGTGAGGACATTTTTGGGGATGGTGTGCTTGAGATCCTTTCCGATGGTTTTGGTTTCCTAAGGTCAGCTGATAGCTCATTCCTTGCAGGCCCCGACGATATCTATGTCAGTCCGAGCCAAATCCGTCGATTCAATCTGAGGACCGGTGACACGGTGACCGGCATGATTCGCCCACCAAAAGACTCGGAGCGCTATTTCGCACTATTGAAGGTTAGCGAGGTAAACTTCGAATCACCCGAGACTGCGAAAGCAAAAATTCTTTTCGAGAACCTGACGCCTCTGTTCCCGGACGAGCGTTTGACACTCGAAAAAGGTAATGGCTCAACAGAAGACCTCACGGGTCGAATCATCGACCTGTGCGCGCCGACCGGAAAAGGTCAGCGAGGCTTGTTAGTGGCTCCCCCGAAAGCGGGTAAGACCATCATGATGCAGAGCATGGCGCAGGCCATCATCAGTAATAATCCAGAATGCTACATTATTGTTCTGCTAATTGATGAGCGTCCGGAGGAAGTTACCGAGATGCAGCGGTCGGTAGGAGCGCGCGGTGCCGAAGTCGTGGCATCGACCTTTGACGAACCACCCTCACGGCATGTCCAGGTAGCCGATATGGTCATCGAGAAAGCGAAGCGGTTGGTCGAACACAAACGTGATGTTGTGATTCTTCTCGACTCTATTACGCGACTCGCCCGTGCCTACAACACAGTGGTACCCAGCTCAGGCAAAGTTCTTACTGGTGGTGTTGATGCTCATGCATTGGAGCGTCCTAAGCGATTCTTTGGTGCAGCGCGAAACATCGAAGAGGGAGGAAGCCTGTCCATCATCGCAACGGCACTGACCGAGACTGGCTCCAAAATGGATGAAGTCATCTACGAGGAGTTCAAAGGCACAGGTAACATGGAACTCCACCTTGACCGGAAAATTTCTGAGAAGCGTGTCTACCCTGCCATCAACATCCGACGTTCAGGCACCCGCCGCGAGGAGTTGCTCACGGGCGAAGAAGAATTGCAACGCATGTGGATCCTCCGCAAGCTTCTACATGGCATGGAGGATCTCCCTGCCATCGAATTCTTGTTGGACAAGCTGAAAGATACGAAGTCAAACGACGAATTCTTCCGTTCTATGAAGCGAAAGTAATTCCGTCGTACGAAAGCTTGCAGTCGACTATCCACGTCAATAACGAGACGTGGATGCACGCTTAAACTCTAAGTGTGGCATGCTCATGCTGTCAGCTTAATAAAGAATAATCGTATGAAATTTCGGGACTTGCGCGAATTTCTTGACACCTTGGAAGCCAACGGCGACTTGGTGAGAATCAAAGAAGAGATAGATCCTAATCTCGAAATGACCGAAATCGCCGATCGCACTCTCCGCGGCGGCGGCCCGGCCTTGCTCTTTGAGAACCCAAAAGGCTACGACACCCCATTACTTGCGAATCTATTTGGTACCGAGAAGCGCGTGGCCTTGGGTATGGGCGCGGACTCTATTGAAGCGCTACGCGAGATCGGCGAGCTACTCGCCTACCTGCGGCAACCTGATCCGCCCAAAGGCATGCGCGACCTCATCGACAAAGCACCGCTGCTTAAAAAAGTGCTAAACATGGGGCCTAAGATTATTAGTCGCCCCCCATGCCAAGACATTGTTTTGCGGGGAAATGACATTGACCTTACGACCCTGCCGATTCAAACCTGCTGGCCAGGCGACGTGGGACCGCTAGTCACGTGGCCTCTGGTCATCACTCGTGGCCCTGAAAAACCTCGCATGAATCTTGGCATCTATCGGATGCAGCTATTGGGTCCTAACAAGCTCATCATGCGATGGCTGTCCCATCGCGGAGGTGCTCTCGACTTCCGCGACTGGACACTTAAACGACCCGGTGAGCCCTACCCTGTCGCCATCGCGTTGGGCGCCGATCCTGCGACGACACTCGGTGCGGTCACACCTGTCCCAGACGCACTTTCCGAATATGCATTCGCCGGATTATTGCGGGGCGGTAAAACGGAGTTAACCAACTGCCTCACCCCTCGATGCAAGGACAACGAGCTGCTTGTTCCGGCGCACTCAGAGATTATTCTGGAAGGCTATATCGATCCGAACGAGATGGCAGACGAGGGTCCATTCGGAGATCACACGGGCTACTACAATGAAGTAGAGAGTTTCCCCGTCTTTACCGTGGAGACAATGACAACACGTAAAAACCCCATCTATCACAGCACTTACACCGGTAGACCCCCGGATGAGCCCGCTATCTTGGGCGTGGCCTTGAACGAGGTTTTTGTGCCGCTTCTTCAGAAGCAGTTCCCTGAGATTGTCGATTTTTATCTACCACCCGAGGGCTGCTCTTACCGAATGGCCGTTGTCAGCATTCGCAAAGAATACCCCGGACATGCCAAGCGTATTATGTTGGGTATCTGGAGTTTTCTCCGTCAGTTCATGTACACCAAATTCATTGTCATCACAGACGAGGACGTCGATGTCCGAAGCTGGGAAGATGTGATCTGGGCCATGACAACGCGCATGGATCCGCGTCGCGACTCTGTGTTTATCGATAACACGCCCATCGACTACCTTGACTTCGCATCACCTGTCGCGGGTCTGGGCTCCAAATTGGGTATGGATGCGACCAACAAATGGGAAGGGGAAACTGATCGCGAGTGGGGCACGTCAATTCAGATGGACTCTGCGGTCAAAGAGCGCGTGGACTCGATTTGGGATTCTCTCGGCATACACCTACCAGGGCGCAAACGCTAAGACTCTTTGACCCCGATGGTTCCTAGGGCTATTACCAAAAAGGGTGCTGGCTGTTTCTCGTAGTGCTCAATCAAGGTTTTCTCTGCGTCACTCTTGGGCAGTAGCTGCGCTTTAGCAATCAGCAATCCATTGGCCACATCGTTGGCACTCCGATTGCCCGAGAGTTCAGTTAAGGCATTGACCATCGAGGGCGCATCGTCAAGATTAATTTGCGCCATGGCGTGCGTAGCTGAAGCTGTCCAGGCACGTTTTGACAGTGAAAGTAATTCTAGTTCAGCCTCTTTCGAGCGCCCCAAACGACACAACTGGCTCGCATAATGCGCAGTCATTTCCGGGGCTTGCTTTAGATCTGCTTTAGCACCACTCCACAGCCGCTTTAGCCGATCGGGCTCTGCCGTTGCCTCGAGTTGTCGCTTCAACACCCAGATATCTGCCCTGGCGCGTTCGGTGCTAGAAAAAAGATCGGCTTTCATCAACTTTGGTAGCCGCTGCACAAGGGTGTCGGTCCGCTCTTCAAACATCGCACTCAAGGTTTCTCGCAACAAGGCCGACGTCTTATCTTCGCGCCTTTTTTCCAGCCAGCGCCCGAAGCCAGGTCCGAGCCCCAGAATAGCGGACAGAAAACGAAAACTTACTCGCACTATCCACAAGAGGAGGAACAATGCGATGGCTGCCGCTACCAGGGTTGTCTCGAGTCGATACTGACCAAACTGAACCAGGACGTAACCTGCATCGAACGCAAGCAAGGACACTAGAGCAACACCAGCAGCGAGACCACCAAGAATTAGCCACACCTGTCGTCGCATTATTTCGCCCCCCCTCCGACACTGTCAGCTAGCGCATCGGGAGTGGGTCGCAGCTCGTCGCGGAACACACGCAGAGTCTCAGATAGATCAGGGAGGGGCGGTGCTACGTCAATGGCTCTGAGTGCTATCAGCGCCTCGATGACACTTGTCGCACGCGAGTCATCAGTGCGAGTATGCCGCTTAATAAATGATGCGGTGCGATCGACTGACGCAACAAAATTCGTATGATCACCCGTCAATAGAGCCAATCGCGCCTGCTCAAACATGGCAGTCAATGAAGATTGCGCCAGTACAGCCCATTCACGGGGCAGGGGTCGTGCCTGAGAGGACTCAAGCGTAGTGACCACGAAGTAAGACGACAAAAAACTGATCGCCTGTTGGAGGAACGTCGGGAAATCTGATGAATTATCTGAGGCGGACCCTGAAAGCGGCAGCGACTCAAACCCGAGCCAGACCAGCTCTAACTGTCCTACCTGCTGCTCAAGGGCCTGCAACTGACTAAGAAGTCCGATGCGATCCACCTGTGGCAGTGCAGACAGCTCAGCGATATTAGAAGCCACTAATCGCCGAAGCAATTCCGCTTTAAAAGTATCAACGCCTGCCAACAACTGATCAGCTCCCCGCAACAAAACGAGCGCTGCTGTGACATCTCTGGCAACCTGGAGACGCTGGATTGCCATACGAACATTAAATTCGGCCTCAGCCGTCCGCCAGGCTGCTTGCTCAACGCCCGATTGTCGTTCCAACTGCGCCTCAGCGCGAGCAAGTGCTTCCCTTAACCGCTGCTCGGAGGCTGTTATGCGATTAACCTCCCCCGTTAGCCGTGACAATTTTTTGTCCTGCTCCTGAACGACTACCGCCAGGCGTTCAGTTATCGCAGCATCAACTTGTCCGGGAATAGTGTCGAGTGCAGACTTCTGACTGGCCTCGAGATCCGCGACAGACTCTCTAATCGAATCGCGCTCATCGAGCAGTTGATTGGCAAATGGAAGACCATAGTAGGAGCCAGCGGCTCCTAGCGCTGCGAGGCACAGGAGCAAAATAAGCAGCAGACTCCGGGTTATCCAACCACCCGTTCGACTCGCCTTCTTTGCAACGCGCTCACTCATAACATCACCTCGGAACTCTGCTTCCTAAGGAAGATCAGCAACTGCCTCGAGTAGTGCTTCATCCCCTGCCCCGTCCGCTACTATACGCGATTGCCAGCCCAGCTCTCGAGCCTGATCGGCAACTCGTTGCGAGGGTACCACTAGAGTGTGCGCGTCTAGGGCATCAACGCCATGCGCCCAACACAGATCCGTTAGCCGAGTTAGCGTTTCGCCGCTGGCCACGTGGATAATGCTGGGACTCTCAGTCGATACCGCAGACAGGAAATTCGCCTCCGGCACATCAGGCCAAACACGGCGATAACATTCGATGATGGTGAGATGAATACCCAAGCGATCCAAACGGGACTCGATGAGATCTCTACCGCCCTGACCCTTTACTAGCACCACGTGAGCAGGCGACTGATCAAGTGGTGCTAGTAAAGCGAGGATACCCTCAGAGTCTTCCCTAGCTGGCGATTCAGCGCGGACACCTTTTTTTCCCAATGCATCTCGAGTTTTAGCCCCCACAGCAATGGTCACTAAACCCTCATTTGCTATCGTTTGCGAGATTGCTTCGAATCCATGACGGACCGCGTTAACCGACGTGTAGATAATGGCCATGATAGTCCGTGGCAGATTGTCGATATCCACTGAACTTTGTAGTGGCTCGATAGCCAGCAAGGGCAGCTTTACGGGCAAATGCCCGTCACTCGTCAGACGCTCGGCAAGGCGATCGGTATCCTCTATTGAACGAGTGACAACAACGCGTTTCACGATCGCGCTGCTTTCAAAATGTCTGCTGCCCCCTTTGCAATCAGCGCGTCGGCAACTTCGAGTCCAAGCGATTCGGGTTCAGATCCACGAGCCTCCGAGACAATAACTGTCTTTCCATCAGGCGAGCCAACTCGAGCGCGCAGCCAGAGAGAGTCGCCCTCGGCCACCGCAAAACTAGCGATAGGGACGTCACAACCCCCATCAAGTCGTCTTACAACCGTTCGTTCAGCAGTGACACGCCGGGATGTTTCTTCGTGTGCGAGTGGCGCTAACAGCTCGGCAACACGACTATCAGACTCTCTGTATTCAATACCAACCGCACCCTGCCCGCCCGCGGGGAGCAGAAAGTCTTCATCGATCGCAGCACCAATACGATGATCAAAGCCCAGACGTTTGAGACCAGCGCACGCCAGAATGATGGCATCAAACTCGCCCGCATCGAGCTTTGCGAGTCGAGTATTCACGTTACCGCGTAAGAATCCAATTTGCAGATCAGGTCGTCGCTGCATGACCTGACACGAGCGACGCAAACTCGAGGTACCCAGTCGAGCGCTCTCTGGCAAATCATCGAAAGTGTTCACCCCGACCAGCGCATCGCGCGGATCCTCCCGCTTACAAATAACTCCCAGCGTGAGCCCTGGCGGCAATTCCATTGGCACGTCCTTCATCGAGTGGACAGCAATATCAGCGCGCTCATCCAACAAGGCCGTTTCAAGCTCTTTAACAAACAGACCCTTACCACCGACTTTGTACAAGGGCTTATCCAAAAGCTGGTCTCCCCTCGACGTCATGCCCAGTAATTTCACTTCAATGCCTGGGTGATGCCGCTTCAGCTCGGCCTCTACAAAATGGGCCTGCCACAAAGCAAGTGGACTCTCGCGAGTCGCAATTGTTATTGGATTCATGCTTCTCCTCATCCCTTTTCAGCTTACCACTCGCGCATGCAACGCCCTGCACCTGATACACTAGCAAACTGTAAAACAAGAGAAGTGTATCGCGTGTCCAGTTCTTTAGACAGTTATACCAGTCAAACATGGGGTGGTCGTTTTAGCGAGGCCACTGATGCGTTCGTTCAGGAATTTACTGGGTCCTACTCCTTTGATCACGTGCTTGCTCACTTTGATATTCAGGGCTCGCGAGCGCATGCTGACATGCTGGCTGCCGCTGGCATTTTGACTGATAAGGAGGTAAGCGATATCCACCGTGGGTTAACACAGGTAGAAGGTGAGATCGCCTCTGGCGCCTTTCCTTGGCAGTTAGAGCTGGAAGACGTCCATATGAACATCGAGGCGCGACTTACCCAACTGATTGGCGATTCGGGTAAGCGCCTACATACAGGACGTTCTCGAAACGATCAGGTTGCCACTGACATGAAACTCTACCTGCGTGCCGCGATTAAGAGCATACGAAGTCAAATGACCCGTCTTCGAACAGGGCTTATTGACCAAGGTGAGCGATATGCGGACACGATCATGCCCGGCTTTACGCATCTGCAAGTGGCACAGCCCGTGACGTTTGGTCACCACTTGCTAGCCTGGAATGAGATGTTGGCGCGTGACGATAGCCGCCTCGCTGACTGCTTCGAACGAATGAACTACTGCCCTCTGGGCTCGGCAGCACTGGCAGGCACCCCATACAACATCGACCGGCATATGACAGCCAAAACCCTTGGCTTCCAGGCGCCAACTGAAAATTCCTTGGACTCGGTATCCGATAGAGACTTTGCCATCGAATTTACGTCAGCCACAGCGATCACCATGATGCACCTCTCGCGCATGGCCGAAGAGATGATTATTTGGACGAGTGCGCAGTTCGATTTTGTCGATCTGCCAGATCGTTTCTGTACGGGCTCATCGATCATGCCCCAAAAGAAAAACCCGGATGTTCCTGAACTGATTCGCGGTAAGGCCGGACGAGTTCAGGGGCATTTAGTGGCTCTTATCACACTTATGAAAGGTCAGCCGCTCGCCTACAACAAAGACAACCAGGAAGATAAAGAACCTGTCTTTGATGCTGTTCGAACCGTTCATGACTCGCTGCTCGCCTTTGCCGATCTTGTGCCTGAGATGTCCGCAAAACCGGCGTCGATGCGACGCGCAGCGAGTTTGGGTCACCCGACAGCGACCGATCTTGCTGATTACTTGGTTAGAAAGGGTGTGGCCTTTCGCGATGCGCATGAAATTGTGGGCACTGCGGTAGGGATAGCTGAATCCAAAGGCGTGGATATGGCGAAACTACCGCTAGAGACACTTCAAAATCTGAGCAAGGATATCACTGACGATGTCTTTAATGTTCTGACGCTCGAGGGATCTGTCGCAGCACGAGATCATATTGGTGGTACTGCGCCCAAACAGGTCCTGGCCGCTGCGAAACGGGCGAGAAACGCGCTGAACGGATAAAGCTGAAGGCTGCTCACAGGATCGAGCTTTTTGCCAATCTAGGGGCGAAAATGCAGTGATGCCTGAAAGATAATATCGGGGGCACTTTCGACCACAATATCCTCAGCAAAACTGACATCAAGCGCCCACTTTCTACCGAGCTGTCGTCTCAGTCCCAGGCTGAGCATACCGGCAGTTTCGCCGACCGCGTCAACCTCGCTGTTCATCAGAGCACTGTGACTATCCAGCTGGGTGATTAGCGACCAGCGGTCATTAAGAAGCCATTCAGCTGACAAGCCGGTAAACCATAACCAATCTTTTTGCTGAGCGCCTATTAGCGCGCTCTCCCCTACTCGAGTAACACCGAACTGTCCGTGCCAATAAATGGGTAAATTACCTTGATGCGCACCACTGAAGCGCGCAACACCGTAGAGGTCATCAGCACCGCTTCCGAGCCATCCCTCTGACGAGCCACTAGAGACTTTATAACCAACCGCGTAGGCAATCTGAAGCTCTTGCTGGCGCTCTGCGACATAACTAAGCTCGAGTGCCGAGTCGCTCTGCCCGGAAACAGGCCGATCGATTAGTGACTGCTGTTCAATGCCATCGAACTGAAACCGTATTTGATCTTCCGGCAGTGTGCCCCTACCGCCATCACTCATCCCAAAAAAGTCATGCCATCGATTCACGTAGGCGTCGACAAAGCCACCGCCATGTTTGATGGAAGAGACATGCGCGCTTAGTTCCCACTCGGGCGATAGACCCCACCGGAGATTAATGCTGTGCTTTTGAGTTTCGCCGTCAAAGAATACCTGCTCGAGCTCCGATGTCTGAGAGACAAAATGGGTCGCAATATCCGTATGCAGCGAGACCAAGAGTCCTTCTTTTATATCTGCTGAGCGTTGTGAAGGCAGCGCAACCAGTTGCGCAATAGGGGAGAGGTTTTCCACCCATAATGGTTCGTGAATCACCTCGCCCGACACAGTCACAGGTAAAAGCAAACCCGGAAAGGTCGCCATAAAGAGCCGCAGCAGGCTCACCATTCGACGTGCTCACCCACATGCTCGGCCAGTTCGCGACTCAACAGCTGGCGAAACCCGTCGTTGGTTTTTGTATCGAACCACTCTTCATCGGCATCTCGCCACACGAAGTGAAAGCCGCCACCCGGGGTTGCCAACCAAAGCTGCTCCACCGCGGGTTGCCGACTAAGTACAAAGACCACCCCGTTGCCAAAAGTCACATTCAGAACTCCTTCGGCCGCGGCAATGTCGGGGTCCGATTCCAATTTCTCCAACTTCGACTCAACCTCCTCAAAGGTTTCATCTATACATTCATAGTACTGTGGCGATGCAGACATTCTGTGTCCTTTTTAGAGGCTCAAATGAGACGTCGGGCCGAGACCATAACCAGATAAGGATCTCGAGTCACGAACATAGGATAACAGCTGGTATACTCGCTTTTTAAATTTTGGTGGCTCCGGTGCGACTACTTTTCACTCATTGCATAGCGGTTGTGTTTTCCCTCACCCTGGGTTGTGGGCAGCCCGGCGAGTTGCGGCACCCGGAACCAGAACCCACCACAACCAGCTAATTTCTACCATGTCACACCATTACAACATGCCTAACGGATTCGGTGACCGCGAGGGTTCTCTTTTCTGCGAGGCGGTATCAGCTGACTCCCTTGCGCAGCGTTTTGGCACACCCTTGTACGTCTACTCGCAGACCGCGATCACGGAGGCATTTGCCGAATGGACCAAAGCCTTCGGCGTAGCGGACCATCTCATATGCTTCGCCGTAAAAGCCAACTCGAACATCGCCATTCTCAAGCTGCTGGCAAGACTAGGATCTGGCTTCGATATTGTCTCGGGTGGCGAGTTGCAACGGGTGCTTGCAGCCGGCGGTGACGCAGCAAAAGTCGTTTTCTCCGGTGTTGGCAAATCTGGAGCGGAAATTGAATTGGCACTCACCGCTGGCATTCGCTGCTTTAACGTTGAGTCCGCCTCCGAACTCGCACTCATCGAGGAGATCGCTCGCCGCTTGAATAAAGTCGCGCCAATCTCAGTCCGGCTCAACCCTGATGTGGATGCCAAGACACATCACTATATCTCTACCGGCCTCAAGGAGAATAAATTCGGGGTCAACGCTGAGATTGCCAAGACTCTCTACCGCGCGGCACACGAATCCGACGTGCTTCTGCCTATCGGAATCGATTGCCACATCGGTAGCCAGCTCACCGAGATCGAGCCATTCAGTGATTCAGTCAAGCACCTTAAAAACCTCGTGCTAGACCTGCGCTCACGTGGCATTAATCTACAGCATATCGATATTGGGGGTGGCTTGGGTATCCAGTATCGCGATGAGGAGGTCCCCAGTGCCAAGGCGCTTATTGACTCGGTACGAGATCAGCTCGATGAGCTTTCGATGGAACTGATGATTGAGCCGGGACGATCGATCGTGGGCAACGCAGGCGCACTGTTGACCCGTGTCATGGTAATTAAAGAGGGCGAGAAAAAACGCTTCGCTGTCGTTGACGCTGCAATGAACGATCTGCTGCGACCCGCACTGTATTCGGCATGGCAGACGATCATGGAGACTGCTCCGTGCGGAGCAGAACCACGGGTATACGATGTTGTTGGACCGGTCTGCGAGACCGGTGATTTCCTGGGTAAAGATCGAAAGCTCGGTATTACTGAAGGTGACCTCCTGGCCGTCCTCGGTGCGGGTGCTTACGGCTTTACCATGTCCTCAAACTACAACTCACGCCCTCGTGCAGCTGAGGTATTAGTTAGCGGAACCGACGCTCATGTAATTCGAAAGCGAGAGCGAGTGGAGGACCTCTGGGCGAACGAGTGCTTGCCCGAACCTATTGCGAGTGGCTCATGATGATTGATTTCACCAAGATGCACGGCGCGGGCAATGATTTTATCGTCATCGACGCGGTGAGAAAGGCAGTTAGCCTATCCTCCGCGCATATTGAAACCATCGCTAATCGGCACACCGGTGTTGGCTGTGATCAGGTGCTCGTTATTGAGCCGCCGAAACGCGACGATGCTGATTTCGAGTACAAGATTTTCAATGCGGATGGCTCAAGTGCAGGCCAGTGCGGCAATGGTGCTCGTTGTGTGGGTCGATTTATCCGTGAGCAGGGCCTTTCCCCCAAACAGGAGATGACACTACAGGTAGGCGACTGCCTACGCCGCTTATCGCTGTCTAAAAATCTCGAGGTGAAGGCCGAACTCGGCGCACCCGTGTTTGACCTCGCAGCTGTTCCCTGCTCATTACCCTACCGCGATGGGGATTCAAGCACTGGACACGAGCTAAAGCTCGGTAAAGTGACGGTAAACGCAGGTATCCTGTCAATCGGTAACCCCCATGCCGTGATTGTAGTGGATGATTGCGCGGCTACGCCGGTCGAGAAAATTGGCACCATGATTCAGGCGCTCGATAACTTTCCGGATAGCGTAAATGTTGGGTTCATGGAAATTATAAGTCGTGACGTGATAGCACTGCGGGTCTTTGAGCGAGGGGCCGGCGAGACACTGGCCTGTGGTTCCGGTGCATGTGCCGCTGTAGTTCACGGTATCAAGCGTGGTCTACTATCGCCCGAGGTGACAGTTAACCTACCCGGGGGTAAGCTCATGGTAAGCTGGAATGGGGCCAATAATCCCGTGTGGCTTGCGGGTCCAGCGGAGACCGTATTCCAGGGCCGAGTAAACCTTCGGTAGACACTATGAGTGACGAGCCTAAAGCGAGTGAAGTAAAAGCAGAAGTCGTTATCGACTTCCTCAGAAATAATCCTGGCTTCTTTAATAAACACCCCGAAGTGCTAGATGAGCTGAAAATCACTCACGTTGGGGACGGCGCCGTCTCCTTGGTTGAGCGTCAAGTGGCGATACTGCGGGAGCGAAATGTAGAGCTTCGCCGGAGACTGGATACCCTCACGGTCGTCGCTGAGCAAAATGAAGCGCTACTAGAGGCGACTCAGGAAGTTATCGCCTCTATCGCAGAGCGAGGCTCATGCGAAGATCTCGCCACGCTTTTTTGCGATCTTGTCAGGAAATGCTTTGGGATCGACCTTGTCGCTTTTCACTGGTGCGATGCGGAGATCAGTTCCGAGGCCATTTCGGTTGCTTCACACTTGATGGGCAACAAACAAGCCTCTAGCGGACCGCTTAGAGCTCACGAATTTAAGGCGCTCTTCGGAGAGGAAAGAGACGCGGGTTCTGCTGCTCTTGCGCGGCTCAACATGCGCTTAGGTGACGGCGCGGTCATCGCAGTAGGGTCAACCGATGCTTCACGCTACGGCATCGGCGATGGCACATTATTTCTCGAATACCTAGGAAATGTTATCGGCAGCCTACCGATCAATCGAGCTCCGGATTAATCCCTTGACGGAGAATAATCTCAATCACGCGGTTGACCATTACCTACAGTATATTGAAGTCGTCCGAGGCTACTCCGCGCACACCATAAACAACTATCGCCGTGATCTGAGTAAGCTCATCGAGTTTTGCAGCGCGCATGCAATCGATGACATTACTCGTCTCAATCAATCGCTGATTCGCCAGTGGGTAGCGGTATTGAGTAGAGAAAAACTCTCAGCAACATCGATTCAACGGCATCTATCCTCAACGCGATCATTGTATAAATTCCTGGCACGCACGCGCTCGGATCTCGACGACCCAACGGCAGGCGTCACGGCGCCAAGAACGCGGCGAACACTACCAAAAAGTCTCGAACCTGATCAGGTCAATCAACTGCTCAACCACCAGAGCGAAAATGCGATTATGGCACGCGACCTCGCGATGGCAGAGCTACTCTACTCCGCCGGTTTACGGTTGTCAGAATTGGTAGGTACGAATCTCAACGATCTCGACAGAAACGAAAAAATTGTTACAGTTATTGGTAAAGGCCAAAAAGCCCGCGTTGTCCCCGTTGGTGGCCCTGCGTTGGCTGCTTTGGCAGAGTGGATGAAACATCGACCAATGGGGAACGAAGTGCTTTGCTTCGACTCGCCGCTATTCGTCACTAAACGTGGGACGCGAATCAGTCCCAGAGCAGTGCAAGACAGAATTCGCCAGCTTGCGATCAAACACGGCATGACCCAACGGGTACACCCTCACGTGTTACGCCACGCTTTCGCAAGCCATCTACTGGAATCCAGTGGCGACTTGCGTGCCGTCCAAGAGCTGCTGGGACATGCCAATATTGCGACGACTCAGATTTATACACACCTTGATTTTCAACACCTTGCCAAGGTCTATGATCAGGCGCACCCGCGGGCACAAAAGCGCAGCAAGCGAAATAAGGACTCATGATCACAACCCTCTCATTTGATCTTGACGATACGCTCTGGGATCCACGACCCGCTCTCGTCGCTGCTGATCAGGCGCAGTGGCTGGCACTCGCTCACCGCTACCCCGACCTTGCGGAACACTTTACTCGGGATCAAATCTTTGTCTGTAGAAAACAGATTCTTACCGATACGCCGTCCATTGCGGGTGATGTGACAGCACTGCGAATTGAAGTGATGTATCGGCTATTGCTGTCACTAGATATCGCGCCAGTAGAGGCCGATAAATCCGCACGAACGGCGTTCGAGGCCTTTATGGCAAAAAGAAACGACGTGATCCTATTCCCGGAGACAACCCCAATGCTTGAAAGGGTCTCGAAAACATACAATGTTGTAGCCATTACTAATGGCAATGCGGATGTTTTTAAGACAGGCATTGGCTCGTATTTCGATCTTTCGATTCGCGCAGACGAGGCTGGAATAGCAAAACCGGATAGAGGAATTTTCGATCTGACGTGGGAAAAAATCGGCTGCCAGTCAAGCGAGGTTATCCATATTGGTGACAGTGTTGAAAATGACGTTCAGGGTGCGATCAATGCAGGAGTGACGCCTGTTTGGTACAACCCTGATAAAGAACAAAACACGCTAGGAGTAAATGAGGTGGGGACGCTATCAGAGCTCCCTTATATGATTACGCGGCTCAGCGACAGGCCGTAATAGAGGCAACGTTCGCTTAAATCGCTTCCTCGCCCGTTTCACCGGTGCGAATACGCACAACCTGCTCCAGCTCCGAAACAAAGATCTTGCCATCACCAATTTTCCCGGTGCTAGCCGCCGAGACAATTGTGTCGACGATTTGATCCAGCAGCTCGGCCGACGTTGCTATCTCCAGCTTTAGCTTAGGGAGAAAATCGACAACGTACTCTGCTCCTCTATAGAGCTCGGTATGTCCCCGCTGGCGACCAAAACCCTTCACCTCGGTAACCGTTACCCCCTGCACACCAATCTCCGAAAGCGCACTTCGAACATCATCCAGCTTAAAGGGCTTAATAATCGCGGTGACTAACTTCATGACAACCTCACACCTATTTTTTTCTTCACGGCTGAGCGCCGTCGTTGCTTGAGTATGGCGTATGCGGCTGCGTTTATGAAGTAACGTGACTGGAGTTAACGCCGCAGATAAAAAAACCCGGCAATTAAGCCGGGTTTCGATTCAAAAGCTGACTCATCAGCGATTCGCGATCGAAACTTTTAATCAGTGGTCTGGATAAATAATTTTGCTTTTATAACGAGCGAACAACTGTGGCTATTCACGTTGTGGGCCTGCTCTCCAGAGATCGCATTAACGTGGTATTGAAGAGTGTCAGCGCTGCCTCCGTAAACTGGACCATGTTTTCCTCGCGGTTCTCCAAGAATGTCTCTACTGTTATGGAGGCATTAACGGGCCCACTTATGCCAATCACGCTGGTGCCGGGCGCATGTCCATAAGGCGTTCCTTTTGGCCCTGCAGCGCCGAGCTCCGCGATGCCCCAGGTGGCATCAAGTTTCAGTCTTGCAGCACGAGCGAATTCAGCCACCACGGGCTCCGTGAGGGGTTTTAGCCCTTTCAGTTTGATCACATCTAGGTCAAGAAAGGCGTGTCGTGATTCGCGGGTGTAAATAACGCTGCCGCCACGAAAGTA
>CAJWEV010000035.1 GCA_913031575.1 uncultured Halieaceae bacterium | reverse complement strand
CAATCGTGCCCACATTTACGTGGGGCTTCGAACGCTCAAATGCCTCTTTTGCCATGGCGACACACTCTCCTGAGTCTCTGTCTGTAAGGCGCCCTGTCCGCGCCTCTTTATCAACTTCACGGTATCTCGCCCTCGGCGCCATACCGAATTGGAGCTCATAACCGGATTTGAACCGGTGACCTCTTCCTTACCAAGGAAGTGCTCTACCGACTGAGCTATATGAGCAAAAACTCATCACCGGATCTTGGAGCGGGCAGCGGGAATCGAACCCGCATCATCAGCTTGGAAGGCTGAGGTTCTACCATTGAACTATGCCCGCAGCATTCAACCGCCGACGGTGGTCAAACCAAAAGCCTGCCGTCAGCTGACGGCTCATCGCTCTCGCGACAGGGCTTATCCGATTTAGCCCCCTTGTTCCACTCACCAACACTGCGTAACCAGCGTTATATATTGTCCTTGGTGGAGGGGGGTGGATTCGAACCACCGAAGCTCGCGCGTCAGATTTACAGTCTGATCCCTTTGGCCACTCGGGAACCCCTCCGGAAGGGCGCACATTCTCTAGATGTCAAGGAAGGGTGTCAACACCAAATTTTACCCTCAAAATACTGCCTTCTAGCTGCGTTTACCCTCGATTTCAGAAATGCGTTCGAACAGTCGTAATTTTCTATACTGAATCCCCTGCACGCCTCGGCTTGGTCGGTCTGCAAATAGGGCCGACGCTTTGGCGTCGGAACGTGACGCAGCAAGACTGTGGCGGCGGTTATGCAGGGCGCCACATAAGAAATATGATTGAGGAGAAAATGGAGCTGGCGAGAAGACCCAAACTACATAATCAAGCGAGAACGAAACAGCCCAATTAGTCCCTGTAATCATTGATTATCAGGCTTTCGTGCAGTCAAATGCTATCATGTGTAGTCACCCTAATTTGAGGAGTGACTTGGGGAGTACGGGTACTTTTGGCCTGTTTTTGGGGAGTATCTTGGGGAGTGCGGTGATTTGGAGGCTGAACGATGACCGCGAAGCTGGTGCTGAAAGCTGAACCGGGACAGAAAGTTGGGCTGAGTAACGGCCTACGACCGGTCTGCGATAAGCGGAACGGAAGCCGCTACTTTGAGCTTCGTAAACGTGTACGCGGCAGAGACCCGTATGGACGGTTTTGCTCAGTGTTTTTCATCCAAAGCGGACGTACGCCCACTTTTCCGCTAACGACCCACAATGGACCGTCGGCGGCACTCCAAGTCTAACCTTCAGCTTGGCAGAGTCGATCTCATCTCATCAAACTCTTGTAGCCATGCAGCGCGCCACGCAGCCTTATCGGGCTCGGGTGCCCAGCACCCATCGATACTGTTGCCGATAATACCTCTGACATCATCGAGCGTCGCTCCGAAGTCTCTGACTATTGAGATATAGGCCTGGCCGGGATCAGTAAAGTGAAGCGGAGGATCATCTGTGCCAAGTGAAAGCTTCAGGCCTCGATCGATCATGTGGCGAATTGGGTGAACTACCGACCAATCTTGACCCGCCAGCACCTCGCTGTAGTAGGAGTTTGACGGCGCTACATTGAATACGATGCCTTCCTCCAAGCACCGCTGTGTCAGAGTTTCGTCTTCGAGGACCGTATAGCCATGGTCGATCCGACTACACCGCAGTAAGCTGAGACAGGTATCGATATTACGCGGGTGAGCGCCATCCTCTCCCGCATGGGCTGTGCAGCGTAGTCCATTGCTGTACGCCATCCGATACGCTTTCCAGAAATGCTCCGGCGCACCATCAGCCTCAAGATAGTCCATGCCAATCCCCAACGTATAACTGCTGGGATTTGCAAGCACATCCTCTACCATACGCAGCGCTCTTTCCGGCGTGCCAGAGCGGTCAATGCTGGGGATCAAACGGCCGACAATCCCAAAATCCCGCTCTGCATCAGCCAGGCCGGCAACCAGACCCTCCTGGGCCGCCGCGTAGGGAATCCCACCAACTTCCTCCTGATCGGAGGGATTCCAGAACATTTCACGATAGCGGACTCCATTATCAGCGGCCTCCTGCTGCGTGGCGTACACCGCATCGCGCAGGTCTTCGGGCTGCGCCATCAGGCGGCTGGCAAGCTTAAGAGCCGTGAGGACATTGTTGAATCCGGACCGGTCGAACGCTTTCTCAATGCTCTCGGATTCATCCACCCGGTATTTGCTCGCCAAGCGCTCGAGAGTCTTCTTGTGCAGCGTTCCGCAGAAATGCACATGCAGTTCAGCTTTGGGTATTTTCCTGAGGAACGAGTCCAGCGGCTCTTCAACATCGGTCAGAGTTGAGCCGCTCGGTGCGCTGAAGGACGACTTTCCGAGAAAGAACTGGCTTGACACTGCTGCCGCGCCTGCAAGCAATGCTCGTCGCTCTGGGCTGAAGCTAACTGGACCTGATTTGGGCATTGATCGACTGCAACTATTTGCCAGGGGCGACCCCGATTCAGCCAGATCAGCGTATAGGGGTCAATACATCTATACTAGGGAACGCACATATCATGCAGATGGTGACTATAAGGCGCATCGCCTGAAGACGATCATTGATCTTGGCTGTGAACGTCTCTGATCGCGCGCGGGTGTACACAACACCGAAAAGGAAACTAGCCTTCCCAATTCCACCCCCTAATGTATCTGGGCGGTAACCATCACAATCACAACGACGGTTAGCCCCCTCCCCCCCTGCAAAAATCCTCAGACACGCCAAAAGCACAGCACGAACAAGCTGAACCAGTGCGAGTAATTCCAGAAGAAATCAGTGGTCTTTGCCCCAAGATTGGGGAGTGGGTTGGGGAGTGAATGCTTACCGATTTACCTAACCCATTGATTTAGATGGGAATAGGAGATTGGAAATGGAGCTGGCGAGAGGAATCGAACCCCCGACCGGCTGATTACAAATCAGCTGCTCTACCTACTGAGCTACGCCAGCTAAACGTCGTGTGATTGGGTCACTACGAAGGGCGCACATCATCGTCAAGAGGGGCCCTAAGGTCAAGCCCCATTTAACCAAAAATCCAAACCATCAAACACGAGGCTGTCGACACGTTGAGCACTTAGCCCGAGCGCTGCAAGTTCCGGGGCTGAGCCACCTGTCAAATAAACTTTTACATCGGGGAATCGATCGATAACACTTTGGCAGGAAGCCAACAGTGTCAGCCAGATGCCTGACGAGACGCAGCTCGCCGTGTCACTGCCTAGCGAGATTGAAGGCTCAGGGTCTCGGGAAAATCGAATTTTCTCGGTGTTTGTCGTCAGGGCATCGCGCGCCAGGGCCATGCCTGGCAATATATAACCGCCTAGATGCTGATCATTTTGCAGAACATCAATAGTGCAGGCAGTCCCTACGTCGATAATCACGGCAGAGTTTTCGCCTCGCGCCTTAATGGCTAGCAGAGCAAGCCATCGATCCACGCCCAAACGTTGTGGCTCGTAATACGCATTGCGAATACCGGCAAATGAGGCTGCACTTCTCGCGAAATGAAACTGAGCGCCACTCAAACAATCAAACACTTCCTGAATGTTGTTTGTATAACTCGCGTCTCTAACACACGACACAGCGACTGCGTATTGCTGAGAGTCATTCAGCGTTACGACCCAATCACGCAAAGCTCGCAGGTCACCCTGTCCACCAGTGATCACATCACCACCATCGCGCAATTGCCACTTGGTCGCAGTATTCCCAGCATCCACAAGGATTCGCATATCAATAGTGCTCATTGAGTCTCAACATGACCAAGACTAACCTCACCAGCATAAACAGTCCTCAGCTCACCCGCGAACTCTACCTCCAGTCCGCCGTCATGCGAAAGACCACGAGCAATGCACAATCCTTCGCCCAGCGTCGGTACAACCACTGGCTGATTTAAAAGCAGGTCGCGGCTCGACCAAGAGGACATGAGCCAAGCCTGTAACGCAGCATGAGACAAACGGCACATTTCGACGATTGCTGATGACACCGCAGCAGCGACCATTGACAGGTCAACCAACTTATTAATGTGCTTGCTTATACAGGTTACGGGGCGCTGCAGTAAGACGGGGTCAGGGTGCGATGCGACATTGAGTCCAACCCCAATGACTACGGCAACATCATCACTAGGCAAACTCGCCGTTTCCAAGAGAACGCCACCAACTTTCATCCCCTGAAGGTAGAGGTCATTAGGCCATTTGATCTTGCATTCAATTGACAGCTCCCGCTCCAGCGCCTCAGCGACAGCGACTGTCACACCCAATGACCACAAACTCAGCTCGTTGAGTGGTCGGTCCGAGTGAATGCAGTAGGACAAGTACAAATTTCCGACCGGCGGACTCTGCCAAGGACTACCTCGACGCCCAACACCCGCGGTTTGCTCACGCGCCAGCAGCAGTGTCTGATTTGATGTCACAGCCTGTGCTTTTAATTGCGCATTTGTGGATTCGATCGTCTCGACCATTATAAGCTGGACACCAGAGTCCAGGAGCGGTGTCAGCCGTCGTTGCAACTTAGCCTTTAGTTCATCGAATTCTATTGAAGTCATGGGTAAAGGTTAGACTATCGGCCTGCTCGTACATGGATATGGTATACGGTTTCTCGTATTTACGTGTGGGGTCGCGAAGCAAGATGTACACAAAGCTCAGATTGGTTGCAGTATGCTTTGCAGTGGCTATCGGTGCCGGCCTTATCGGGCAACTGTGGGTTGTCTCGCTGAATGTTTTGAGCCTCGCTGAGGCGGCAAGGGGCGTACTGTTTTTATTAGTTGCCCTCGGACTCATGGGCTATCAGCGGCTCAGCCTGGTTTTGAGTGCCATCGTCTGCCTACCTTCTATGCTGGCTCATCCGCTAATACTGAATGGTAACGTTCTGGTCACAGGTCAATCTGCGCTCCTCGCTCTCAGCCTTGTATTGCTGGTCATGCACACCCCAAAAACCCTCGACGACGCGTGAATGAACCGATGACACTTCATGCTCTGGCGATGACAAGCCCTCTGGGGGTAATACAGCTCGTCAGTGAAGCGGGCTACTTGACAGAACTCAATTGGCAGGGGGCGAAAAAAACGCTGAGCAGCACTATCCGGTCACAGCCCGCCATACTGAGGACCGCCTCAGATCAGCTCTCGCAGTTTTTCAGTGGTCAGCGAAAAGATTTCTCACTTCCGCTTAAACCGAGAGGCACGGCTTTTCAACTCGGTGTATGGCGCGAACTCCAAACCATTGAATGGGGTTTAACCTGCTCCTACCGCGACATTGCGGAGCGCTTGGAAAAACCAACCGGACCACGCGCTGTGGGCGGAGCGGTGGCTCGCAACCCTATCCCCGTCATCATCCCCTGTCACCGAATCGTCGGTGCCAGCGGCTCTCTAACTGGATTTTCAGGTGGTCTACAGAGAAAAAAGATATTATTGGCATCGGAAGGGCATCACCTCTAACAGAGCTTTAGGCGTCCAGATCAGGGATTAGCTCATCTTTTAGGAGCTCAATTCCGTCGCGCAGGCGCAACTTCTCTTTTTTCATGCGCTGAATCAGCAATCGATCACCCCCTGGGTGCGCCTGGAGATCGATCAATTCCTGGTCGATCTCCCGATGACGTTCCATCATCAATGACAACCGCATTTCAGGCGTCATTGACTCGTTAGCGGCAGGCTGATTCAGCTCTGTTGTCATTTGCATGCTCCCCCAAGCACAACTCTTATAATCAACGCATGTTGCTGTTATTCAAGCAAGTACCAATTTTCCTAACAGTTGCAAGCAAGCTGCGAGAGCTCAGCCCCTTAGGCGAGGTCGCTAAAACCGGGGTCGCTAAAAATAGCAGCGTAGTCAACGCAAGCATCAGCCCCCGCGACGAATGACTCAGCCAATAACGATGACCGCTGATTATATTTTATCGGTTCACCGTCGAACTTGGTAACGCGACCACCCGCTGCACGAACCAGGGCATCACCCGCCGCGACATCCCACTCGCTGCACGCGGAGGTGCGCGGGTAGACATCAGCGTTTCCTGCGGCCACATCACAAAACTTTACGGCACTGCCAGAATCGCGGCGCTCTACCTCGCCGAAATGCGACGATAAGCAATCCACGAGTGCTTGAACGCGCTTGGGAGAGTGCCTGTGACTCGCAAGCATGACCAGAGGCTGACTCCGATCAAGAGCTTGTACGCTGACAATCGAGCCCTTTAGGCCCTCGCCCTCTGGAAAGACAGCAGCGCCGTTCTGAACCACACCGAGCCAATGCTCTTTGCGACAGGGAATGGAGATCAAACCCAACTCCGACACCCCATCGAGCACCAGTGCGATGTTAATGGTGAATTGGTCAGTCTTTTCTATGAACTCTTTGGTCCCGTCAAGCGGATCTACCACCCAGCACGCAGGCCAGCTCAGCCGGTCGGCTATGTCGGCCCCCTCCGATTCCTCTGACAGGATCGGTAACTCCAGCGATAACGCATCCAATCGCGTACAGAGTAAGAGATGGAGTGCTGTATCTGCGTCAGTCAAGGGCGTGGCGTCACCCTTTCGGACAACCTCCAACTCATCGACTTTTTCATAATAGCCGCGAGCAAGAGTCGCTGCTTCATCGACTATTTTTAGCAGGGATATCAGTAACGGAAAAAGCTCGACGTCACGCTCGCGAAGAAAAGCGCTTAAACTCTCATTGTTATTTGACTGAAGCCACCACACCATAAAAGAGTACCACTCAATGACGTTAAAGACCGGCTCTGGCGCATATCTTGAAACGGTAGACTGGACAGAAGTTGACCACGTGCTGTTGGATATGGACGGGACATTGCTAGATCTTGCCTTTGATAATGACTTCTGGGGACAACGAATCCACGAAAAATATGCGTTACTCCATGAAATCAGCATCGCGCAGGCCGTGGCGAAGTTTGAACCGCTGTTCAAGAGCGTCGCTGGCACCTTGAGTTGGTACTCGACTGACTTTTGGAGTCAGCAATACGGCTACAACGTTATTGAGCACTCGCGGGCCTATGCTGTTGAGATCCGGTGGTTACCCTTTGCCAAAGAATTCCTTCATGCTTTACGCGAGAGCGATGTGAGGTCGACCATTGTGACCAATGCACACCCCGACATCGTGCGCCTGAAACACGAGATCACCGGAATCACGGATTTGGTCGATCGCACCATTAGTAGCCATACATTAGGCCATGCCAAGGAGTCGCCGAACTTTTGGCGACAACTTCAGCCTGAGTTGAAGTTTAATCCGGCCTCAACACTCTTCTTCGATGATTCACCCGCGGTGCTCTCAGCCGCGATCGATTTTGGCATCGAGAGATCGATAGCTATTTGCCACCCGGATAGCACGCGCCCAAAATGCATCCCGATGTCTTCTCTTGCGGTAAATAATTTTGAGCAGCTCGGCGCAAGCTTGCGCAAGGGCGGCGCTTGCTAATGGATCGTATACGCGTAGACAAGTGGCTGTGGGCAGCCCGCTTCTTTAAAACACGATCGATTGCTAAAACAGCCATTGAGGGCGGGAAGGTTCACTTGGATGGGCAGCGAGTCAAAGTGTCGCGAGAGATCTCTGTTGGTGAAACCTTAGTCATCAAACAGGGATGGGATGAAAAAGAAATCGTCGTGCGTAGCTTAAGCGCGCAACGAGGACCTGCACCGGTGGCTCGCGAGCTGTACGAAGAGACCGCAGCTAGCATCGAAAAGCGGGAACGAGAAGCACAAGCCAGAAAAGCCGCCGGCGGCGCTGTCGCAAGACCAACACATAAACCTGGGAAGCATCAGCGCAAAGCCCTTGAGCGCCTGCGAAAACAATTTGATATCTAAGGCTGCTTAAGGCCAGATGACAATGAAATTACAAAAGACTGGCTCCATTTATTGACGGACTCGGCTACTGCACTGTCAAATGAGCGCAAAAAATAATTACTGGTATAGTGTTAACGTGAATTTTGATCAGCTTCCAACAACGGCACCACAGACACCGGTCTTAGACCGTATCGACGCCGTGCGCGAGGAAATCAGCGCGCTTAGTGGCGACGAGCTCGTAACGCTGGCCCGTGAGTTGCGTGAATTTCTACTCTATTCAGTATCAACAACGGGTGGTCACTTCGGCGCCGGATTGGGCGTTGTTGAATTAACGGTTGCCCTGCACCACGTCTTCAATACCCCCCACGACCGTATTGTTTGGGACGTTGGCCACCAATGCTACCCACACAAAGTACTCACGGGCCGAAGAGACCGTATGGGGTCCATGCGTCAAAAAGGCGGATTAAGCGGCTTTCCTAAACGCAGTGAGAGTGAGTTCGACACCTTTGGTGTAGGTCATTCCTCTACCAGTATTTCAGCCGCGATGGGTATGGCACTAGCAGCAAGGCAGCAAGGCATTGATCGCAAGATTGTTGCCGTTATAGGTGACGGTGCCATCACCGGCGGTATGGCTTTTGAGGCACTGGCACATGCTGGGCACGAGCGACCAAACATGCTTGTAATCCTCAACGATAACCAAATGTCTATTGGCCACAACACGGGCGGCCTGGCCAGCTATTTCGCGAGAATTTGGGCAACCCAAACCTACCTGACACTGAGAGAGACATCAAAAAAGCTGTTAGAGCACGTTAAACCTGCCTGGGATTTGGCGAAGCGTACCGAAGAGCATATGAAAGGCATGGTCGCTCCCGGCACACTGTTTGAGGAGCTCGGTTGGCACTACATCGGACCACTAGATGGTCATGACCTGCCATCACTGGTAGAAGTGCTTAAGCGTGTCTCATCGCTGAACGGCCCACAGATCCTTCATGTCCGCACTATAAAGGGCAAGGGTTTCACCCCTGCAGAGGAAGACCCGGTTGGTTACCACGCATTGGGTAAAATAGAACCCAAGGAAGAAGCAGAAAAGGCGTCACCGTCATCACCAAAACCACCCAAATATCAAGATGTGTTTGGTCAGTGGCTTTGTGACACCGCAGAGGTTGACCCGCTGCTCGCTGGAATCACGCCTGCAATGTGTGAAGGCTCGGGCATGGTGAACTTTGCAGCTAACTACCCTGATCGATACTACGATGTCGCAATTGCCGAGCAGCATGCGGTGACCCTTGCGGCCGGTATGGCCTGCGATGGGCTGAAACCTGTTGTTGCTATCTACTCCA
Source organism: uncultured Halieaceae bacterium (assembly GCA_913031575.1). Taxonomy (GTDB): domain Bacteria; phylum Pseudomonadota; class Gammaproteobacteria; order Pseudomonadales; family Halieaceae; genus Luminiphilus. The sequence continues at coordinate 9,265 of CAJWEV010000035.1, read as the reverse complement.
CGTTTTTACAACGCGGCTATGATCAATTAATCCACGATGTCGCCCTGCAAAATTTAGATGTCACCTTCGCCATCGATCGTGCTGGCCTGGTAGGTCAAGACGGAGCCACGCATCACGGCGCCTTTGATCTAAGTTACATGCGCTGCATACCCAATCTCATCATTGCGGCCCCCAGTAACGAAAACGACTGCCGTCAGATGTTAGTGAGCGCTTACAATCACAAAGGTCCCTCAGCAGTAAGATACCCTCGTGGAGAAGGTATCGGTGAGCGTATTGAACCCGAGCTCATCGGCGTTGAGATTGGCAAAGGGCAAATCGTAAGAGAAGGCCATGACATTGCGATTCTCAGCTTCGGCGTACTGCTGACCGAAGCAGAAAAGGCAGCCGAGACGCTCAACGCAACCGTTGCCGATATGCGATGGATAAAACCGCTCGATACCGATCTTATTTGTGACCTCGCGAAGACACACTCCCTATTGATAACGGTTGAAGAGAATGTTGTTGCCGGTGGTGCAGGAAGTGCGGTCGCTGAATTCCTCACCGAGCAAGGCTTGGAGATCGAGATTCGCCATGTGGCGATCGATGATCGATTTATTGACCATGCCAGCCAAGGTGAAACCCGCGCTGATGCAGGTCTGAGCTGTGATGATATTTTGTCCAAAGCCGGTGCAAGCCACGGTAAACTCAGCGCAGCGAAGACTGCGGTGGCATCATGAGCGACGAAACGAACGAAAAAAAACTCAGCGAACAAATTGACGAACTTTCAGCACTAGTCAAACGGCTTGAAGACCCATCAATCGAGCTGGAAGACGCGCTTGCTGTCTACGAATCCGGGATGAAAATTGCGCAAGCGGCGCAGAGGGCGCTCGAGCAGGCTGAACAGCGAATCGAGACCGTATCGGGCAATACCGAAAGTTAGGACAAAGACACCCAGATGGATATGTCAGGTCGCAAACTGTCCTCTCCGGTAGACTGCAGTGATTCGCGTCTCGATGAGGCGCTGACATACGCATTATCGAACCCGGGCAAACAGCTTCGCAGTCGTTTATGCAGAGTGACCTCTGCGGTAGTTGCCGGTTGCGAGCTACCCTCAGCCGCCAGGGCGGGTGAGGCCATCGAGTTTCTCCATACCTACTCCCTGATTCACGATGATCTCCCATCGATGGATGATGACGATCTACGTCGCGGAAAGCCTACAGTCCACAAAGCCTATGACGAGGCCACAGCGATTCTCGTCGGCGACGGGCTACAGGCACTCGCTTTTGAGTGGATTGTCGATACACCCGACCTGACGCCACTGCAACAAGTCCAACTGGTTAAGTTGCTCAGTAAATCGGTGGGGTTCGATGGGATGGTGGGCGGTCAAGCCATGGACATTGCAGCGGAAGGCCAATCACTTGCGCCGGTCGAACTTGCCCAAGTCCACGCGCGAAAAACCGGCGCCCTCATTGAGGCCTCTGTTGTAGCGGGCGCAATATGTGCGAATGCAACTGATGCACAGCAAGTATCCCTGAACACCTTTGCACAGCGGATCGGCCTTGCGTTTCAAGTCATGGACGACGTACTCGATGTGACCGCAACATCCGAAGAGCTTGGAAAGACAGCTGGGAAAGATATCGATGCTGAGAAGTCTACCTATGTTGCCTCAATGGGCATCGAGGGCGCACGAGACTACGCGGAAACCTTGCTCTCCGAGGCCATATCCGCACTGAATGAGTTTGGTGATGCAGCATCGGAGCTCGAGCAGCTGGGTTGCCTTATGGTGCACCGCTCTTTTTAAAGCGACTGCCGCTCGCAGTTGACTCACTAAAGTCTGGTAAACGCTAGCGCATTTGTTTAGATCGAGAAGAGCAGCAGGATGAAATAGCCACCTGCAACGGCCAAGACTCCCATCAACGCTGCAACTAAATCATCGATCATCACACCAACCCCACCTCCGACCGTCCGATCGATCCAACCGATGGGCCATGGCTTTAGGACATCGAACAAGCGAAAGCTCAAAAAGCTGAGCAGCAGTAGCAAATAGGGATCAGCCGCACCCGGAAACCACCAGCTAAGCAGCAAAACGCTCACGCATACGCCGACGACCTCATCAATTACAATCATCTGGGCGTCGTGCTGCCCCGAGACTTTCTCCAGATGATTTGCCGACCAGAGGCCCAAAAAGAAGAGACCGATAACGGTCGAGATCGCTAAGACGATCTCCACATGCAGAAGGACAAAAGCCAGAGGCAGTGCCGCGAGACTACCCACCGTACCAGGCGCCACCGGCGAAAAGCCTGCCCCGAAAAAGGTTGCGACTAACACTGGTAGTCGACCGCCTTCAGTGGAAATGGTCATGGCCTTGCTCCCGTGACATGACATCGCAATAAACGCCCTCACCTGCCTCGACTATCCCTATGACGCAAACCTCGTCCGGAACATCTCTATCAGGTGGCAGGGTAAAAAGTAGCTCGTAGTCTTCACCGCCGCTGAGCGCATACTCGAGCGCCTGCGCTTCACCCACAGCTGACACCAGCGCGGTTGAAAGCGGAACGGCGGCAGAGTGAATACTAAAGCGAACACCGCTAGCGTTGGCCACATGCGCCGCGTCCTGGAGCAACCCATCGGACAAATCGATACAGCTTGTTGCGCGTTGTCGTAGCTGACGACCCAACTCGAGCCGGGCTGTTGGGTGGGTAAACCGACCGACAAGGTACTCCTGGTCATCGAAATCGAGCTCTAACCCACGGTACTGGCCTTGCATGACAGCGAGACCGAATGCCGCGTCACCCAAGCTACCGCTAACACAAATCTTGTCACCTACCCTCGCCTCTGACCGCAAGAGCTTTTCGTTACTAGGACAAAACCCCATCACGGTGAGCGTGAGTGACAAGGGGCCTCGAGTGGTGTCACCACCTACCAAAGGCAGACTGTATTCATGGCAGGCACCTGCCAGTCCTTGCGAGAGCCCGTGTAGCCATAAATCATCGACTGAGGGCATAGTTAGCGCTAGCGTCATACCGAGCGGCTCCGCTCCCATCGCTGCGAGATCACTCACCGCCGATGCGACCGCTTTATACCCGACGTCCTCGGGGAACACGTCATCAGTGAAGTGAGTATCGAGCACCGAGCTGTCGGTTGAGACAATTAATTCCGAGTTAGGAGGGACGGTAAGCGCAGCGGCGTCGTCACCTACCGAAAGATCGACAAAGTCTCCCGAGCCGAGTGAAGAGAAATAGCGAGTGATGACATCGAACTCACCCACAACGGCTACGTTAGTGCTCAGCCAGCTCTTGCGCGCGGAGCTGCAATCCGACTTGATCCAGCACACCATTGACGTAGCGATAGGAGTCCGTCGCACCAAACTTTTTAGCGAGGGCAACCGTCTCATTCAGTGTGACCTTTGCAGGCACATCAATTCGATCTAACAACTCAAACGTGCCGAGTCGAAGCAAATTACGCTCAATACAATCGAGCACATCGAGCTCGCGATCGAGGAACGGCGAAAAGATGCCATCGAGCTCGTCGGCCCGGCGAGTGATACCGACCAACATTTCATTGAAGTACTCGGTATCCACGTTTGTGAAGTCATTGTCAGTGCGGAACTCTGCCTCAATCGATGAAGCCGTCGCCCCGGTCATTGACCACTGATACAGCGCTTGGATACAGAAGTGACGAGCTCGCCGACGTTGAGCGGCGAGCACATTAATTGAGGTCATTAGCTTTTCAACGCACCCAGAAGGCTCACCATCTCAAGCGCACTCATAGCCGCCTCAGCGCCTTTGTTACCCGCTTTTGTGCCAGAGCGTTCGATTGCTTGCTCAATCGAATCAACCGTGAGCACGCCAAAAGCAATAGGAACGCCCGAATCAAGTGACACCTGCGCTATGCCTTTGGTGCATTCTCCGGCGACGTGCTCAAAGTGAGGGGTGCCACCGCGAATAACGGCGCCGAGCGCGATAATCGCGTCGCAATCACCACGCTTTGCGACTGCCTGACACACCATCGGTATTTCAAAGGCACCCGGTGCTCTGACAATGTGCAGTTGGTCTTCGCTGATGCCATGACGTTTGAGCGTATCGATCGCACCTTCGAGTAGGTGCTCTACAACAAAACTATTCCACCGACCAACAACCAGCGTGAACCGGCCAGAAACGCCACTGAGCTGACCCTCAGTCGTCGCAATTGTATTTGACGCCATAACTTTTTCTCCTCACTGCCCCGAGGCCACAGCCCCTGGCTCCACAAACTCAACGACTTCGAGTCCGAAGCCTTCGAGCGCATTGTACTTCACGGGTGCACCCATAAGTCGAATTTTCCCAACACCCAAATCACGTAAAATTTGCGCGCCCATACCTACCTGCGAATAACCAACGCTCCGTTGCTGCGAATCATCCGGCAAATCAGCGCCGAGCACAGCGTCCACCTGAGTTAATAAATCAGCATCGGTTTCTTCTTTATTAATGAGGACCACCACACCGCTTCCCTCTGCGGCAACACGACTTAGACTGTCTTGAATCGACCAAGAGACTTGCTCAGTGGATGTCACTGACAAGAGATCTCGCATGGATGCCGTTGTGTGCACACGAACCAAGGTAGGTGTGTCGACATGGATGTCACCGACACTGAGCGCCATGTGAACATGGCCTTGCGTGCTCTCCTGGTAAACCGACAGCATGAAATCACCATGGCGTGTCGTGATAGTGCCACTGCGAATCAGATCCACCGTTCGATAATGATTTAAACGGTAATCAACCAGGTCAGTAACACGTCCAACCGTAAGATCATGTTTATCCGCGAAATCGACCAAAGCAGCGGCGTTCGCAAGATCACCATTCGCATCCAACACTTCAGCAAATACGGCTGCGGGTGTTAAGCCCGCGAGCGTTGCTAAATCGACACCTGCTTCTGCGGCCCCGGTTCTAATCAGCACCCCTCCCGTCAGCGTGGCCACCGGGAATATATGACCCGGCTGCACCAAGTCTGAGGGCTTGGCGTCGGGTGCCACTGCCACTCGAACCGTGCGTGCACGATCTGCCGCAGAGATACCTGTATCAATACCTGTGCTCGCCTCGATAGAGAGCTTCACTGCTCCCGAGGTGGCGGGATCGACCATCGGCGGCAAGTTTAGCTGCTCGCAACGCTCCTCTGTGAGAGCCAGGCTCACCAACCCACGTGCTTGGCGCGCCATGAATGTGACATGGTCGGCCTCACAGTATTCAGCTGCCATAGCAACAACGGCTGTCTGCTCGCCGTCACTCTGATCAAGGACCAACAACACCATTTCACCATGGCGAAATTCGCTGATGAGCTGATCTGCTGACACGGGCGGTACTGAATCAATCACTGTGGTACCCCGCGTCCTTCAATGTATCCAAGGTAATACCCTCGGAGGTCGGAACAACACCCGACTGGAGCAAACGCTCCAGATAACGCGCGATGATATCCACCTCTAGATTGACCTCCGTGCCCACCGCATAGTCGCTGAAAACGGTTTCTTCCCATGTCTGAGGAATAATATTGAGTTCAAAACGAGCACCTGATACCGAGTTCACCGTGAGACTGGTCCCGTCGACACAGATACTACCTTTGGGCGCAATGTAGCGCGCCAATTCCGCCGGTGCTTCGATTGAGACGCGCCACGATCGGGCATCCCGGCTAAGTGCGACCACCGTACCAAGACCATCGACATGGCCACTCACCAAGTGACCTCCAAGCGCGGTGGTAGGCGTCAATGACTTCTCCAGATTTACCGGACTACCGATTGAAATTTGCTTGAGCGATGTTAACGAGAGCGTTTCATTAGACACATCAGCCCAATAGCCATCCCCCGGGAGTTCAGTCACCGTCAGGCAGACACCGTTGGTTGCAATACTGTCGCCCAACTGAACATCAGCTAACGGCAACTTGCCCGTCTTGATCCGCAATTTAAGATCGCCGCCCGACTGCTCAAGTGCAGCCACTTCGCCAACGGCTTGTATGATTCCGGTAAACATGTCTTTTCCTTGGGAAAGTGTTGTTTGCTAGGGACGATCGTCAGCCCTTTGCAACCTGGCGCATGATAATACGCAAATCATCTCCAATCAGGTCGTGAGCCAAAATTGAATAGCGATTTGCTTGTCCAAGTGAGTTAAATACGGCGTGGTGAGTCGGCCGAGCATCGGAACCTAACATCACAGGCGCCATGTAAATCAGCCACTGGTCAATCAAGTTCTCCTGTTCTAGTGCACCAACCAACGTGGGGCCAGCCTCAACGAGAATTTCGTTTGCGCCCACCTCTCCGAGTTTTAAGAGCGCCTGGCGCACATCCAACCCGGCAGCACTGCTGGCTATAGGCACCTGGCAGACGTTGCCTGACATAGATGAATCCAGACATGCGCCCTCCCTTGTGAATAGGGTAGTTGGCGTAACTCCAGTCACCACATTCGCCGATGCGGGAGTGCTGGCGTTCGTATCGATGACAGCTCTCGGCGTTGGCGCCACCATCGCTCTTTCCCAATCGTCTGAGTCGAGACGGTTGTCACAGGGCCGAAGCGTCAACGAGCAATCATCGGCTGACACGGTGCCGCTCCCGGTCACTATGACATCCGCGCAGGCGCGCCACGCCTGCACATCCGCCCGCGCTTCCTCACCCGTAATCCACTGACTCTCTCCTGAGGCCATTGCCGTGCGGCCGTCAGCCGACATCGCAATCTTCACGGTGACGCGTCCATAACCCCGCTTGAGCCTCAAAAAAAAGCCAGCGAGCTCATCGGCAGCTTCGGCTTCACACACGCCGAGCGTCACATCGATTCCCGCCGAGCGCAGCTGATCTAACCCTCTCCCGGCGACACGCTCATCGGGATCAATGCAGGCAATCACCACCCGCGCTACCCCTGCGTCAATCAGCGCTTGTGTACAAGGAGGCGTTCGACCGGTGTGTGCACAGGGCTCGAGCGTCACGTAAACCGTGCTGCCCGTTGCATCCGCGATCTGGGAAAGCGCATGAATCTCAGCATGCGACTGACCGGTCGGATGCGTGAACCCCGTCGCCAGAACTTCGTTCGATTTTACGATGGCGCAGCCGACCGCAGGATTGGGCGATGACCATACGCGAGCGCGTCTCCCCGTCTCAATAGCGAGACGCATCCAATGATCATCTGAGTAATTCACGGCGCTTTACGTCTGCGGATCAGCTTCAAGCGATGCAATGGCATCTCGGAACTCTGAGAGGTCCTCAAAGCTTCGGTAAACGGATGCAAACCGGACATAGGCCACTTGGTCAAGCCGCTTGAGTGCCTCCATGACGAGCTCGCCCAAAACACGGGAATCTAATTCGCGCTCACCAGTAGCACGCAGGCGATTCTTAATCTGTGCGAGCTCACTTTCAACTGCTTCAATAGCCACAGGACGCTTCTCGAGGGCGCGCTGCAAGCCTGAGCGCAACTTATCTTCGTCAAACGGCTCTCGACTCCCATTTTGCTTGATCACACGTGGCATAACCAGCTCAGCGGCCTCATAAGTCGTGAAGCGCTCACGACAGCCGACACACTCACGGCGCCGGCGCACCTGACCGCCGTCAGCCACAAGTCTAGAATCAATTACCTTTGTGTCATCGGCACCGCAAAAGGGGCAAAACATTCGATACTACCTTATCTATAGTATCCGCGTACTTTACCACTATCAGTTAGCGTAGACCGGAAAACGCGCGCACAGCGCTTTCACACTGTCGCGAACGGTATCGATCACTGCTTCCGGGCTGTCAGACTCTAAGCCTTCAAGCACGTCACAAATCCAGTTGGTTAATTGACGGGTCTCCTCATCACCAAAACCACGGGTCGTAATCGCAGGCGTTCCGAGTCTGAGGCCCGAGGTTACAAACGGTGACCGAGGGTCGTTTGGAACCGCATTTTTGTTAACGGTGATGTAGGCGCGACCCAAGGCAGCATCTGCGTCTTTGCCCGTGTACTCCTTGTCGCGAAGATCGAGCAGCATGAGGTGATTATCGGTGCCGCCCGAGACGAGATTAAAACCACGGGAGACAAAGGTTTTGGCCATCACCTTGGCGTTCAGTATCACCTGCTTCTGATAATCAACGAACGCGGGATCCATCGCCTCCTTGAACGCCACTGCTTTTGCTGCGATAGCATGCATCAGTGGGCCGCCCTGCGCGCCTGGGAAAATGGCCGAATTGAGTTTTTTATGAAGCTCCTCATTCTCACGTGCAAGAATGAGTCCTGAACGCGGACCGCGAAGAGTTTTGTGAGTTGTCGTGGTTACCACGTCGGCATGTGGGATGGGGTTGGGATAGACGCCCGCTGCAACCAAGCCGGCAACGTGCGCCATATCAACCAGCAGATAAGCACCAACAGAATTGGCAATCTCGCGGAACTTACCCCAGTCCATGAGGCGACTATAGGCACTAAAACCACCAATGATGAGTTTTGGTTTGTGCTCAATCGCGATCGCCATAAGCTCGTCGTAGTCGACTTCACCCGTCGCATTATCGATGCCGTATTGAACCGCGTTGTAGATTTTGCCCGAGAAATTGACCCCTGCACCGTGCGTCAAGTGTCCGCCGTCTGCAAGACTCATCCCCATAACTGTGTCGCCCGGCTGCAGCAGCGCATGGAATACGGCTATATTTGCGCTTGAACCCGAGTGTGGCTGTACATTAGCGTAAGCCGCACCAAACAACGCCTTCGCACGCTCGATAGCGAGCACTTCCGCGCGATCAACGAACTCACAGCCGCCGTAATATCTCTTGCCGGGGTAGCCCTCCGCGTACTTGTTGGTCAGCACGCTGCCCTGAGCCTCTAATACGCGCGGACTCGCATAGTTCTCTGAAGCGATTAGCTCAATGTGCTCTTCTTGCCGCTGCGTCTCCAAGCTCATTGCATCCCACAACTCATTATCGAATGACGCAATATTCTGAGAAGCTGTGTAGCCCTGCCCGGTCGGGGTTTTCGCTGCCTGGTTCATGAAGAAATTCTCCAACAAAGTAACGTTAGTGATACGGGTCAAATAGTGACGTGATGCATGATAGCGCAGCTGTCTTTCAGCTGCAGGGTAAACGTCCCCACGCCGAGAATTTAACAAGGGAAATATTGCATTTTTCCTCTAAATATGACGCTCGGATGAATGATAAAAACTTAGCCAGCACCCGCACGATAGTCTCCCTAATACTCTAGCGAAGAGTTAAACTTATCGGCAATTTGAGGGCGGCTCAGTTCGCAGCCACAACCATACGTATCCCCCGAGGTCTTTTGCACAATGAGCGATAACAAACATGGGAAATCAGGCC
>CAJWEV010000034.1 GCA_913031575.1 uncultured Halieaceae bacterium | reverse complement strand
GCCATCGATTGTTCGCCGGCACTCTGGAATCTAGACATCAAAGTTTCCCACTCCACTACCCGAGGATTACGAGCATCGCTCAACGCTTTTTTCTCAAAACTGAACGACTCCGATACTGTCATGATCATGACGAGCTGCAGTCCGGCTCGAAAAATCCGCATGTCCAGGATTCCGGCCTCACTTAGGCTGTCAACCACTTCCGGCCAGACATTGCCAGGCTGATGGAATTGCTCATAATCACTTATAAGATTAGCGTCATCTACTAAACTAAGCGTCAGGCAGTATTGACGGGCGGTACTCATAGGCGGTGTAACGAGTTCACAATTACGGTGTAAGTTGCTTTCAAAATAAAATTGCCTCCTGGTTATCGCATTCTTCCATTTTCGCTATTTTCAAACCAAATTCTGATACCAATACCGCCCGCATCCAGAGAGCATTTAAACCCGCAAGCGCTGCCCGAGAGACTGATCTGCTAAAGGCTTCGATGGAATCTTGCACCCAAGCCCGACCGTAATCCGCTGAGCTGTCCGCTCTATCGCCTTTTGAGCGTCTTCGATATTTACGAGGTGAGATCCGTCGAGGTACGCAAGAAACGGCACTACAAGGACCGCGGCGACTGCCTCAGTATGATCGAAGATTGGAAAGCCGATATCTTCCACTCCTTGTATCAATGAACTTGGAAGTCGCTCAAATCCATTTTGGCGAACACGCTGAACAGTTGCCTTCAGGGCCGTTTCTGTGAGTTTATGATGAGATTTTGGTATTGCAGAAATCATCTTGGATCGCTCTGATTCCTCTGCGAAGGCGAGGAGAATGTGTCCCGAGCAGCTATTCGATAACGGCGCCTCAGCTCCAAGCCGCACACTCAACACTCGGGCAGAGGAGGCGTTCTGCTGCACCACAATATGACCCTTGCCAGAATAGTAGATAACCAGATGGCATGACTGCCCTATTTCCTCTGCTAGTTGCTTCATCAACGGCGCAGCCACCAAATTCAAGCGTTGCACGGGACCCAGACCCTGGGCGATCTCAAACAACTTCAGAGTCATCTCGTAACGCTCAGTTCCAGCCTCGTAGTAAACATATCCCCGCTGCTGCAATACTACTAGCATGCGAAATAACTGACCCATTGGGCGTTTTAAGCGACTTGAAATCTCAGCAGATGTAAGTCCCTCAGGCTCTCTCGCAAGCACTTCAATAATATCGAGCCCCTTCTCAAGTGCCGGTGCCGAATACTCCTTTCGCCTACTCTGACTTTTGATTTTTTTGGTATCCGCCATTAAACGCCTGAATCGTAGCTTGAAAGCAAAACCCTACCCTGCAACTTTGAGATTATGAGCGTCATTCCATTACCAGAGGGCTAGCGACCGTATTTAAAATATGATCGATAGCCAAAGACGGCAATCGCTACAAAACAAAAAAGCGGCAATAAGAAGGACGTTTTTACGGACGGAATATCGGAGATGATAGGACCAGCATCAATCATAAATCCCTGCATCGGTGGCATAAGTGCACCCCCGACTATCGCCATGACTAAACCGGCCGAGGCGAGACTCGCATCGGCGCCCATTCCCTGTAGAGCGATTCCGTAAATTGTTGGGAACATTAGGGACATGCAAGCTGAGATTCCTATAAGGCAATACAAGCCCGCGAATCCCTGCAAAAAGATAGTTCCGAGAGTTAGTAAGATTGCACCACTTGCCAGCATCATGAGTAGCTGCCCCGGTCGTATGTAGCCAAGCAGCAAAGTGCAAATAAATCGACTCGAGAGAAAGGTCACCATGGCAATGATGTTGTAGCCCTGCGCCTCCGATGCCTTCAAGCCGAGGACCGTCATCCCGTAGTGAATAATGAACGTCCAGCACATAATCTGAGCACCGACGTAGAAACCCTGCGCAACAACACCTTCAACGTAACAACTGTTACGAATCAATCGCGAGAAAGTGTCTTTCAATTCTGTAATCGTCAGTGGCTGATCATGCGACGTGGTTTCAGGCAAGCCAATGAAAAGGTAGACAAGGAAAAGAAGCGTAACGACGACGGCAATTGCCACGAAGGGACCGGTGACCGTTAAAAGATCTGCCGCCTGCATTGCCTGGTGGGCAGCAGGCTGATTGGCCGCGAATTCTGTTAGCGCCGTTGTCAGATAACCATCCACCACTGAAGGTAACATGTTGTCGTATTCGGGATGGGCGAGCCGTTGCTCGTTTCGGAACGCCTCGACCTGCAGCTGACTCAGAATTACGCTCGAAGCGACGAACATACCTGCCAACGAACCAAGCGGATTGAAAGCCTGTGCCAAGTTAAGTCGCTGTGTCGCAGTATCCGGGTGTCCCATGGAAAGGATGTAAGGATTTGCCGTGACCTCAAGCATCGCCAGCCCGCAGGTCATCACACACAAAGCTACTAGAAAATAGTAAAACTCCTGGCTGACACTCGCGGGAATAAAGAGTATCGCCCCCACCGCATACAAGCCTAATCCAAGGAGTATGCCCGACTTAAAGGTGAACCTTCGTATAAAGATCGCAGCTGGAATCGCCATTACCCCGTAGCCTAAATAGAACGCGAACTGCACGAGGCTACTCTGAGCATTTGAAATCAAGAATATGTCCTTAAACGCTTTTACAAGGGGATTGGTTATGTCATTGGCAAAACCCCAAAGTGGGAAAAGTATTGCTACCAATACAAACGGAAGCACCATTTCCCTCGCGAGAATTGCTGGCTTTTTCAGCGGCTTATCTGACATTGCAAGTAGTGCTCATAATTCCAAATCTGAATCCACTGTATTTGACTGCATTGCATTTGTACATTACGGTTTCATATATACACTCTTGAGACGTGCCATTGAGCAATAAAATAATTAGTCTCTCTGCAATGGACGTCCGTTTCCCCACGTCAGAGCAGCTCGACGGCTCAGACGCGACCAATAAAGATCCGGACTACTCGGCGGCTTACATTAGCCTTCAGACAGAGCAGGGTGATGTCGGCTACAGCCTGATCTTCACCATTGGTCGGGGAACCGATATCTGTTGCGCCGCCGTCGAGAGTTTTCGGCACCTGGTAATTGGAGCCGATCTTCGCGACATCACAACAAACATTGGCAGTTTCTACGACAAGTTGCGTTCGGACAGTCAACTCCGCTGGCTAGGTCCTGAGAAAGGAATAATCCACATGGCTGCCGGTGGGGTTATGAATGCGATTTGGGATATGTGGGCGCGCACCGAGGAAAAACCTATTTGGCGCCTGCTTTCGGATATGGCGCCCGACGAGTTTGTCAATTGCCTGGATTTTCGTTACGTCGATGACGCGTTAACGCGCGACGAGGCATTGCGGATTCTTGAAAGAAACCAGGCGACCAAACACGATCGAATTCGCCAATTGGAAGAAAATGGATACCCCGCATACACAACGTCGGCCGGATGGTTGGGCTATGACGATAAAAAACTGCGGCTGCTTTGCAACAAAGCAATTGAAGCAGGGTTTTCACACATCAAACTCAAAGTGGGTGAATCCATCGACGATGACATTCGACGGTGCAAGATCGCGAGAGAGACAATTGGGGACGATATCAAGCTGATGATCGATGCCAACCAGGCCTGGGAAGTAGACCAGGCAATCAAGTGGATTCAGACTCTCGCGCCTTTCTCGCCCTGGTTCATAGAGGAACCGATAAGCCCAGACGATGTATTTGGCCACAAGAAAATTCGCGAGAATATTGGGAACATAAAGGTCGCCACGGGAGAGCATTGCCAAAACCGGATAATGTTCAAGCAATTTATCGCCAATGACGCAATCGACATTGTGCAAATAGATGCCTGCCGGCTGGGCGGTCTAAATGAGGTTCTTACTGTTTACATGCTTGCCGCCAAATATGGCAAGCCAGTCTGCCCACACGCTGGCGGTGTAGGCCTCTGCGAGTATGTTCAGCACATGTCTATGATTGACTTCGTGCAGATTTCAGCTGAGATCGGAGAGCGAGTCATCGAATATGTTGATCACTTACACGAGCATTTCGAGGATCCTTGCGAAATCAAGAACGGAGCATATCGCGTTCCGACATTGCCTGGTTTTAGTGTCAAAATGTATGAAAGTTCACTATCGAGTTATGAGTACCCCAACGGCTACGAATGGCGGTTGCGTAATAATAAGATGGGGACGTAACTAAGCCGAGCACAATGAATGACCAATTTTGATAAGCGTCAGATTGGAGCGACTAATTTAACGATAGATGAGCTTGGAATGGGCTGCGCTTCGCTTGGCAATCTATATCACCCCGTGTCTGATGAAGAAGCTTCAGACATTTTGACAACCGCCCTTGCCAAAGGGTTTAGTTATTTCGACACTGCTCCACACTACGGCCAGGGTCTCAGCGAACGACGGGTCGGTGATGCACTGCGCAAGCGCAAAGATTATGTTCTGTCTACAAAGGTCGGTCGACTGCTGCGTCCGGCCGGGTTTGCCGCAAAGCGTCATGGTTTTGTCTCGCCCATGCCCTTTGATATCGAATACGACTATAGCTACGACGGTGTTTTACGGTCTTTCGAAGACAGTCTGCAAAGGCTTGGCCTTGATCGCATAGACATCCTATACATGCATGACATTGGCCCTGTGACTCACGGGTGTAATGATGAGCGGTTGTTCCCAATTGCAATGGACGGGGGGTACCGAGCGATGGATGAGTTGCGCCGCAGCGGTCGAGTGAGTGCGATTGGGCTCGGCGTCAATGAGTTCGAGGTCTGCGAGCGAGCAATGGAGTACGGGGATTGGGATTGCTTTTTACTTGCGGGACGCTACACGATGCTCGAGCAGTTACCGCTGGATACGTTCTTTCCAAAGTGTATTGGCAGAGGTGCTTCAGTAATCATTGGAGGCCCATACAACTCAGGCATCCTCGCCACTGGTGTGCAGGAAAAACGTGCCGCGAACTATGATTATGGCCCAGCCCCGGAAAATATCGTCAACAAGGTGGCTTCAATTGAGGCCCTCTGCCAAGAATTCAACATCCCAATGGCGGCCGCTGCGCTTCAGTTTCCCCTCGCTCATCCAGCGGTCGCGTCTGTGATTCCGGGCATTGGCAAAGCCAGTCGGGTTAATCAGACGCTAAAACTCTTCAGGACCGAGATTCCAGATGAATTCTGGAAAATGCTGAAGGACCGCGGGCTAATTCACGATGATGCACCCATCCCTGATGGCAATACAGGAAACTAATGCAATGCGCATCGATGGACATCAACACTTTTGGACACTGCAAAGAGACGACTACACCTGGCTAACGCCCGATCTGAAAGCGCTTTACAGAGACTTCCTGCCAGACGATTTACAGCCACTACTAATTCAGGCGAATGTCGACCATACCGTCCTTGTTCAAGCAGCTGCGACGACAGACGAAACCCGCTATCTATTGGAAATCGCTAAACGCCAGCCGATAGTCGCGGGCGTCGTGGGTTGGGTCGACATGAATTCGCCCGAGGGTGCAATCAATACGCTGGACGAGTTCACCTGCCACTCCAAATTCGTCGGGATTCGGCCGATGATCCAAGAAATCAATGATCCCGCCTGGATAAATCAGCCCAAACTCGGTGCTGTACTCAACGCACTGATAGAACGTGACTTATGCTTTGATGCGCTGGTTCGGTCCGCGCACCTACCCTACCTTTTAAAGTGCCTGACTCGGCACCCCGACCTGCGTGCTGTTGTTGACCATGGCGCTAAGCCCAACGTTGCGAATGGTGAATGGCAGCCCTGGGCCGACAGTATCGCTGCGATTGCGAGTCAGACCTCAGCTTATTGCAAGGTTTCGGGGCTGATTACTGAGGTGAGTGACATGCAGACCTATGACGACATAATGCCCTACCTTAATCACCTTCTCGATATTTTTGGCCCGGAGCGACTGATATGGGGAAGCGACTGGCCCGTCCTAAATCTTGCTGGTGATTACAAAAGCTGGCACGACGCCGCGGTTAACCGACTAGTCGTATTATCGGAAGCAGATCAAAATAGAATTTTCGGTAGTAATGCGATCGAATTTTACGGGCTAAAAAAATGAACCGATACGAGAACAAGACGGTGTTAGTAACCGGAGGCGGTAGTGGTATTGGCCGCAGCATTTGTATGCGACTCGCCAGCGAGGGCGCGAATGTAAAGGTGGTGGACATCGATCTCAAAACCGCCGAATCAGCTGTGTACGCCATCGAATCTGCCCATGGCAAGGCCACAGCACACGCTTGCGACGTGGCCGACCTCGATAAAGTCAATGCCGTAGTGTCTGATATTTTGGCGACAACCAAAATCGATGTCCTGATAAATAATGCGGGCATAGCGCATGTGGGCAAACTGGAAGATACGAGCGAGGCCGATTTCGATCAACTCATCGCCGTAAATGTAAAGGGTGTCTATAACATGATGTTCGCTGTCATCCCTGCGATGAAAGCTCGTCGCAGCGGTGCCATCTTAAACATGGCCTCTGTCGCGTCGTCAGTTGGAATAGCTGACCGTTTCGCCTACTCAGCGACGAAAGGTGCCGTCTTGACGATGACCTATTCAGTGGCTAAAGACTATGTCGACTGGGGCATACGCTGTAATTGTGTCGCGCCGGGGCGCGTCCACACACCTTTTGTCGACAAGTACCTCGAGGAAAACTATCCGAATAATCGTGACGAAATGTTCGCTAAGTTGGCAAAAACCCAGCCCATGGGGCGCATGGGAACGCCAGACGAAATCGCTGCCCTGGTGGCATATCTGTGTTCTGACGAAGCTGCTTTTGTAACGGGATCAAACTTCCCGATCGATGGCGGCTTTGTCTCGATGAATAACTAATCTGGACTAAAAAATGAAGCTACTTCGGTACGGCATTGCTGGAAATGAGAAGCCGGGGCTACTGGACCATGACGGAAAAGTACGAAGCCTTGTGGATCACGTTGATGATATTGACGGATCGACACTATCCGAGAAGGTGTTGGCATCGTTGCGCGAGCTAGAACCTGCCGAGCTACCTGAAGTACAGGGCGATGTGCGTTTCGGTCCATGTGTCGGCAACGTCGGTAAGTTTTTGTGCATTGGACTCAACTATTCAGACCACGCCGCTGAATCTGGTATGCCGCTTCCAAGTGAGCCTGAGGTGTTCACCAAGGCAACGAGCTCAATCTGTGGTCCTGACGATGACATTATTCAACCACGAAACAGCGATAAACTTGATTGGGAAGTCGAGCTGGCAATAGTCATCGGAAAATATACATCTTATGTGACTGAGGAGGAGGCGACGGGTCATATAGCCGGCTTCTGCATTTGCAATGACGTCTCTGAGCGCACGTTTCAGTTGGAAAAAGGTAGCCAGTGGGACAAGGGCAAAGGTTGCGACACATTTGGACCGATAGGCCCATGGCTAGTGACGGCAGATGAAGTGCATGATCCACTAAATCTCAATATGTGGCTTGACGTCAATGGGCGCCGCTACCAGGATGGCAACACACGTACCATGGTTTTTTCGCCAGCCTTTATCGTAAGTTACCTTAGCCAATTCATGAGTCTTCAACCAGGTGACATCATATCTTCAGGAACTCCCCCTGGTGTTGGTCTTGGGCAGAAGCCCCCCGTCTACTTAAAGGTGGGGGACAAAATCAAATTAGGGATCGATGGTCTCGGCACACAAACTCAAACTGTCGTGCGCTGGATCGACAAATCGGTAGATCCACAAATTCTCAAAAATTGATGATCTAAATTATTAGGCGCCAAAACTTTGGTAGGCCCTTTCCTTTTCATGCTCTATTGACAATGAACAGTGCATCGAATTTAGGCAGCTCAAAAATCAGCTCCCTACTTCAAGTAAGCATCAAACCAATTTAATGTCCTTAGAGTAATGTCTTTCTCGTTCGGAAATTTCCATCCACCATGGTGCTCATCGGGATAAACAACTAACTGGGTCTCGATCCCAACTCGGCGCATGACTTGATACAACTGCTCTGAACCCTGTATCGGTACGTTCCAGTCCTTTTCTCCGCCATAAAATAGAGTTGGTGTCTTGGCTAGATGGATCTTATTGAAAGGCGAGAGCCTCTCCCAAAGTTCACGATTTTCCCATGGAAGACCCAACTCTGACTCATACCAGAACCGATATTCATCATGGCCGTAGCTCGCCAAATAGTGGCCCGAACCTGCGCCGCTTACAGCCGCTTTAAAACGATCGCTATGTCCGAGAATATAATTCGTAAGTATGCCACCGTAGGAATAACCGCCCACGCCCAAACGGTCAGCGTCGATCAACCCAAGTTCGATCACATAATCGATGCCGGCAATGACATCGAGATAATCCTTCTCCCCCCAGCCTTGCCAAAGTGCGGATGAAAAAGCCTCTCCGTAGCCCGATGAGCCGCGAGGATTAGTTCTAACCACTGCATACCCATTCGCCGCAAGGAACTGCGCCTCAAACGAGAAACTATGGTCATACTGACTAACCGGCCCGCCGTGGATTAGTAAAATAGCAGGATAACGCTGCTGAGCCTTATAATTTGGTGGCAGCGTGAGGAAACCATGTAACCATATTCCATCATGTGATTTGAAACGCAATTCCCGTGTGTCGCCCAACTGCAACTTGGCAAGGTGCGACGTATTAATGTGACTTAATTGCCTCACCGTGCCATCGGCTAGGTGAAATACCTCCTGAGGCTTATTGCTCGTGGTAGAGACAAAAACAATCTGACCGTCACTAGTAACGTCGAAATCGGAAACCACCTGAGGATCGTCTGTGAGTCTAATGATATCTTTACTATTAGAACCAATCCTCGCGAGTTGTTGCTGGCCACTGTCCTCTAAAATAAAATAAACACTTGCCTCCTCCCCCCTGACAACGGGCTTAAAGACGTTTCTATCAAGATCTTCCGTGAGCCAGGTTTGCTCGCCCGACTTCACGTCAACTTCGCTCAGATGCCTTACTGCATAATTATCGTAGCTGTCAGGCTTCGCTGAACGCGTGTAGATGATTTTTCCATCGGGATGCCACAGTGGTGAACTGTCAGCGCCTCGGTTTACTGTTATTTTCTCGAGCTCACGGGACATGTCTACTTGAGCAACCCATACGTCCGTATCGTAGGTACCGTCGATATTACGATTACTTACGAATGCCACGCGCTGATCATCAGGGGACCAAGCAGGTTCACTGTCATCATAGTCACCAAAGGTAAGTTGACGCATTTTTTGCGTGCGAATTTCGTATACATAGATATGCTCGCGTTGATCTAAGACATATCCCTCATAGTCACGCTTAAAACTCAAGCGATCGATCACCCATGGCCGACTGCCTTGGACAAGCAGTGGGCGAACGTGTTGGTCTTTTCTAACTAATAAAAGCTTCGCCTGATCAGATGAAAAATTTATGTCATCAATACCGCCATCTATCGCTGTGACTTGCACCGGCTGCGCATCTTCGTTTAGTTTTTTTTCCCAGAGTTGTGCCTCCCCACCTACCCTATCAGACAAGAAAAATAGCGAGCGGCCATCTATACTTAAAGTAGGTCGCCACGAATCGTAATCACGAGCGGTGAAATGTGTGGGCACACCATCGGGAAGCATTTGCCGCATTATCTGAAAACGAGAGTGGCCCGCCTCGTAATCCATTTGCTCCACCACGAAAAATACAGAGTTGCCGTCGGGAGCGAGTACAGGGCTGCTTATGTTAGAGAACTCAAACTGGTCGTCAATTTCTATCGTCCGACCCAAATTCCCAATTGCACTGCCTGACGAGGACAATGCGCCAGTGACAGTGAATACCGTAATTACCAAACAAATAATACGTCTCATTTTTTTTACCTGAGCTGAGCGGGAATTTGTGATCCCGTTAAGTCATTTTCGGACCCTCGGTCGGTCCCACGTCAACAAATCTAGATACCAAAAAAAAACATTCAAATCACTGACTACTAAAATCAATTTTCTACGGTTAAAACGTCAGTTGATATGATATTGTTTCTGTAATTATGCAATTAAATGAGTAACGAGGTTCCTTCATGAAAGGTCGACTATTTAAGGCTACTAAGTTTTCCGTCACTCCTCTTGCCGCCGCTGTGGCCTCCGTATTCTATCCCGCACAGGCGCTCGCCCAAGATTCGAACGGAATCGAGGAAGTTGTCGTAACAGCGACGAAACGAGAACTCGATCTACAAGATGTTGCCCAAAGCATCAGCGCATTTACTGAAGAGGACTTGGAGAGACTTCGCTTGGACTCCATGGAAGACTACGTCAGAGCGCTGCCCAGTGTTTACATGCAAGCGACTAAACCGGGCCGAAATCAATTGGTAATGCGAGGTATATCGACAGGCTCTAATCAGTTCCGTACTGATGCCCAGGTTGCGGTCTATCTTGATGAGCAACCTATGACCAGTATTTCACAGCAGGTTGGGCCGAATTCAGTGGATATGGAACGCATCGAGTCACTGCCCGGGCCTCAAGGAACACTATTCGGATCGAGCTCGCAAACCGGCACGATGCGTATGATCACGAACAAACCGGATTTCGACGGGGTCTATGGAAATTTAGAGGCATCTGTCGCAAGTACCAGTGGCGGTGACGATAGCTATGAGGGATCTGCAGTACTCAATGTACCCCTCATTGATGATGTTTTGTCAATGCGCTTGGTGGGCTACAGCAAAAGCCATGGTGGCTTTGTCGATAACGTACTCGGTAGCAGCCTTAAAGGTAATTTCGACAACGCCGACGTTGTCGAGGAAGACTTTAATACTTGGGATTTGCAAGGCGGTCGTGCTGCACTTAAATGGAATATCAATGAAAATTGGCAGGCACTGTTCTCTGTCATTACGGAGCGCAACGAGAGCGATGGCAGTTGGGAATCAGACCCCTACCTCGGTGATTTTAAAATCACTAGATTCGTTGATGAGTATCGTGACGAAGACTGGTACTCCAGTGCCATAACCATCGACGGTGATTTGGGCTTCGCTGACCTCTCTATGACTTATGCCCACTTTGATAGGGATATTGCTTACGAATTAGACCGAAATACCTATTCGCAGCAACGCGACCGCTACAACTATGGTCTGTATCAAGAGCTATACAACGCATACGACCCAAACTATGCGAATTACAATAATTTCCCTCTGTATTACAACAACTATCTACCCGCCAGTATTATTAATGATCAAAGCCAGGAACGCGATTCCATAGAGATCCGACTGACGTCTAAAACCGATGGTGATGATCGCTTTCATTGGGTAGTAGGTGCGTATTACGAAGATGTATACGATGAGTGGTTCTACTATACCCACGTACCGGGCTTCGCAGGCACTACCGCTTTCGCGGCAGCAAATGCTTATGCCTACTACAACGCAGCCTACAATGAATCTATTCAATATCCGCTGGCGCCCACTGAGATCGGTTATTCAAATACCCTTGACCGCACTGTCGAGCAATTAGCAATTTTTGGTGAATTTGACTATGACATGACGGAAAAACTGACTCTGATGGCTGGCGCCCGATGGGCAAACTTCGAGCGAAATGAATTCGAAAGTTTCCAGTTCCCGCAAGGATTGCCCGGCTATGCAGGTGGTAACCCCCAAGGGTTTTCCACCGGCTTTGGAACCGATGGTACGTTTAATGGTGTTGGTGACAACAGTGACATGATCTATAAGCTCGGAGCTCGCTATCAGATAGATGACGATAAACTGCTGTACGCCTTGCATAGCCAGGGCTTCCGACTAGGTGGGCAAAATAGCCCCAGGGCGGCTGCGACAGGTCTAGTTCCTCAACAGTACGATCCTGATTTTCTTGATAACTACGAGATAGGCATCAAAAGTCAGTGGATGAACAATTCACTGCAGTTAAATGCCTCTGCCTTTTTAATGGAATGGTCCGATTATCAGTCAGAGACTTATGGCATCAACGGGACTTGGTGGTTAAACGGAAAAGTTAATGGTGAGGGCGCAGAGACGACCGGTGTAGAGTTCGCTGCTGAATGGGAGGCTTCCGACCAGCTCTACTTATCGATGTCTTTCTTCGCAGCCTCTCCAGAGTTCTCAGGTGATTTTTACGATCCTACGAATCCGGGCAGTATCGTAACGCGAGATGGCATGCCTATGCCTGGGTCTCCCAGACGAAAAGCATTCTTGGGTATCGACTACACTATTCCCAATACCGCAGGTGGAATGCTGTATCTTCACTATGATATTGCGTATCAGGCAGAGACCTGGAACTCAACGGGTTCGATTCTCTCAAATGATCGGACAGGCCTGGCAAAGGCGTGGGACTACAGCAACTTATCATTGTCCTATGAACCAAATGATGGGAACTGGTGGGCGACGCTATTCGTAGAAAATTTATTTGACCAACGAACCTACAGCTGGGTGAATAATTTTGACAATGGGTCCGCTGATCTCTTCGGAGACCCGCGGTGGCATAACGTTAAGATCATTGACAGGCCACGCACGATTTGGTTCACCCTGAATTATTCATTTGGCGATAATTGAAGTTAGTTACTTCATCGGTAGTTCGCGGAAGCCAGCAGGGTGAGAGTCACGGCGGTCTATATCTGATCGACCTGCAGACCGAGCAGATCGATCAGGTTATTGATTGGAATACTGTTGATATCGATTGGACAGGCCGCGGAGCTGACAGAGGACTTCGTGGCATAGCGTTTTTTGAAGATCGAGTTTATGTGGCTGCTAGCGATGAGCTCTTTGCCTACTCAAAAAGTTTTAAGCCGCTCGGATCTTGGCGCAACAAATACCTGAAGCATTGCCACGAAATCTCTATTTTCGACAGAACCTTGTTCCTAACCTCAACAGGCTTTGACTGCATTCTAGGATTTAACCTTGACACCGAGGTATTTGATTGGGGGATGCAGGTACAAGAAAGCGAGTATCGTTTTAGGGCCGCTCGCTTTGATCCCAGAGGTGATGACGGTCCGATGATGCTAAATCGTATGCATATTAATAACGTGCACTGCAATGCCGCCGGTATGTACATTAGTGGTCGCCGAACCGGCGGAATGCTTCACTACAACGGTAAAACAATTACCATGGCAGTGACATTGCCAGAAGGGACACACAATGCTCAACCTTTCAGAGACGGTGTCTTATTTAACGACAGTGAAGCAAATGTTGTTCGCTACACGGGGAGAGGAGATGGTGATGAAGACCGCGCCATCGAAGTACCAACGTATGCGGACAATGAAATGACTCACCTATGGTCAAACGACGGAAAAGTTGCGCGCCCCCGTTTCGCACGTGGCTTATGTCAAGTCACAGAGTCGGTTGTGGCTGGTGGTAGCTCACCGTCCACGGTCTCAATCTACGATCTACGGGATAATAAACGAGTCGTTGAGGTGTCAATCAGCCGCGATGTGAGAAACGCAATACACGGTCTGGAGGTATGGCCGTACTAACTTGTTGGTAGAATGTCACCGCTGGCTTTCATGCCGCTCACTTCGTGTCAATGTGGCTATGGTCCGCGCGGGAAGCGTGAGCTGACTATTTTTAGTGCGACCTACCCAGTTCAAGTCATAAGCCTCATTGGTGACATAAATATCCCATTCAACTGAAGAAGTTGGCGACACAGAACCCTTCGAGGTTAACATCGACTCAATGCGGACGACCTGCGGATCTTCCGATAGATTTACAAACACCGTAGCCCAATCAGAGCCACTCTTGCTGATATAACTGGAAACTAAAAGCTCTGAACCTGCACCAGCGCGAACCTCCCGAGATATAAAGTCTGTTTCAATACGTTGGAATCCGGGTCGGATAAATCGCGAAAAATTACCCAATGTCCACATCAATTTAGAAGCGCTTATGGAACCAGCTTGAAGCGATCTATCCACCTTAACGAGACCATCTTTGTAGTCATACGCCGTTACCGCCAGCCACCACATCCAGGCTGTCGCCTCCAAATCAACGAGATCATGGTGAATAATGCGGGCTATATGAAGCGCATAGTCCATATCGTTAACGTCAAACCCGATGCCATCAAATGGTCTGAGGCCAGTGGCGGGCCCCAGCACACATAGCTCGCTCATCCATATGCGCGCGTCGGGAGATGTTTCCTCAACTTCTCTTTTCACCAAACGCCTGAGATCAATAATTCGATCGGGGAGCGCATCCGACCAATAGCCGTGTAAGGATATTTTATTTCCAACAACTGGTTGGAGTTCGGCATCGCCTAGAACGAGATTAATGTAATTACGATAATCGCCCAATCCCTCGCCGTTGACCCCGGCCGAGTAAGGCTTGCCCGAGAACTGAGTCACGACCTGATCACTAAGCGCAGCGAGGTACTCGACGGATTCACCGCCATCAACTTCTACAATATCCTTTAATCCAGCCTCTACAAGGGCAGCATAAGTTGCTAGGTACACGTCGCGCACTTCGCGATTGTTGTAGCGATTTCCTTCTTGAGTTTGATCAGTCCAGTGCCAAGTGGGTTCGTTGATAGGACTCAAATATTTGATGGGCAAGCCCCTGACATCGCGGAGATAACGTACAACGTCCGCCTGAAACCGTGCAAAGAGTGAGCGCTTGGCAGGATCAAGATTGGTACTCCCGATGAGGGATACGTCGTCCGGTGAGCCTGGATGAGCGAGTCCATTTTTTGTCGCCCAGACAGGTGGGCTATTTACAAAGGCAATCATGTCATTGACTCCGCGTTTCGCGGCTGCCTGTGCAAATTCAATCTGACCTATCTGCTTTGAGTGGTTGACAATACCGCCCGGCTCACTAATTAATAACTCTGCGCGCCGCAGTGAATCAGGAATGCGACTCTCTGCACCTTGCTCCGCGCTACCCGCACCGATATTGAAACGCCACATTGAAAGCCCGATGCCGTCCTGTTTGTCAAAAAGCAAGTCCGCCAGTCTGTTGATCGCCTTTTCATTATTTTGCGCCGACCACTGTCGAATCATCGGATCGATGATCCAGGCGTCTGAGGCGCCAAACCCATCCATTACCTGCGCGCGCTGATCACTGCGAATACGAATAATATGCGACTCAGAATCGGTAGGACCACGCAGTTCCACTTTACTCGGCAGCTCGACACACGCTACCAAAACACCACTCAAACCAAGAAATAGTAGGGCTTCTAGAAACAATTTCATAAACCTACCCCCCTTTCGCGCAGTTGCACCTTATGCGCCTCAAAATCGATAGGCGCACAAGTGCCCCGCGTTACAGGCCTGCTTGCCCAACCGTTTCAGGCAAACTGTCTACTATGTAGCCTAGTTGATCCTGCCACAGTGCCAAGTGGGTCTCATAACGTCGCCATGTCCCGAGTGCACCCTTGTAAATAGGCTGTCTGACCTGCTCAGAGCTGGCCGTCTTCACTGCCCTATCATTGTCGAAGAAACGCAAACAAGATTCTTCAAAGGGCAGCCCACAGTGATCAAGGATTCTTCTAACTTGCCCCTCCAAGTCGGAAACCGTCTCTTCATAATGAACATCTAAAACCTTACCCGGTAGCACCTCGTGCCAATGACTCATCATTTCGTGGTATTGCTGGTAGTAATGGGCCAAATCCAGCATGTCATAGGTAAAGTTTTGCCCTTGCGCAAATAATTGCTTATAGCCACCAAGACAGGAATCGAAAGGATGTCGGCGCGCGTTGATAATCTTTGCGTTAGGTAGCATAAGGTGGATCAGCCCGACGAATGGATAATTATTAGGCAATTTATCAGTGAAAAGCGGTCGCTTTAACACGCGATGGCGCTCGGCCTCCTCGAGGTACTGCTGTCCGTACGCACGAAGATCCTTTGCTCTAAGGTCCTGAACCGCCTCTGGAAAAAATCTCCCATCCGTTCGATAGCGGCCTATTGATGCGCTGATACCACTGACAATCGGTAGCTCTGATGTACCTTCAACCTGCGAGTGGCTCGCTATGATTTGCTCGACGAGCGTACTACCAGAACGGGGTAATCCAACAATAAAAATGGGATCCTTCGCATTACATCCCTGATTCGCCCGCTCGCGCAAAAAATCGGCGGTGAAAGTCTCTTTTATCGCGTCGAAGCGCGACTGCATCTCCAGTGGCTCATGCTCTACGCTTTCACGTTTAAGCTGATTACCTGTGTGGTAATGGTGCCATGCCTTATCAAAGTCCTTCTTATCTTCGTAGGCTTTCCCCAACGCGAAGTGAAAATGCACGGTGGCTGATTCCGAAATATCGTCCCGGTCAACCTGTGTAAGCATCTTATCAACCTCTTCCTCTTCGAAATTGAAGATTTTGAGATTGGCCATGCTCCAATACACTTCACCAAAGTCCGACCGACCCGCAATTGCTGCACGATAAGCTTTGAGCGCTTCCTCTTGCTTACCGATGGTTTTGAGCACATGCCCGTAACCCATCTGAACACCCGGAACATTCGGATTTAGCGCCAGAGACCGCTTGAACGCCTCGGTCGACTCCTCGGGGTACATGGCCACTGCAAGCGCATTCGCCAAACCAGCCCAAGACTCCGAGTTGTTAGGCTCAAGACGTGTCACTTCCTTATAGGCCTTAATCGCCTCAATCGTATTACTCTTTTCTAACAACACTGATGCCAGCGTCATCCAAGCACCAGCGAAGCCAGGCGCCAACTGCGTTGCACGTCGAACGAGTGCTTCAGCATCCTCTAACTGTACCTTTTTACCGAGATAGCAACTCGCCAAGTGCCTCATGGCGTTAACCGAGCTCGGGTACTGCCGAAGAATCGCCTTAAACGACTCGATGGCGGACTCAGTATCTCCATCGCGAAGGCACTCAACTGCCTCGAATACCAACCTGCGCTCTTCATCACTTCCCATATAGGTCGAGAGCGCCTCACCAGCCTCTGATTGACGGCCAAGCGCATGTAACGCTTGTGCTAGCTTTTTGTGGACCAAAGGCAAAGCGGGCTGGAGCGCGATAGCATGCTCAAATGATGCTACCGCGGCTTCCATATGCCCCTGCATAGCAAGAACACTGCCCAAGTCTTCATGTAACTGGGGAAATTCGGGCTCTATCGACAGACCAAACCTTAATTGCTCCTCGGCCTCCGTAAGCCTTTTTTGCCGGGTAAGTGCATTGGCTAGCAACCTGATATGGTCTGTACAGCCCGGTGACTCGACTAAAAAATCACGGCACTGCTCTTCAGCTCTTAGCGGTCTGTTTTCCCGCATGTAACCCAACGCAATAGAAAGACTTTTTTGTTTTGTCATTCTAAGCTTCGCTACGGATGCTGAGGAGGCACGTAATCAAAAATAAAATTAATCCGATCCTCTCGTCCAAGGTTCATGACTGAATGCCTGCACTGATTATTGATTTCATAGACATTTCCCATCTCCAATCGACAGGGCTTACCACCAATGTTGAATTGAACTCCACTGTTGGTGGTAACGGGGATATGTATTCTGTGTCCCATACAAAACGAGGGTAACGTGTCACGATGAGGAACAATGCGTCCACCTGCTTTCAGTTTCGCGGCCATCGCTCTTATGATCGTGCCTCCGGGCGGATAGTGCATGTCTAGTATCGACTGCATAAGTGGCAATGCCACTTCGCTAAGTCGATCCCAGCCTTTTTCCTGGTAAACCTCTCCATCTGGCCAAGCTTCGTCGCAAAATAAAAGAACAATTGATTCTGTATCTCGGTGTACCTCATAGCTCTGTTGCCTGAGGGGCTGCTCCTTCCAAGCCACATCAGGTTGCGCCAATATCGCATCGCGCAACGCCACCTCATCAATCGCCATTAAATGTTTGTATTCAACACCGATATCCAAAATTACATCTCCTACCCACTTCGTGCAGACAGAGTCTTGAGGTTTATTCGATAACGATCGAAGAAACGCCAGACGAGATCAACACCCCAGTCAGTGTTGACAGTGGCCGATGCTGACATACATTCTGGCTGTTCGGGAAAGAATTTGCGCTGAAGTGAAGTCACGCAAACAGCGCTCATGTTACCCGCGCGAGCGCCAGGCCATTGGTGCGTTCCATCTGGGTCAGAGCATCCTACGACCTCGTGTGAAGGCACATCACAATCCCTCCACACACTACAATTCAAGTTGTCTGCGCGTGGATCTTCCGATCGCCAACTGGTTTTCTTGCGGCAGCCTAATCCAGTTGCCCATAACGCTTGGGTTTTTTCCGCTGTCTCGTAAATAAAGCCATCGCTCGCAGGCTTTCCATCTTCACGCACCACGTCATCAAGCGCTCCCGTCAAATGCATAAGCGGTAACTTTGTAGATGGCTGGCAAGCAAATCCCGGGGCAAGCTGACCAATTATCGAGGCTACAGCGGCAAAGTGTTCGCTGCTATTACAAGCCCACCGCAACGCCATCATTGCTCCATTGCTCACACCCAATACATAGTATCGGCTGGGATCTGTCTGGTATCGCGCCTTTATGTCGGCAAGCACTTCATTGAGATATCCCAGATCATCACCGCAAGATGTCCACATGCAACGACCGCATGATTCACAATTTGGCGGGCAGGGGTACGCGAAACTCTCTGCTAAGCAGTGAAGAAAACCCTCTTTTTCGGCAAGGTTTGCCGCCATATCATTCCATGATGTTATGAGCTGGGGGTCCGGTGTTTCCGCATCACCGGTGGTAAAGGAAGACCCCTGAGGAAACACCGCAATGTAGGCGTGCTTCTCCGCATTACGGTCCAAGCCATGCGCAGTGGCAAATCCAGTAGCCGTACTGGTATATCCATGAAGACCAAAAACAACAGGCAAAGGCTTGTGGCTGTCGTATGAAGAAGGCACGAAAACAAAATAATTCCTCAACTCGCCTGCAAAAACGAGTTCATGAGAAACCATGCTTGCCCTTACCGGTTGAGTGAAAACGACACATAGCGCCAGCAAAGCCAGCATGCTCAAAATTTTCAAATTAAGTTGGTTACATTTGTCCTCGCGAGACATGCCTTTAATTTTGGATATTTTCATTCTTTGTTCTCAAAGCGGGGCGGCGCAATGCAAAAGTCTAGGACCACACCGACAAGACATTCAAAAAGCTCTATACATCTTCTTTTTTAACTCAACATTCCTCAACCCACAGCTAAATTTTTTT
>CAJWEV010000033.1 GCA_913031575.1 uncultured Halieaceae bacterium | reverse complement strand
CCCTCGCCTGCCGCAAGAATCATCGCGAATTTCATGACGCGATGTACCAATCTTTGCGCGTTACTGTTGGCATGACCGAGTCTTCAAACCAACCCCAGAAAACGCCAAGAGGTGGGTGAGTCTCGCGATACAAATGACAGGCCTCTCTAATGTAGGCGATCACCACAGGAATATCCCTCATATAGCTGGGTTTGTCGTCCCTTAACCAAAGGCGCGAAAAGACACCCAAGATTTTCACATGCCGCTGTAAACCAATAAGGTCAAACCACACAATAAACTGCGGCCACGAACCCTCATCCAGCTGACCCTCGCGCACCAAACGCTCCCAATAATATTCGAGCCACGCTAACTGTTTCTCCCGCGGCCAAACCACATAGACATCTTTGAGTAGCGATGCGGCGTCATAAGCCACTGGACCCATGATGGCATCCTGAAAATCGATAACGGCCAATGAAGCGTCTGCAGCGAGCGCCATCAGGTTTCGACTGTGATAATCCCGATGCACAAACCCTTGAGGCTGATGACTCGCAGCTTCGATGACGCAGGCACTCAGCTCGGCAAAAACCGAGCGCGCTTTTTCGTCTAAGGGCAAGCTCAGTGCCCTCGAAAAGAACCACTCTGGGCACACGTCCAGCTCGCGCTGGAGCTCCTTTTGATCGTAGTGCGGGAGCTCTGACTCCACGGTGCGAATTCCGCGAATCACTACCAGGGAATCCAGCGCCTCTTTATAAAGCACATCTACGTCGCAGTGCTCTAATGCTAAAGAAAAGGTGGTATCACCCAAGTCCTCGAGGAGAAAGCAGCCTAAGGCCAAATTAGCTCTGGGCATGGACGGCACGCGCACTCCAGCGCTCTCCAGGGCGCGCTGGATGAGGACAAATCGCTCATTATTTTCGGTTGGCGGTGATACCATCAGCACCAGGGAGCCAGATGTGAGGCCAGAGACTCGATAGAATTTTCGAGGGCTAGCATCGCCGGCAATAAGCTGCAATGCCACATCTGTCGCATCACACTTCAGTATCTCTGCCAGCCACTTGCGTTGTTCTTGCCCCTCTGACACCTAAGCTTCTCCTTTATAGGCTGATAAACCCGCAGCATTGCCAAAAAAACCCGCGAACAAACAAGCCTTCAGCGCGTTACACTGTCGGCGATCATACTAACCTGAACCTTGCGCTAAAACGCTTGTGTACGAGCTTTTGAACTCCAAAAATCCTTCCGAACTAACTCAGCGAATCATCGGCGCAGCGCTTCTAGTTACGTCAGTGTTGCCGCTTGCTCATGCTAACGATGCGATTGAGGAAGCACGGATTCAGGCCAGGTTCAACTGGGTACCGCTTGCCCAGGTAAAGCCAGAGGATCGCGATGAGCGCTGCTTGAAATGCCGAGGGCAATATCAAGATCCATTGGCCAACGTTGATCGCTCAACGCCACCAAACCAATTAGACCTCGAGGTGCGTGCGGGCGACAGCGATATCACGGACGATACCCTGTATTTCTTGGGTGACGTCACCGTATCCCAGGGCTATCGAACCCTGAAAGCGCAAGAGGTCATCATAGACCGAGTCGAGCAAACAGTTTCAGCTAAAGGCCCCATCGAAGTTCGCGAGCCGGGGATCGTCATGTACGGCGATCAGATCACCTACGATAGCGTCAGCGAACGCGCATCGCTCAGCGAAGGCGAATTTGTCATGTACGAACAGCAGCTCTACGGCATTGCTGCGAGGGTGACACGCGATGCCAATGGGTCACTTGAAATTGAAGACGGTCAGCTCACTTTCTGCGCGCCCACAGATCCAAGCTGGCTGGTCACTGCCGAAACATTAAATGTCGACCCTAACACCAACACCGGTGAAGCCTGGGGCGCCCGTATTGATATCAAAGGATTTCCTGTCGCCTATTTACCCTGGGTACAGTTTCCACTGAATGATCGCCGCAAAACCGGCCTGCTCTTTCCCGATCTCAGCAGTGATACGCGAGGCGGCCTCGATGTCACGGTTCCGATATATATTAATCTCGCGCAAAACTACGATGCCACTTATTCACCCCGCCTTATTCAGGACCGCGGCCTCGTGCATCAGCTCAATACGCGATTCTTGGGCAAGCAAACCGGATTCTGGGATGTCTCGGGTACCTATTTACGAGATGACGAGCTCGATGTATCGGATGGGGACAAGAACCGCTGGCTTATCAATGTTCTGCAATCAAGCGATCCGTCGGCTCGGCTGCGTACGTCCATCGACTTCTCAAAGGTTAGCGATAACGAATACCTTCGAGACCTTGAAAACAACACCTTAAGCGCTCAGAGGCAAACGGCTCTTCTGCAGAGGGCGAGGGTGGACTGGCTCGCAGACAATTGGCTTTTTGGTTTGGAAGCTCAGCAATTTCAAAGTATCGCTGAAGATCTGACCGATAATTACAAGCGGTTACCCCAGGTCAGCGCGGTCTGGCGAGGCGATTCTAAATTGGGTCCGCTCGAACCACTCCTGAAACTGCAGGCGGCGAACTTTGATACCGATCTTGACAAGGTAAAGGGTCAACGGGTTTATCAGGAATTGGGGGTTAATTTCCCCATCACCCGCGATTACGGATTCTTAAACACCAGCTTTATGCGCAGAAGTATCCAATATCGACTGAAAACGCCTGGCAGAAATGAGACGCAGAATGAATCAGTATCCTCATGGCTTGGCAGGATCGAGGGCGAATTGGAGTTCGAGCGAGATACCGAGCTCTTTGGTCTGCCGTTCACACAAACACTCGAACCTCGTGTTCAGTATCTTTACGCCGGGTACGATTCCCATGCGGGCATTCCCGATTTTGATAGTGCAGAGCTGACCTTCAGCTACAGACAGCTGTTCCGAAATACGCGATTCTCCGGCTACGATCGATTGGCGGACGCTAACCAGCTCTCGCTTGGCGTCACCTCTCGGCTGATTGATACCGCGACGGGTAAAGAACGCGTGTCAGCGAGTTTTGGTCAGGTGATCAACTTTAAAGACCAACGCGTTCGCTTGAAAGAAAGCGACGCTGCACTGACCGACGAAGGCTCAGCGCTCGCATTTGCTCTCAACGTGCGAACAAGTGAGCGCTGGAGTATTCATAGCAATCTCTTATTCGACAGCTATGAAGACAAACTCGACGCAGCCAATGTTCGTATTGGATTTAGGCCGCACAAGGATGCCATTGTGAATGTCGGCTATACGTTGCGAGAGCCTCCGGCGTCGTTTGCTGCAAGACCCGTTACCGAACAAGTTAATACATCGGCCTATATCCCCATTAATGACAACTGGAGCGCGTTTGGCGCACTGCGGTACTCGCTTGAAATTGGCAGCAGCGTGGAAGATATGATCGGTGTCGAGTACGATGGTTGCTGCTGGCGCGTGAGGCTGATTTACATGAGTTACCTCGACACGCTTCGGGACGTCGATGTGTTCATACCAGAACCGGAACTTACACGGGATAGAGCGTTCCAATTTCAGTTCGTTTTAAAGGGATTGGGCGGCTTCGGAAATCGGGTTGATAATCTCATGCAAGATATGATCAGAGGATTCAATGCTAAACGCTAAGCTTAAAGGGTGGCTGCTGGCCGCTCTCGCATCGTCAATATCTTCCGCCGCATGGTCGCAGGTAGTGCAGCTTGATAGTGTCGTCGCCATCGTCGATGAGGACATTATTCTTGCGAGTGAGGTGCGCGAGCGAGTCGAGCAAGTGAAGGCGACCGCTGCCCAGCGCAACATGACACTTCCAGATGATGAAACCGTTGTGCAGGAAACGCTGGACCGATTAGTCATCGAGAGCATACAACTGCAATTAGCCGATCGCTACGGTGTTCGTGTGCCTGATGCGCAGCTCGATCAATCGATGGCAAGGATTGCTGCCCAAAACGGCCTCACCCTCGAGCAATTCCGGGATGCCCTGATTCAAAACGGTCAAAATTACGTCGAGATGCGTGAAGGCCTCCGCGATGAACTTGCGATTCAGCGCGTACAGCAGGGCAGCGTGATGCGAGACATCAATATCACCGAGAAAGAAATTGATAACTTCATGGCGACGGAGGAAGGCATTGCACTAACAGAACCGGAGTACCGAGTGGTACAGGCATTGCTTCCGCTTCCGCGATCCGATAGCGCTGAGCAACGAACCGCAAAAGAAGATTACGTCGATGGCGTGCTTGCCAACATTCTTGCCGGAGCTGACTTTTCCGAGGCGGTCAGTGTTCAAGAGCCCTACACCTTCCAGGGTGGTGACCTTGGTTGGCGAAAACTAAGTGACATTCCCAGTATGTTTGCTGACATTCTTCCCAGCTTGAAGGCAGGCGATACAGGAAAGGTTCAGTCCAACTCAGGGTTGCACCTTGTTCATTTGGCCGAGGCTCGTGGCCTAGAGCGTCTCGTCGAACAAACCAATGTCCGTCATATCCTCGTCACACCTAATGAAGTATTGAACGACGAGGCGGCGCGTAACTTCGTCCTTGGTCTCAAAGAGCGAGTCAACAGCGGAGAAGACTTTGCAGATCTCGCTAAAGAGCACTCGGACGACATCGGATCGGCACAGGAAGGCGGTGAACTCGGATGGACCAATCCAGGTCAGATGGTTCCCGAATTTGAGGCCGCCATGGCAAGCGCAGAAATCGGCGTGGTTACAGAGCCGGTCCGCAGCGAATTCGGATGGCATATCCTCGAGGTCACAGGACGTCGAACCGAGAATTTCGCTGAGCAAGTAAGGCGCAACCAGATAGCAAACTACCTTCGTGAAGCGAAATACGAGGAAGAGCTGGAAAACTGGCTCAGAGAAATTCGCGACGAGGCGTTTGTCGACATCAAATAACGATGCGGTTGTTATGACGGAGCATGCCCGTCTTATCATTACCGCGGGTGAGCCCGCAGGTATTGGGCCCGATGTTGTTCTCGGTGCCCTTCACTCAGCCTATGATGCGCAGATTGCTGTCGTTGGCGATGCGCTGGTATTGGAACAGCGAGCCATGGCGCTCGGCATGGACCTGCAATTTACCCTATTACAGCCTGGGGCGGCGCCACCGTTCCATACCGCCGGAGAAGTGTGTGTGTATCATATACCATGCGCAAGCCCGGTCGAGCCTGGTCGGCTCGATGTGGTGAACGCCAATCACGTCGTGAAGACCTTACAGACATCGGTTCAATTACTAAAAGACAAGCGGTTTGACGCAGTCGTTACGGCACCCGTGCAGAAGTCCGTAATAAACGACAGCGGACTGAGCTTCACTGGCCACACCGAATTCTTCAGCGAGCAATTTGGCTGCGAGGACGTGGTCATGTTGCTGGTGAATGATGGACTGCGCGTGGCGCTTGCGACGACACATCTGCCCCTGCGAGAGGTCCCAGATGCGATCACTCAAGAATCCCTACTTCGCAAGCTTGAGATCATTCACAACGACCTAATGCGCCTTTACGGCATTACTCAGCCACGGATCGCCATGTTGGGGCTCAACCCTCACGCGGGTGAGAGCGGCCATTTAGGGCGCGAGGAAATAGAGACCATGACGCCGGCGCGCGAGGAAGCGCTGCGGCGCGGCATCGATGTTACTGCCCCTATACCAGCGGATACGGCTTTTACATCCAACCAGATGCTCGATATCGACGTTGTGCTGGCAATGTTTCATGACCAAGGGTTGCCTGTACTCAAAGCGCGAGGATTTGGCTCTTCCGTCAACGTTACACTGGGGTTACCTACCATCCGCACATCCGTTGACCACGGAACTGCCTTAGAGCTTGCAGCCACCGGTGAGGCCTCATCTGAAAGTATGAAAGCAGCGATAACCGAAGCGATCGCCTGTGCACAACATCAGAGCTTATGAACTGAGCGACAGAATACGGCTCAGTGTTGCCTCGTTTTCACGGATAAGTCGATCCGCAATTCGCTTCAGATTTTCAATATTAACTTCGGAGGCGTCATCCATGTCGTCATTGGCTTCGTCAAGCGTCACCTGCAAACGGATATACCATTTACCCAAAAACATGCGCATTTGATGATTAGCCGCCTTGGTTGCGCCGTCAAACATACAGTCAAGCAGGGGCATAACCCAACCAGCCTGCCCCCAATCTTTGGCACTTTCATACGTAATCGGTCTTACCAACTCGCCGGTCCCCAGCGAGACAACCATCAGAGGTTCGTTCGGGAAGAGCTTCAACGCTTCTGCGTACGCCGAGACAACGGGTGAGTTCACGAACACACCACCGTCTATAAACGCTCGCTGATTTCCCTGAATATCAAGGAGCGCAGGTTCAAAATAAGTAGGTGCTGCGCTGGTGGCGCGAGCGGCATCGCGACACTTGACCGTTTCATGGTCTGGATGCCAGCTCTTCAAAAAGAGCGTCCGTCTTTCCTCGATGTCATAGGTTGTCACCATCGTCGAGCCTAAGGTCTCTCCCAATCGCGCATTGGAGAAATATTTTCTAAGTGATGCCTCGAGCGGCTTTGCTGAATACAACTCATCGAGAACTCCGCCAGCGGAGCGAATATTGCGCCAAATAGTCCGCTCAAATATTTTATTGCCACTATTTTCAAAAAAATCAGCAAGATCGTGCGCTGAATACTTTGGCGCTCCCGCTGCATCCGCCTGAGCGAGGCCAAGCGCGATAATGCCGCCTGAAGATGTGCCAACACAAAGATCAAATAGCTCAGAGATTGGCTCACCCGACTCACTTTCCAAGTAATCCAGTACCAGCGAAGGAATAATCCCTCGAATACCACCACCATCAATGGACAGAACTCTTCGCATATTCAATTATTTAATTTATTCGCATTGTGCAAACTGTGTCTTATATTCGAAATATGAGTTTATTTTAAATCCAACTAACTTTACACTACGACAAAAACGACAATGAAGGTTTTGTTTTCATGAACGAGGCACTTGCTCTTAAATCTATTGCTAAATCAAAAGCTGCAGCAAACCGCGCAGTTAAATCGCTCGATATTCAACAAATTGAGCGAGCCCTCGATAATTTATCGGCCGCTGCAGAAAAAATTAAAGAGCGTGAATCACTACGCGCACAGCGAAAGAAAGAAATGGCGGTAAAGAGACTAAAGTCGATGATGGACGAGCTTGGAATATCCGCTGCGGATATTACTGGGTCATCGAAGCCAAAAACTAATGGTAAGCGTACGACCGGTCCTAAGAAAGGAAACAAAGTTGCGCCCAAATATCAAATCACCGTGGATGGCGTGACTCATCAATGGACAGGGCGAGGTCGCACCCCTATCGTCTTCAGATCGCACCTTGAAAATGGCGGCTCGCTCGACGACTGTCTGATCTAAAACACAGTCATTCGTGCCCAAGTCATCAAAACGCGGCGACGCATCGCGGCCAAAGACGCATGCGCCTCGAAAGCGCTTTGGTCAGAACTTTCTAACCGATCAGGGCGTTATCACCGCCATCGCCCGAGCTATTAATCCTCACAAAGATGACAACGTTGTCGAAATTGGACCCGGCCAAGGTGCGCTGACTGATGCGCTTTTCAAAAGCGGTTGTGCCATCAAAGCCATTGAAATAGATCGTGATTTACAATCTCAACTGCGAGTCATTTTTTTCAATCGTGACTTGACACTATTTAATTTTGACGCACTTAAGTTTAATTTTAACGAATTATCAGACCGCAACCACGATTTAAGAATTGTTGGAAACCTTCCTTACAATATTTCGACCCCTTTGATATTTAAGCTACTCACGCATCTGCCTCACATTCGTGACATGCATTTCATGTTACAGAAAGAAGTTGTTGATAGATTAGCGGCGCGCCCCGGCAATAAACAATGGGGACGATTAAGCGTTATGACTCAGGTCGATTGTGATGTAGAGCATTTATTCGACGTGCCACCAGAGGCCTTTTATCCGCAGCCCAAAGTCCAGTCGGCGATCGTACGGCTGACGCCGAGGTTCACATCTTACCGCCCTGAGTGTTCTCGCGAGAGACTTGGGAAACTAGTTCAATTAGCATTTGCACAACGACGAAAGACACTGCGGAATAATCTTCGGGGTGTTATTGACGATTCCGTCATGCGTCGGCTGAGGATCGATCCGGCCTGCCGTGCGGAGACACTAACGCTGGATCAACTTTTGAACTTGAGTCTGGAGCTCCCCCAGGCAGCTATCTGATTCTCCACCGCACAGTTACACTTTGAGCTAACCAAATTTAAATCAACAGGATCGAACATGGCGACCTACGTGGTGGGCGACATTCAGGGGTGTTTTGACCAGTTCCAGTGTCTACTGGAAAAGGTCAGCTTTAATCCTGACAAGGACGTGATTTGGAGTGTGGGTGATTTGATCAACCGTGGACCAAATAATCTTGCAACACTGCGCTGGTTTTATGGGCGGCGTGATAATGCAGTAGTTGTCCTAGGTAATCACGACCTACACCTAATGGCTGTTTCAGCAGGCGCACGAAAAATGAGTAAGTCAGATAATTTTGATGACATTCTCGATGCGCCAGACCGAGAGACGCTGATCGAATGGCTTCATCATCAGCCGCTGATGCACCATGAGCATGGTGTGACCCTGGTGCACGCAGGCATCCCTCCCATGTGGTCGGTTAGCGAAGCACTTGATCGCGCAGCCGAAGTTGAGAAGGCCTTGCGAGGACCTGATTGCATTCGATTCTTAAACGCCATGTATGGCAATGATCCAATTGTCTGGGATGATCAGCTCACGGGTATGACTCGTCTTCGAGTTATCACGAATTACCTCACCCGCATGCGCTATTGCACAAAGAAAGGAAAGTTGGATCTTATTAGTAAAGGGCCAACGCCGACGGCCAACGCGCTTAAAGGAAAGAAAGTTGCGCCCTGGTTTAGCCACGAAGGGAGACGCGCAAAAGACGGTGTTGTGATTTTTGGTCACTGGGCGTCTATTGATGGCGTGACTGACTCACCCAATGCCATTGGGCTCGATACCGGCTGCGTCTGGGGAAATAAAATGACACTCATGGCGCTCGAGTCCCGAACCTTCTATCGGTGCAATTGCTAATGGTGACCTTTGATCTAGCGCCAACAGCACGAGTCTACAAGGTGGGCGGAGCAGTGAGAGACACCCTTTTGAACTACCCTCACAACGAAACCGACTGGGTAGTCGTCGGTGCCACTCCCGAGGCACTGATGGCATCCGGATTTAAGCAAGTGGGCGCGGACTTTCCAGTTTTTCTCCATCCGCAAACAGGTGAGGAATTCGCTTTGGCGAGAACCGAGCGTAAATCAGGGCAGGGTTATCATGGCTTCACGGTTCATGCTGACCCATCGGTGACGCTTGAAGAAGACCTTTATCGGCGCGACCTCACCATAAACGCCATGGCGTTGGACGAGCACGGTGATCTCATTGATCCGTATGGGGGGCAGCGTGACCTCGACGCAAAGGTGTTGCGACACGTTTCCACCAATTTCGCAGAGGATCCGTTGAGAGTGCTTCGCACTTGCCGGTTTGCTGCACGCTTCCACCACCTAGGCTTTACGGTGGCCGAGAAAACCATGCAGCTAATGCGCGATATTGTCATAAGCGGCGAGTTGTCGGCGCTGGCTCCAGATCGAGTATGGCGCGAGACAGAGAAAGCGCTTAACGAGAAAACCCCTCGGACTTATTTTTCGCTGCTACGGACACTGGGCGCGGACAATATCGTTCTCCCCTTTATAATCACTGACAACTCGCTCGATGCACTCGACTCATTGGCTTCTCTCGCTCCGAATAGTCTTCACCGGTGGGCTGGGCTTGCGTCATCTGCGGCAACGAATGAGCAAGCAATCACACCGGCCATTAACATTCCAAAACGCTATGATCAATTGGCCGCTCGAGTTCAACTTTATCGAGGCAGCCCTCCGCAAACCGCTGAAGATACGCTCGAATTTCTTGAGCATTTCGATGCATTTAGGCAGGGCTCGCAACTAGCCGATGGGCTCGTAGTACTTGGCTCCATCGATGAAACCTTCCACGAGACACAGGTGGCACGTATTGAAAAAGGAAAGCAGTTGGCGGCGAATATTCGCGGCGAGCAATTCACTAAGCAGGGTTTAAGTGGGCCTGATATAAAGGCAGCAATATCAGCAGCGCGTCTTCGTCAGTTGGACGCGCTGCTTATTGACTAATCCTGTCCACTAAAGACTGCGAGCAAGCGTCAGTGATACTCCAACGCATGAAGCGGCTGGAACAGCGCCCGGCTTATTGATATGCACAGTTACCTTACTTACCGGCCAACGATCAAAAAGCTCATCGATGATTGCCTTGGACAAGGCCTCGAGTAACTCGAATTGCGAGGCGTCGACGAACGACATCACATGTTCAGATATTGCGGCGTAGTCGAGCGCGTGACACAGATCATCGGTTTGAGCAGCCAAACCGAAATCTGCTGTCAACTCCAGGTCGATTTCGAGGCGCTGCCTCATGGTTCGTTCCCAGTCATAGCAGCCAATAATTGTCTCGGGCTGCAATCCGCAGATCCTAACTACGCCATTCATGCGGCCTCACCATCAACCGGTGGTGCCAGCTCAGTGATTGGCCAGCGCGCACGAACCGATGGTGACTCCGAATCACACTCACCGCGAGCAAGGCGGAGGGCCCCAGCGTAGGCGATCATAGCGCCGTTATCCGTGCAGAAACTGGGGGCGGGGTATACCACCTGCGCGCCGTCTTTACCCAGTGCTTCTGCCAGACGCTCACGCAACCGCCGGTTTGCACTGACGCCGCCTGCCATGACGAGAGTGGATACCCCCTCCTGCTTGAGTGCCCTTCTGCACTTAATCAGTAATGTGTCCACAACCGCTTCCTCAAAGCAGCGGGCGATATCAGCTCTGGCCTGCTCATCGAGTGAGCCGGCATCCGATAGCTGCTTGATGCAGGTACCTACATGGGTTTTTAACCCCGAAAAACTAAAGTCCAGCCCAGGGTGCTTCACCATAGGTCGGGGGAAATCGAAGCGCGCCGGATTGCCTGTTTGAGCCAACGCTGCCACATGCGGACCACCCGGATAGGGCAGGTCTAGCAATTTAGCCGTCTTGTCGAAGGCCTCCCCTGCCGCATCGTCAACAGACTCGCCTAAAAGCTGATAATCTCCAAACACATCTGCTTTAACAAGCTGCGTGTGACCACCTGACACCAGCAGCGCCACGAAGGGATAGTCGGGCGGTTCATCGGATAAAAGAGGTGCCATTAAATGCCCCTCCATGTGATGAACACCTAATGAGGGCACCCCCAATCCCGCGGCAATGGATCGGGCGACAGTTGCACCAACAATAAGCGCACCGAGCAACCCTGGGCCCGACGTGTAAGCAACCGCACCGATATCAGTCTTATCAAGCCCTGCATCAGACAGAACGTGGTCGATGAGCGGCAAGGTCTTTCGAATATGGTCTCGGGACGCCAGTTCCGGTACCACGCCACCGTACTCTGCGTGCACTGCCACTTGTGAATGGAGTGCCTCGGATAATAAACCCCGCTGAGTGTCATACAGCGCAACACCTGTCTCGTCGCAACTGGTTTCTAAGCCCAAAACAACCAAAATTCAGTATCTCTCAAAAAATGCGGAAGGTAGCACGATGTTAGCCTTTGCAAAACGTCGCTGGCCTACCTATACTGCGCGGCCTCAAATTTGATGCGGCGACCACCCGCTCATCAGGAAACAACAGGATTAGGTTAATGCCTTCAGTAAAGGTAAAAGAAAACGAGCCCTTTGACGTTGCTTTGCGCCGATTTAAGCGTTCGTGCGAAAAAGCCGGTCTTCTGGCCGAAGTTCGCAAGCGCGAGCACTACGAAAAGCCAACCACGGTTCGCAAGCGTGCCGCTGCAGCAGCTGTGAAGCGTCACCTCAAAAAAATGTCTCGGGAAAACCGCAAGCGTCAGCGTTTGTACTGAGACCCCGCTGACTAGTGCGATGACTAATCCCGAAAATTTAGTCGCCCGAATCAAGGCCTCAATGAAGGAGGCCATGAAGGCACGTGCAAAAGAGCGTCTCGCCACCATCCGGCTGATTCAGGCCGAATTCAAACGAGTTGAAGTTGATGAGCGAATCGAAATCGATGACACAAGAGCGCTTGCGATCATGGATAAGATGGTCAAGCAGCGTCGGGATTCCATTAGCCAGTTTGAGAGTGCTGGTCGTGACGAATTAGCGGCTATTGAACGAGCCGAAATCAGCGTCATTCAAGAATTTCTCCCGCAGCAACTCAGCGAAAATGAAATTCTCGCTATTATCGATGACGCGCTAAATGGCATCGATGCAATAGGCATGGCTGCTATGGGGCCGCTCATGGGTGTCATCAAGCCCAAATTGCAGGGTCGCGCCGACATGGGTGCCGTATCCAAGCTAGTTAAGGCTAAACTGACGTCTTAATCACCAGCTAAGGTCATCCAAAATGGCCCGACTTCCACAGGCATTTATCGACCAAGTCCTTGACCGGACCGATATCGTTGATGTGGTCGATCGCCGGGTAAAACTAAAGAAAACGGGTAAGAACTATTCAGCCTGCTGCCCATTCCACCAGGAAAAAACTCCCTCCTTCTCCGTCAACCCTGAAAAGCAATTCTACTACTGCTTCGGTTGTGGTGCGGGTGGCAATGCGCTGGGCTTTGTCATGGATTACGAGCGGATGGATTTTCGCGAGGCCATTGAGTCCCTAGCGCACGCAGCCGGTATGGAGTTACCAGTAGAAGAGGCTGATGCTGGTCCTAGAGTTGATCATCAACAACCCCTCTACGAGGCCATGGAGAAAGCGACACGATTGTATGAGTCGCTACTACGAAAACATCCCACTCGCGGGCGTGTAGTCGATTACCTAAAGCAGCGCGGTTTGTCAGGTGAAATTGCGCGAGACTTCCGGCTGGGTTTCGCTCCTGAAGGATGGGATAACCTCATGACCACCCTGTCCTCAGAGGAAGACGTTGGCCATGCACTCACAGCAGGGCTGCTAATCGAGAATGACTCGGGGCGAAAATACGATCGCTTTAGGGATCGCGTTACTTTCCCGATCGTGAATCAACGGGGAAGAGTTATCGCCATGGGTGGCCGAGTGCTAGGAGATGGAAAACCCAAGTACCTTAATTCGCCGGAGACGCCGCTCTTTTCAAAGTCGCATGAGCTTTACGGACTCCACCACATCCGTAAGTTTGCGAAGAACCTCTCGCGCATCGTCGTCGTAGAGGGCTACATGGACGTTATTGCGCTAGCGCAATTTGGCATTCACTACGCGGTCGCGACCTTGGGAACGTCAGTGGGTAAGCCACATCTAGAGACTCTTTTCCGCCGCGTAGACCAAGTCGTATTCTGCTTCGATGGTGATGAGGCCGGCAGGAAAGCTGCGTTCCGAGGTATGGAAGCCGCCCTACCCATGATGGAAGATGGACGCCAAGTGAAATTCCTCTTCCTCCCGGAGGACGAGGATCCGGACAGTGTGGTACGTAATAAAGGCTCCCAACACCTCGAGCATTTATTCGATAACGCTGATCCTCTAGAAACCTTCCTGTTCGATCAGATGGCACACGGAATCGATCTCGAAACCATGGATGGCAAAGCGCGACTCTCGAAGTTGGTCGCGCCCTACATCAACCTCATTCCTGATGGCGTGTTTAAGACGCTCTTGTTCAAGGCGCTCGCCAATCGCACGGATATGGACGTCGAGAGCTTGCGGCGACTAAGAGAAATCGAAAAACCCTTCACACCAGGCTACGACTCCGATCCCGGTACAGAGCCCGGCGAGCCGCAAAACACAGCTGATGCGCCCTTTGATTATCTCGAGGGATATGAGCTGCGTTCGAACAGTGAGGATCACTACGGAGCCGCGGCGCAGACGGAGCCTCACAGTGCTGTCCTCTTGCGAGCGCTGGGCTTGCTTGTGCTGCAGCCATCATCTGCAAGCGCGATAACGGATGAACTGCTGCCCGAGAGAAGCGGGATGCTTAGCAACTTGCTTCAAGACGTTGTCAAACAGGTGCGTGAAACACCTGAACTGAGCACCGCCGCCCTACTCGGCTACTGGATGGGCACCGAAGAAGGCGAACTCCTCAGTGAGGCCGCAGCGAAAGAGGTCATCGATGATGAACAGCACATCAGTGAACACCTGATGGCGATCCTAAATAAGCTCTCGAGAGATCGACATGCCACTTTTTTGCGTAAACGCGCTGAAACATTGAAATCTGTGGCCTACACTGACTTGAGCAACGAGCAAAAGCGCGAGCTAATAGCATTGACGACTGAGATAAGACAACTTTCTGGACGAAATTAATGCGCTGTTCGTTTAGGGCGCCTGGATACTGATAAAAATTGAATAAAACGCTCAAAGTCCAAGTTTTGACATGGCTTATTGCATCTGCGACCGCTATTATTGCGGGCTGATTTTTTTCGACCTCTTTTTCTCCGGACTGATACATGCCCGATTCGCTACAACAACAATCTCGCCTTAAGCAACTGATTGCAAAAGGCAAAGAGCAGGGCTACCTGACTTATGCCGAGGTGAACGATCACCTTCCTCAGGATATTTCGGAGCCGGACCAGGTCGAAGACATCATTCAGATGATTAATGACATGGGTATTCAGGTTTTCGAACAGGCGCCTG
This sequence comes from uncultured Halieaceae bacterium, assembly GCA_913031575.1. Classification (GTDB taxonomy): domain Bacteria; phylum Pseudomonadota; class Gammaproteobacteria; order Pseudomonadales; family Halieaceae; genus Luminiphilus. Next base: position 5,119 of record CAJWEV010000033.1, on the reverse strand, counting down.
ATGCCGATGAACTGTTGTTAACCGAGGGTGATCGCTCAGCTGACGAGATTGCTGCTGCTGAGGCTGCCGCCGCACTGGCGGCCGTTGAGAACGAGGCGGGAAGAACGACCGACCCTGTGCGCATGTACATGCGCGAAATGGGTACCGTTGAACTACTAACCCGTGAAGGCGAAATCGTTATTGCCAAGCGTATCGAAGAAGGCATTCGTGAGCTCATGGCGGCCTTAGTCTTTTATCCGGGCATTGCGCGCAAACTTTGCGATGAATACGACCTGGTTGCCAAGGAAGAGCGCAAGCTCGCTGACATTCTGGTAGGTTACCTGGACCCAGCTGATCATGTGCCGTCAGCGCAGGAAATTGCGGAGCAAAACGCAAACAACAACAGCGATGATTCTGAGGAAACAGCAGACACAGGGCCCGATCCAGTGGAAGCTAAAAAGCGTTTTACGGCATTGAAACGCCAGTGCACAAAAACAGAAAAGACGCTGGAACAAAAAGGCTACGATAGCAAAGAAGCGCAAAAAGAAATGACCAAACTGGGTGAGCTTTTTAAGTTCTTCAAGCTGACTCCGCGCGTATTTGATCCGTTGGTTGAAACACCGAGAGCTGTACTGGCTATTCTTCGAGAGTCAGAACGGGAACTCACGCGTATTGTGGTGCGTGAGTGCCGCATGGATCGAAAAGAGTTTATTAAAAGTTTCCAGGGATCTGAAAGCGACCTAGAGTGGATAGACGGCGCCACAAAAAAGGCAGACGTCGCCGAGCGCTTAGCCAATTATCGTGAAGACATTGTCCGACTTCAAAAACGTATTGCCATTATTGAGGACGAGGTAGGCCTATCTACTCTTGATATTAAAGAGATAAACCGTCGCATGAGCATGGGCGAAGCGCGTGCGCGGCGCGCCAAGAAAGAAATGGTAGAAGCCAACCTTCGACTGGTTATTTCGATTGCGAAGAAATACACCAACCGCGGCCTCCAGTTCCTAGACCTCATCCAAGAGGGCAATATTGGTCTTATGAAGGCGGTTGATAAATTTGAATATCGACGCGGGTACAAATTTTCCACCTATGCAACATGGTGGATTCGACAGGCGATCACTCGGTCAATTGCCGACCAGGCGCGCACGATTCGAATTCCGGTACACATGATCGAGACTATAAACAAGCTCAATCGAATCTCTCGTCAAATGCTACAGGAGATGGGTCGTGAACCCACGCCCGAAGAGCTGGGTGAGCGCATGGATATGCCAGAGGACAAGGTGCGTAAGGTCCTCAAAATCGCTAAAGAGCCTATCTCGATGGAAACGCCCATCGGCGATGATGAAGATTCGCATCTTGGCGATTTCATTGAGGACGTAACGATCGCAAGTCCCGTTGATGCCGCCACCGACGAAGGCTTGACCGAAGCTACTCGTGAAGTCCTGGGAGGGCTGACTGCGCGTGAGGCCAAAGTACTCCGTATGCGTTTCGGCATTGATATGAATACGGACCATACGCTTGAGGAAGTTGGTAAGCAGTTTGACGTGACTCGGGAGCGTATTCGTCAGATTGAAGCCAAGGCGTTGCGTAAGCTTCGTCATCCGACTCGGTCTGATTACCTGAGAAGCTTCCTCGACGACTAAGTCGGTCAAGCGGCGGGCGTTTTCTAACGCACTATTGATACAGCCGGATCCCGTAGGCGCGCCTCAACTCGTCCAACGGCGTATCCATCATTCCCTCAGTGACATTTGAATGCGGCCACTTGGCTGACATACCCCGTACACGACGAAACCAGATCCAGAAAAATAATGGCAGGTAATAGGTCAGCAAAAGCGAATAAGCTTTTAGTCGTCCCCCCATTAAGTGAATAGCTTCCTCGTTGAGCATCTGCACGTCTGGATCCATTGCGTAGGCCTGTAGCTCTTCTCGATTGATTGTCGTGCCAAAGACAATCCATGGCTTCAAAAGAATTTCTCCCTGAAGCGATGTATCGCAGCCAAACAGGACATGAGTAAGATCGTGATCAATGAACATCTTGCCTTTACGTTGCGAGACCACAGCCACGTCTGGCGCGTGCCGATATAACTCCTCAAGGCCATCGCGCAGGGTGAAACGACAATCTTGTTGCATGAACTGCATACTACCCCCTGTCTTTTTTAGCCTAACGCATTTGATTTCACTCTGCAGCTCCACAAAGGACGAAGCGATTGAGATTGAGATCGGAATGCAGTGGCAGAAAACATCAGAATTGCCCCCCCGACTCAACTCAGTCTTGGGCGGACGTTTTCAATGGAGCGCTTTTCCTATGGATATCACCGTTTATACTGTCGGAATAAATCCAAGGTAAAAGAAGCTGGCAAATGAAATTAAGCCAAAAGCTCGCCAAATTGCTCCTAGCTATTATCGCGTTCTCTGCGCCTTCGTTGGCTGGTGACGCATATCAGACGTATTGCGCTTCGTGTCATGGCGCTGCAGGAGCAGGCAACCTCTCATTGGGTGCGCCAAACTTGACGCTCCTCTCCAGCGCATACCTAACGCGTCAGTTGCGGGGCTTCCGGGAGGGATGGCGAGACACAACTGACCCTTACACTCAAGCCATGAGTGCAGCAGTCGCTGCTTTGGATGCTGGTGTGGTAGCTGAGGCAGTCCTCGCGATTGAAAAGCTACCTGATTCACGAGAAATCTCGCCAGCCAAACCTGCAGCAAGAAACACGGATCGAGGTGCGGACTTGTACACCGCCTACTGTGGTGCCTGTCATGGAACAAATGCAGGTGGCAATGACGCGTTGGGTGCACCCAGTTTATTGGGGCTCGACGCCAGCTACTTGGTGCGTCAGTACCGTCATTTCAGTGAGGGCCGTCGTGGCTTCCATGCCGATGATCGCTACGGGAAGCAGATGATCCGGCTCTCGCGCTTGCTCAAGGAACCATCCCTCATCGATGACGTCAGTGCTTATGTGGCGCAGTTATCTCAGTAAATTCGCAATCAATAGCCCTGGAGTGAGAGCGCTCGGGCTTTGCATTTTTTTTCTTTGGCAGCCTCTGTCACTAAAAGCTGACGAACAACGCAATTCATTCGAGCTCACCACGACTTGTCCCGCCGGCTTCAAACTCACCAAAGAGCGCCTCTGTGAGCTCAATAGCCTGTATAGTAACTATCGATCGCCACACGACAGTGGTGTGGGCGGCCCTCGAGCAGGCCTACCCGAGATTCGCGATGGCTTCTCACCGCAAGTGATCGATCTCGGCCGTTATCTTTTTTTCGACCCCCTGCTTTCAGCAGATAACAGCATTGCCTGCTCTAGCTGCCATGATCCCGATTATGGCTTCGCAGACGGTCGTGGACGAGCGCGAGGAATTAACAAGGCAGTGCTCGACCGCTCGACGCCCAGTTTGTGGAATATAGGCTTTTTCGACACGCTGCTCTGGGATGGCAGTAAATCCTCGCTCGAAGAGCAATTGATTGGCCCGCTTTACGCTGACAATGAAATGGGTAATCGACCCGACCAGCTAATCGCTGACCTGCGCTCTAACGCAATCTACCGAGACCTATTCGCGGCCGCTTTTGGATCGGGCGAGATTGAACTCGATGATGTCTATACGGCAATAACAGCATTTGAATCGTCGCTCGTCTCGTTAAATAGCCGATACGATTTTTACGCGCACGGCCTTCAAAACGCGCTTTCACCCAACGAACTCGAGGGACTCAATGTGTTCCGCTCATTCGTTTCTCGCTGTGGTGAATGCCATACACCACCCCTGTTTAGCAATCAGGAAATCGCCATCATCGGGGTACCTGAACCCGAGGGAAGGCCCTTTGATCCGGGTGCTGGAGCAACCTCTGGTATTGCCAGCCAGCGCGGGGGGTTTAGGGTTCCGAGTTTACGCAATATTGCAAAAACGGCGCCCTATATGCATCAAGGCAACTTCCAATCACTCAGGGACACCGTTGCCTTTTACAACGACGGGCGAGGCCACGCGGTCCCCGAGGACGAGAATTTATTGATTCACTGGCACATTTGGGAACCAGACTTACGCGAGGAAGAACTCGACAGACTCGTCGATTTCCTACACGCTTTAACGGATGAAGGCTTTATGCCCGAAATACCTAAGCGCCTGCCCTCTGGGTTAACTCCGGGCCGCGCAATGAACAGGAATAACCTGACATCGAGGTAAGAATAATGATTAGGAAAACGATCTTTTGGGGGCAGTATTTTAGGGGGCTATGTGTTTCCTGCATCGCTTTTAGCAGCCTAGCGATCGGTGCGGTTCACGAGGTGAAAGACGGCGAATCCATCCAGGCGGCCGTGATCACGGCGAAGGCCGGTGACACAATCAAAGTCTTCCCTGGCACTTATCACGAGACTGTCTATGTCGACAAAGATGACATCTCGCTCATCGGCATCGTAGAAAATGGTGAGTGGCCTCACCTCGATGGTCAAAAAACACTGAACGACGCCATTTTATATTCAGGGAATGGTTTCAGTGTCGAGTGGTTCAAGATCACCAAGTACAAGGGCAATGCGATCATGGGGCAGTCGGGAAACAACTTCTCGATTCGAAACAACTGGGTCATTGATACCGGGCTTTATGGCATCTTTCCAGAATTCGGTCACAACGGGCTTATCGAGAACAACATTCTGAGCGAGATCGAGGATGCTGCCATCTACGTCGGCATGTCCGATTACATCGATGTTCGAAATAACCAGGTATTCGATAATGTTGCAGGCATCGAAGTAGAAAACAGCCGGCACGTATTGGTAGAAGGCAACGTGGCACGAAACAACACTGGAGGCATTTTAGTATTTATTACACCCGGGCTGCCCATCAAGTCATCTTACGACGCCATTGTCAGACGCAACTTCGTCACCAACAATAACACACCCAACTTCGCCATCCCTGGTTCGCTGGTAGCAGGCATACCATCTGGAACCGGTATTCTGGTGATGTCTGGCGATAAAGTCGTTATCGAAGACAATATCATCACGGGTAATAACACAGGCGGGATTATCGTAACGAGCGGCGACTTCGTGACAGAGGTTGCCAGCGACAAGGATTCGGACCCTCACTCCGATCAGGTCGAAATACGCAACAACGTCATGTTCGATAACGGGAATGACCCTGATGGTGAAATGAAACT
>CAJWEV010000032.1 GCA_913031575.1 uncultured Halieaceae bacterium | reverse complement strand
TTGATGTCGGCTCGGCAGATATTGTCATACTCACTCCTATTATTCTTTGAAAGGTCCATATAAATAACGTTCTATTGAATTATTAGCATACCTAATGCTATAACAATGATATAACGATAGCGAAAACCTTATAAAGAGTGCCGCAACATGGCAAAAAACGATCGAGGTTCAAATACAATGCAGACCTCATCTGGGCCGGACTTCATCGGCCTGGAGGAAGCTGCGGCCATGAAAACCGGCACCAGAGTGACGTTCGTCCCTGGAATGCCAGCTGTTTTCTCTGAGGCCCTAAAAAACATCTGTTTTGTAAAGGGCGTACCGCTGATCCGTGTAGTGCATCCACACATGGGCATCGACAAGGCAACCGGTAAGGATCGTCAGGAGAAGTTATATGAGCTTACAAGCCAAACAGGCTTGCCAACAATGTTTCATAACGAGGAGCGGCCCAGAAACGTCTGGATTGAGCAACTTGCGCTAGCCGAGCGAATCGGTGCACCGGGCTCCCCCTCGTTGATTCCTGATGATTTCGAGCTCCGCAGTGAGGCCCTTGGCCTATGTGCCGTCGTAATGGGCGAGGACGGTATGGTCTGGAATATGAGAATTTTGATCGATACCCCGCTGGGGAGAAAATATGGTTACAGCGAAGAGGCGTGTTCCAACGCTCCGGACAAAGTTGCCGCGGTAGTCAGCCTGATTGATCGCCGTCTTGAAGCGCAGGAGGAGTGTGGGTCTCAGTACCTCGTTGGTAAGACGTTAACCGCTGCTGACGTCTACTGGGCGACTGTGAGCATTTCGATCTTGCCACCTCCTCCCGAGATCATGCCCGTGACCCAACAAAACAAAAGAGCGCTGGAGTACTTTGCAATGAATTCAAAGATCCCGGCCATTTCAAAAGCGCTTTCCCCAAGGATCGAAAACCATCAACGCTACATCCTAACCACATATTGCGAAACTCCCGCTGTTTTAGGGGGAGACCCGTTGTAATGGGAAGCTATGACAAATCGAAATCTCCGTCATATCCCAAGACATTTTTTTCAGCTAGGAGCATTAAACTATGGCTAAAATAAGAATCTTATCGGTTATCTCTCCGCTTGCCCTCAGTACTGCATTTGCAGCTACATCACTAAGTTTTTTAAGTCTCCCCTCTGATGCGCAAATGGTGCTCGAGGAAGTATTGGTGACGGCGAGAAAAAAAGAAGAAACGCTGCAAGAGACGCCATTGGCAGTCACTGCTTTAAGTGGCGATGAGCTCCGTAACCAGGGGTTGCGTAATCTCTTAGATCTTTCACGATCAGTCCCGAACATCGACGTCGCTACCGACACAAATGCCCAGATTTACATCCGAGGGGTAGGTGTTCGTAACTTCAATATCAATTTCGACTCAGGCGTCGGCATCTACCTCGATGGAGCCTACCTGTCCCGCCCTCAAGGAGGTCTATTGGATAATGTAGATCTCGCCACAGTCCAGGTCGTTCGCGGACCTCAAGGCACCTTATTTGGTAAAAACACTACAGGCGGTGCAGTCATCTACACAACCAATCGTCCAACTGACGAATGGGAAGGAGATGTAGAGATGCGAGTAGGCAATCACGGACGCGAGGACTACAAGGCAACGATCAACGTGCCCTTAATTCCTGGCACACTGAACTCCCGCTTCTCCTTATGGTCAGTCCACAGGGATGGCTATGTCAAAAACGTGTGGGACGACAGTGACAGGAATGAAGAGAGTAGAACCGGTGGTCGTGGCCAACTTCGTTGGTTGCCCTCGGATAATCTCACTGTCGACCTCAATTACAGCTTTAGCGAGACTGATCAAGCGGGTTTTGGCGCAGATTGTAATCCTGTGGATGTCCCGGGGGCAGGCTTTCAGGCCATTTTGCAGTCCCCGATATTACTAAATGCCACCGGTAAAACGCTCGCTCAACACTGCGCCGAAAATGGTGCCCTCGGGATAGACACGGTCATTAACGATTATCTAGTCGCCAACACTGAAGAAGAAACTGACCTTAGTATTCTCACGATGGATTGGGATATAAGTGAAAGTGTGAGCATGAAGAGCATTACCTCAACCTATGATATCGAAAGTACTCAGGAAACGATGGTGGATGGCGTAGGTATCCCCTATGCCACGAGTAATGCCGCCAATTCGGTGAACGCGATCTCAGAGCCTTTTAAGACCGATATTTTTAGTCAGGAATTTCAATTAACCGGCACCGCCTTCAATGATCGACTTAGCTATACGACCGGCTTGTTCTACTTTGAGGAAGAAAGTTCAGTAGGGGTCTACGGCGGACAGGGCCCCCTGGCTGCTGACCGTTTTCCAGGAAGCCCGGCGCCGCTGCCAGGTGGCATGAACTTCCTCTTCTACCTCGCTGGTCAAACCGTTACCGAGACTAACAACGAGTCGACAGCATTTTTTGCCCAAGCGGATTGGGAATTAGCTGAGCAATGGACGCTGAGCGCAGGCGTTCGCTACACTGATGAGACGCGGGAGTTTACTCTAGCGACGTATTCTCCGGATGTGAGCATTTCGTTTCCGCCTGCAATGCCGCTTGATGACGTGATCGGCGGCTCACCAAGCTCGTGGCTTTTGCCAGGAGGTGCTCAGTCCTTTAATTTGGCTGAAGCTGGTTGGGTTGTTGCCAATAATCCAGAGCGGAATCAAACCCTCTCTACAGAGGACGATGAATGGACACCCATGATTGGCCTGTCGTATGCCTTTGATAATTTGGGATGGATCGACAGCGGAGACGCCTACCTTACATACTCGGAAGGTTTTTTATCGGGTGGAATAGACGTGAATCCCGATCAGGTGACCGGAAAGTTGGGTACTTTTGGACCTGAGGACGTCAAGAACTATGAGCTCGGGATTAAGCTAACCGGTTTCGATAATACGCTAACGCTGAACACCGCCCTCTTCCATATGGATTACACCGATCGTCAACTTACTAGTGTCAAACTTGACGTTGGCGCATCAGCACCATCGGCCACCACTGTTAACGCTGGTGCTTCCACAATTCAGGGGCTAGAGGTGGAAGCAGCTTGGCTCCCAACGCCTAACTTACAATTCACGGCTAGCTTCGCTCTAAACGACGGTAATATCGAAGAGTTTGATGACACTAGGATTCTATTTGGTGGAGCTGGTCCTGCTCTGGGACTAGACTGTGTCTCGTTGGCACCAGCACCTCTAGATGTATGCTCTGTAGATCGATCGGATGAGGACCTACCGAGATTGCCCAAGCATACCTATACTCTTGGCGCACGCATGGTGTTCGAGGTTGCAGGTGGCGAATTGGTTCCACAAATCAGCTATAACTTCCGCGACTCCGTAGAGTATTGTCAAGACAGGGCAAGCTGCCTTAGCGGCGTTTACAATCAAGATCGAGAAGATCTTTCAGCGAGCCTCAGCTGGAGCAATGATGCATGGCGTGTCCGGTTTTGGGGGAACAATCTCACCGACAAACGCTACATTGCGGGCGGTCAGTTCATCGTTGATCCTTTTGGGACTGCCATGGGCACCTACAATGTCCCGCGTACCTACGGAATGGATTTTGGTTACAACTTCTAACGAAGTCTGCCCTATCAGTGGGGACAAAGGTATTTCCAGTTAGATAATGAGGGTTCGAGGGTTTCGAGCCAGGCAGAGTATGCGAATAAGACACAGAGAGCGGATCTAGACGAAAGCAATCTTTGCGGTAATAGATCGTTTTTATATCGGCGGGTTGACTGTTGCGCATCATCTGTCTTTCGTGACGAGACTCTCCGCCTTGCCTGGGGGTTGCCCTATAGAACAATCGGGTCACCCCCTTCTCGCCCCGCATCGCTTTTGTAGTAATTGATCTACCATCACCTACCCAGGGATGCGATGTGCTGTTGGTCCCGCACTTCCCATGAACGATGCCACAGCCTTTTGAAAAGGATAGTATCGACACTAGACTCTATTCTCGTAGGCGATCCTTAAGAGCATCAGGGGATGGGTCCTCCGACCAGAGCCACTAATCAATTTACCAATACGAGAAAGGGCCCCGTTTTCTGACCTAAGTCCGTACTCACACCATCTCAAGCGTCTGAATCGCAGTTAGGAAAGTTACCATCGTGGTTAACATACGACGCAATACAAATATTTTAGTTTGATTAAGACTCTACCAGTCCTGCCTAACCTACTCGAACGCCATGTAAGTCCCAATGCGAGTCAAGCGGCGTTGCAGCTTCAGGTTCATTATGTCTGCGCCCCCACATTCGACGAGCAGGCGTCGGCAAATTTCTTTTTCACTTTCAGATAGTCCATCCATCCAGTCCAGAACTCGCTGAATGACCCATATCTCATTAGTAGCTACCGATTGCTGAATTGACATACCACGAATTTGCGTCTCAAAGCGGCCGACAATGGGCTCATGATCTTTCGGTTTGTCGGACAACAGATCACGAGAGGATTTTCGCGTTTGCGCTACTGCCCAGTCATTGAACACCTCCACCGATTCAAGGATAGCTGCAGAATAAGTCTCAAGGCAGAAAGACAGGAATGCCAATGTGCCCTCTGGAATCTCGTCATCACCAAGATAAGCCTCCGGAATATCATGGTGCTCGGGCGAGACGATTTCAGGCGTATTCATATGCTCGGTCCAGCGAAATACCCGCGGGGCCATGAGCTTCATAATATTGGAGGGCACAGGATCACGGCCAAAATGGCCAAACAAGGGACCCATCAATATGTGGTCTGCGATACTCGGAAGGCCACCGAATAAATAAGGATAAAACCGGAAATGCGTTTCCAGGATTTTCAAAGCATCGAGATAAAGCGCATCAAATAACGGTCTGACATCAGGAGTATCGGCAAAAATCGATGTTCGAAAACCATTCATTCTTTCGGCAATAACTTCACCAAAATGAGCAAGTTCTTCATCAGCGCCATGAGGAGAGAACGATCGGCCGAATTCTCGACCGACAAAGCCGTAATTATCGTCCTTGTAATTCCAGCGGTAGTGCCAGGCAGAACGCCCCAGCGTAGCATCGATTAAAAACTCGAACAGGCGCGCAGCGATTTGTTGACGAATACCCGGCGGATAAGCTGGAGGCTCAGGAAATTGCGACTCCAGTGCATCAAAGATCGCGATGCTATCCTGTATCACCTGGCCGTTGGGTGTTTCGAGCTGCGGTATGCGGTGATTATCGCTAGTTTTGCGAACGTATTCGCGAAACCGAGGTGTACCTGGCACGCGTTCGACAAAAGGAATCCCTTTTTTTCTGAGATAGCTCCGCGGCTTTGCGGTCGCGTAAGAGGCATAGGAGCCATAGAGGATATAAACTGGTTTTTTGTCCGTCATACTGATTGTTGCCTGCCCTTGTGCTCGCTAATTGTGCCCCTAGATGTATTAGCATATCCTACGCCATATTATTTACATAACCTAAATACCGCGAGCTATTCTGATTTCTAGGCAACGATATCAATCTCAGCAGCAGACTGGATAAGGTAAGAAAATGTGGCTGGTGAAGAAATTTTTTATTCGAAGCTTGAGTAAATTTATCGGCTTTATGTTTGCTCGAGTAGATCTTCCCGAGCCAAAATTGCTCAGCGGGCCGGGTAGTCTGAAGAAGCTACCTGCCCTTATTCAATCAAAGGGTGTTCGAAGAGTATTGCTTGTGTCTGACAAGGGAATTTCGAGCCTTGGCTTGATAGACCCGCTGGTAGAAGCATTGTCCAAAGCCGGTATCGGCTGCACGATTTACGATGACGTGCGACCTAACCCGACGATTGCAAACATTGACTCGGGCGTTGAAATTTACCGGGCAAATAAATGCGACGGTATTATCGCCTTCGGCGGCGGCTCGCCAATGGACTGTGCAAAGGTCATAAACGCAAGGATAAGTAATCCGAATAAGACTGTGATCCAAATGCAGGGTGGCATGAAAGTTTCGGGACCGCTATCTCCAATGTTCGCAGTGCCCACCACCGCTGGTACAGGGTCGGAGTGTTCCCTGGGGGCAATGGTGAGTGACCCAGAGAGCCACGCGAAATTTGGTGTCGCAAGTCCGTATTTGGTCCCCCCCTGCGCCGTATTGGATGCGGAACTGATGGTTGGGCTACCACCACACATTACGTCGTCCACCGGCATGGATGCTCTCACTCACGCGGTGGAGTCCTACATCGGTAATTGGGCTTCCGATTACACCAACTCACACGCCGAGCAAGCTGTAAAAATTATCCTTCGAGACCTCGAGGCGACATATCACGATGGCTCGGATATGGACCGCCGCCAAAATCTGGCTATGGCCTCACATCACGCAGGCTTGGCCTTTACCCGCGCTATGGTTGGATATGTTCACGCCATATCCCACAATCTCGGCGGACTGTATGGCGTACCACATGGTCTCGCCAATGCCGTTATTCTGCCCTTGATACTCGATTTTTGCCGACAAGACTGCGAGGTGCAGTTATCAAAACTTGCGATTGTTGGCGGTCTGGGCCGCAATGATGAGTCTGCTAAAACCTTGTCTGTGCGTTTTATAGACAAAATACGGGAGATGAACCGGAATATGGGTATCCCAACCGGTATCGCGCAGTTGCAGGCGTCAGATATACCTAGGCTGGCGCGGCAAGCGCTTGCAGAAGCGCACCCACAATACCCAGTTCCTCGGCTGATGAAACAGGCAGAATGTGAGGATATATTGCAGAAATTGCTGATAATAGGACCGTGATAATCATAAGACAAAATCGATCACCGCAGACTTGTCTGGATGAAAGAGCAAAGAGGAGCATTGACTAATTCAGCAGAAGTGGAAGTGCTGCCTCTGACCGCATTGAAAATAGCGATCACCCTCTGGCCGATCACGACATACTCACAAGTTGCAAAAGCGCTGTAGCTCACCAAACTAGCCATGGCGGAATATTATCGGTATCCCATAACTGAAGAGAAAACACCTTGACATCAACTCTAGACATAATTTGCCCAAAAACGGTCACCAATGAATACCTTGGTGGGACCATTGCTTTCTACGGCTTCTGCCTCTTCGTCACCGCCGGCTTCTTACGCAGCGCAGTGCATCTCCTACTTCCCGACGGAGGAATAAACTCTGTCGCTAGCATCATAGTTTTCGAAGGCACGCCTAATCCAAATGACGTGATCTATATGCTGCAATCTGGCGGAGGAGCGTTTCAAATGAGTTTCGCGGCGCTCAACTTTCTGGTGCTTTGGCGTTACCGGAGCCTGATCCCACTGATGCTAGCGCTCATGGTGATGCAGCAGTTCTTCATCTGCATGGTGCAGACGATACATCCGTTGACCCCCGATCACTACACGTACACCCCCCCGGCCTTCGTAGGAGCGGTTCCCGCACTTATAGTGCTCGTAATACTGCTATATCTTGCAGTTCGAAGTGCTAAAACACATTGACGCATCAGGTTACGAACTGAACGCACGGACGAAATTTATCTGATCCTCCTCTTTCATCTTGTCCAATCGATCTAGAGACAGTAGTGGAAAAGGGACGAATGGCTACTGGCACTCGCTTTGCACCGGGTATGATGACCTATCCTGGATTCGAGCGTGATTTCTATGTCGCTGGTGGGCCGCCAGGAGCTCTTTATCGAGTGTGTGTATCTGAAACTTAGGAGCTACTCATCATCAACGCAGGACACCGGGAATCATAAAACGATACGGCCAAGTTAGTGTCCTAATGTGGATCCGACACTTTCAGTAACTGTTTACCCTCGTTAGCGCCGTTGTACAGTCGTTGTAGCGTTGCGGGAATGTTTTCAAATCCTTCCTGAATGTCCTCCCGCCAGGCGATCTCACCGGTATTCACCCATCCAGAAAGCTCCTTCAGGGCCTTGCCCGCCTGAGTCATGTAATTCATCATAACGAACCCTTGCATCCGCAGGCTTCGGGATATCATCAAGTTCAGGTTGTTTGGTCCAGGCGCTGGACTTTCAAGGTTATAGTTGGAGATGCAACCACAAGCCACAATGCGACCGAAGTCCGCCATGTGGTTGAGAGCGGTCTGTAAAGTTTCACCCCCGACATTGTCGAAGAATATATCGACGCCCTTTGGGCAAAGCTCGCGCAGGCGACCGTCCAGATCTTCAGATTTGTAGTCTATGGCCGCATCGACTTTACAATCTTCGATTAGCCACTCGCACTTCTCTCGGCCACCGGCAATGCCGATCACCTTACAACCTTTGATTCTCGCAATCTGCGCTACCACGCTTCCGGTTGCACCGGCCGCACCGGACACCAATACAGTCTCACCCTCTTGCGGCTGACCTACTTCGAGAAGGCCAAAATAGGCCGTAAGGCTTGTGCCACCGAAAACACCCAGGGCGAGATTAGGAGGCGTACCCTCCCGCAGTGCTCTCGGTGATGAGGCGGCCGAGGGGTCGCCAATACTGTACTCCTGCCAGTTCGCCATTCCCTGCACCATTATTCCTTCAGGCAGCTGGGGATTATCCGAGCGGACCACCTGACACACCCCAGGTGCACGCATAGGCTCACCGATTCGGACCGGGGGCACGTAGCTGGGCCTATCGTCCAGCCAGCCGCGCATGGCGGGCTCGAAACTGAGCATGAGAGTCTTCAGAAGTACCTGACCCGAAGCCAGATCAGGTTCAGGCAGCGGCGAATCCACCAGCTCAAAATGCTCCGGCCCCACCAATCCTATAGGGCGTTCTCTCAGTAACCACTGTCTATTTTTATGACTCATCTGATTCTCCCTTCTAATCTTGTGCAGCTAGCATCTCGCTACCGGCACTTCCAAAGTTTCAACCCGTACGTCCTATAATTTTATTTTGACATAGGTAATGCTAATATAATAGCGTCGCGGTCGAAGCAGTTGATCCTGTCAGCAAGTACGACTCGCTCAAACATTTACTTTATAAAAAATAGTGCGGTGATTATGGCAAGTATTCTATTCCAGACGGCGCTTGTCGCTGTGGCCACCAATGGACGGTTTTCCCTTGCACCTTGGTAAGTGCCGCCACAAACAGCGAGACGAAAACGATGTGCCGAGCTACTGATACAACTTAAAGTGCTTGTCAGTCGAGCATCCCTGCTAGATTCTGCTGTCATGGCTCTGAATTATGGAGTAATGGGAAATGAGTATTACTAAATGGACTTGGTTGGTAATCGCAGTAACCTACCTTGGATTCTTTTCTTGGTATACCTCGTTCAACGGACCGCTCAACCCACAGGAAATCGAATATTACATTGAAAAGGTGAACGCAACTTCCGAGGAGCTAGCTAGTTTTCGTAAGTTCATGGAGGAAGATGACGGCAGAGATTTCGTGATGATTAACATCATGGAAATGTACGACACGCCCTTGCAGATCGAAGGGGTGGAGCCTGGTGAAACCACCGATCAAGTATTGGCAAAATACATGGAATACATGTTTCCGGCGATGCTGTCCAAGGCTAGTCATCCTGTATTCAGAGGCAATGCAGCGTCCCTCCTAGCTATGGATATCGTGAATGCAGATGGTATGGAGACATGGACAGGAGCCGCGGGTGTTCGCTACCGCAGCCGGCGCGACATGATCGAGATCTCAACCAACCCGGAGTTTGCTGGGAGGCACGAGTTCAAGGTGGCCGCGCTAGCTAAAACCATCGCCTTTCCCGTCGCACCCTTCACCTACCTTGGCGACCCCAGGCTGTTACTGGCTTTGCTGCTAGGCTTGATCGGCTGCGCTGTGGGTTGGTGGCAAGCACACAGTGTTGGGAGGGCTTAATCCCCGAGATGAGAAAACTCTTCATAGCTTCACTACTTGTTTCAGGCGCCGCGGTTATTGGCTGGCAAAACCGTATCGATCTGCTCGTCTGGGCCATGCCAAAGCTGACGGCTTTATCTTCGCCAGTCGCGCCGAACCGACCGGTTAATTGGTCTGTCGGCCCCAAGACTCCCGCGCTGCCTGCAGACCAACGTCCACCCAACATCATATTAATTATGATGGACGATATGGGCTTCAACGACATCTCGTTGTACAACGGTGGTGCCGCTGATGGCAGCCTGATGACGCCCAACATCGATACTTTGGCTGCAGAAGGCGTGAGTTTTACCAACGGGTACGCGGGTAACGCCATCTGTGCTCCTTCCCGTGCCATTTCAATGACAGGTCGTTACAACACCCGCTTCGGCTATGAGTTTACTCCTTTCCCCAAAATCGGCGTCACAATATCCCAATGGATGCTTGACCAAAATCCAGGCCCATTGCCTGGCTTCATCGACGCTGAAAAAGCTGACACCATGCCTGGAGTCTTCGAAGCGGGTATGCCCGCAAGCGAGATCACAGTCGCCGAACTATTGCGCGACAGCGGATACTATACGGCGCACATCGGCAAATGGCATCTCGGATCAGAAGGCAATATGGCACCCAATCAACAGGGTTTCGACGACAGCCTCGAGCTCAGCGGTCTCCTTTATTTGCCCGAGGACCATCCCGATGTGGTCAACCAGAAATTCTCCAACGATGTCACTGATCGAATGGTTTGGGCCTCGGGAAAATTCTCCGCGCGCTTTAATGGTAGTGAGGAGTTCGCACCATCGAAATACCTAACCGACTACTACACCGACGAAGCGGTTAGAGTGATTGAGGCCAACCGACATCGGCCATTCTTTCTCTACCTTGCTCACTGGGGTCCACACAATCCACTACAGGCCAGCCGCAAAGATTTTGAAGCGCTGGAAAATATTGAAGATTACGGCCTTCGGGTATACGCATCCATGCTGCGCTCATTGGATCGCAGTGTTGCGAGAGTCACTGAAGCGCTAGACGACAACGGCCTTACAGATAACACCCTGATTCTGTTCACCAGTGACAATGGTGGTACTCACATCATCGAGCAGCCCAATATTAATGCACCCTATCGTGGCTGGAAGATGACTCACTTCGAAGGTGGCCTGCACGTACCATTTATCCTTAAATGGCCGGCTAGGTTGCCCGCCGGAAGACCCTATTTGGAGGCGGTGCATCACATGGACCTGATGCCGACAATCGCCGCCGCGGCGAATGCCGCACTGCCGACTGATCGCAAGATTGATGGGGTAAACCTGATACCCTTTGCACTGGGCGAACGCAGCGAGCCCCCCCATCGCACCCTGTTCTGGCGTTCCGGTCACCACCAATCGGTTCTGCATGAGGGCTGGAAGCTGATTCGCGCCAACCAGCCGGATAAACCAGCTGGTAGCCCTCAGAAAAAGTTTTTATTTCACCTTAGCGCCGACCCTACTGAGCAAAGAAATCTGGCCGAGGAACGTCCTGACAAAGTAGCAGAACTAGAAATACTGCTGGCAGCGCACAACGCGGAACAGGTTGACCCTATCTGGCCATCGGTAATTGCTGGGCCGATGGTCATAGACAAGCACGGAGGTCAGCCTTATGGGCCGGGTGATGACTACATCTATTGGCCCAACTGAGGGGTAGCTATGAACAATGAAACGCAGTGGGTCGATGTTCTTATTGTGGGGGCGGGCCTTACCGGCATCGGTTTAGCGCGACACCTGCAGCGTGAATGTCCACAAGATAGCTTTGCATTGCTGGAGAGTCGCAGTGCCATCGGAGGTACCTGGGATCTTTTTCGCTACCCAGGTATTCGCTCTGACAGCGATATGTACACATTCAGTTATGGGTCCAAACCTTGGTTGGCCAAACAATCTCTCGGCGATGGGGCCCGAATCTGCAACTACATTAAAGAGGCGGCCGCAGAGGCAGGTGTGGACAAGCACATTCGGTTTCAGCATAAGGTGCTCAGCGCCAGTTGGTCATCAGACGAGGCCTGCTGGACGGTTACGGCCCTGCGAGCAGATATCGACGAGACGGTTTGTGTTAGCTGTAATTTTCTAATGATGTGCTGCGGCTACTACGATTATGAAACCGGCTATACGCCCGACTTTCCGGGTCGTGATAGTTTTTCAGGCCAGATCATACACGCACAGCAGTGGCCTGAAGATCTTAATTATGAGAACAAGCGAGTAATCGTTATTGGCAGCGGTGCCACCGCTGTGACATTGATTCCGGAATTAGCGAAGCAGACGAGCCATACTGTGATGCTGCAACGCTCGCCAACCTACATTTATTCGCAACCAATCGAAGACCCTTGGGCTGTAACCCTGCGCAAGTTCCTGCCGAACTCTTGGGCGTTCTTCATTACGCGCTGGAAACAGATGGCGGCACAAATGTTCGGTTACCAAATAGCGCGAAAGATGCCGGGCCTAGCCCGCAGAGCGCTCTTGCAACAAGCTCGTGACGCACTGGGCGCTGACTACGATATCGAGAAACATTTTACCCCCGGATATAACCCGTGGGACCAACGGGTTTGTGCAGTTCCGGAGAATGACCTGTTCAAGGCTATTAGCGAAGGGCGCGCCGAAGTCGTTACCGACAAGATCTCCAGCTTCACTGAAACCGGGATTCAATTGGAATCCGGGAGCTCTTTGGAAGCAGATATTATTGTGCTCGCAACGGGCCTGAACATGAAATACCTGGGGGGCGCTTCGGTGACCATTGATGGTCAGGAGGTCGATTTATCATCGCACTTCGTCTATCGGGGTACTATGCTGTCGGACCTTCCCAACCTGGGCCAGGTATTTGGCTATGTGAATTCTTCATGGACACTGAAGGCTGACCTGATCAGTAAGTATGTATGCCGGCTCCGCAACCACATGCGTCGCTCCGGGAAACGAATAGCCACACCCCGCGCAGATGCAGACAGCATGCAGGCTTCTCCTTTTCTCGACCTGTCGTCGAGCTATGTTACACGGGGCATGGACTTATTCCCCAAACAAGGCGACTCGTCGCTCTGGCGCGTCTACCAGAACTATTACATGGATTTCTTCAACTTACGGATGCGCCCGGTTCGTGACCGTGTACTTGAACTAAAATAGGCCCTTTGCAATCAATGCTAAAGGATGGCCGATATGAGTGATAAGGACAAAGCCAGCCAGGCGCAACAACACCAGCTGGTGATATACCCAGAGGAGTACGAGCTTATTGGGTCAAAAAACTCCTACTTTTCTGCGAAGGTACGAGCCTGCCTGCAATACAAGCGTCTGCCTTACGTCGAAGTAACCGCCAATATAGAGTCGATTTTGCGCATTAGGCAGCTTACCGGTTCGCATATATACCCAGTGCTAATCTGCCCGGACGGTGTGATACTGCGCGATGGATGCGATATCGTCGCAGCCCTCGAAAAGCGCCACCCGGCGCGGCCAGTTATCCCCGCTGATCCCTTGCTTTACCTGGTCAGTCTAATCACAGAACTGATAGCCGATTGCTTTATTCTGGAGGGGGCAATGACAACCCGCTGGTGCCATGACCGCAACGCTGAGTGGGCTAAGCGGCTGTTCAGTCAGGTTTCCAGTGAACGAGTGAAGGACGCCCAATTGCGCCAGCGTGGCATTGATAACGGCGTGCGCATCGGCACCTCAATTCGCAGACGATTTGCTGCGCTGGCTGGAACTGACTATGACCCGCAGTTACACATAAATGCTACGCGCGATATCCTGTCCCGCCTCGACGCCCATCTCACTAAGACGCCCTTCCTACTCGGTGATCGGCCCTCCCTAGCAGACCTAGGTATGCTCAACGCAATGTATGGGCATCTCTATCGTGACCCCGGTGAGCTTAGTAATTACATGCACTGGGAATGTATAAGTCTCTCTCTTTGGACGGAGCACATGTTGGCGGCAGCCGGGGAATCGGATCGAGGTGACTTGTACCTCACGCCATCCATCGAACACGTGCTTGACGGCTTCGGCCAGTGGTATGGCGAACGGGCATTAAGCCAAGTGAAACAAGCCAATCAAGACCTGAGCAACAAGCCTGCCGGGGAGATCATCGGTATCGGTTCAGCGGTCCCACCCTATACGGCCTGGAGATGCCAACGTATCCAAGATTTCTATCTGCAGCTGGGCAAAGAGCATCTGGCCGAGGCAGAGCGATTACTGGAACTATCAGGCCTGCTCGAGGTCTGTCGCTTCCAAGCCGGCTGGCGGGCGGAAAAACAAGAGCAAGAATTGGTGATAGTGGCGAATCGCTAATGACTTCAAAAGTCCTATAGCAGCTCGAATTTCATCTCGGCATATAGTTCAAGGCGCTCTATTAATCGCTCGTCAAACACAGTGGCGGGGGTCCAGAAACCACCGGACTTTTCAGCTTTAGAAACATCCAAAGCAAGAGAAACCGCAGCCTGACTCAGCATCTTCGCTGTACTGGCATATCCTGGATCGCCATGACCGGCTACCTTGACTGCAACCTTTTTGCCGCCACTGGTTGACCCAAAAAACCGTAAATCAAAAAAGCCCTGTGCTTGCGCTTCAGGCGAGGGACCTTCGCCAGGCTTGGGAAGCACCTTGTTTTCCAGCAGCCGTATCAAAGATGGGAAACGCAGCACGTAACTGCCAATACGCCCCGTTGCCGCCAACACCCTTGCGCCGAATTCACCGACAACCCCCGAGCCAGTTACCACTGCCTCGTTGTAGCTGAAGTCTTTGTGATAGGGCGCCAACGCATTAGAGCGCAACACCATCCGTTCATTGATTGGCGCCATAGGAAAAGGGCCGATCCATCCTTGCGTATTGGTATCCTTCTCCGCCCGCCTGATACTTCGCTGCCCACTGTTCCTGACGATATCCGCGGGGCAACTTGAATAGGAATCTGCCATGATTTGCTGCAGTTCAGGATCTTTCGCTTCTTCCTTCCACAGATTGAGCAGGCTGGCTATTGTTCCTCCTGATATCCCGCCCTTACTGGCCTGAACACGCATGCAGACCTCCGCGCAGGTTTCACCGTGCTCTCGCACTGACTGTTGTTGCAGGAACCAAGTGCCCATGTCAGACGGTATAGAATCAAAACCGCAGCTATGAACGATGCGGGCACCGCTGCTCTTAGCCACGTTTTCGTAACGTCTTATCATCTGCCGAATCCATTGTGGCTCCCCGGTAAGATCGCAATAGTCAGTTCCTGTCTCAACACACACTTTCACTAGGGGGGAACCGTATAGTGCGTAGGGGCCTACCGTTGAAATTATGACCCGACTTTGCTCGCACAAGTTGAGTAAATCTGCCTCTGAAGCTGCATCGGCGAGAACCACCGGCAGATGCTCTGCATCCGCTCCTAGCGATTTTTTAAACTCGTTCAGTTTTACCTCGGAACGTCCGGCAACACCCCATCGCACACGTTCTGAAATGCGACCAGTGCCCTGCCCATCGACACCATATTGCTTGGCGAGGTACTGACACACCAATTTTCCGACGAAGCTGGTGGCTCCAAAGACAATAATATCCAGGTTCTTCTCGGGAGACTCTTCGGCGCTCATAGATAAACCCACAATCGATTTAAAAACATTCCTCTCCAAGCTTGCGACTCATGTAGACGTTACCGCCGTTTTCTGCCTCTTGGCCTTATCCATCTTTAATACTTTGGTCGCGAGCCGGCGAAATAGAACCGGAGTCAGGCGCGTTGCCCAGTCCACAAGATAGGCATCAAACCCAACCAGTACTCGCATCCTGTTTTTCTTTATGCCCTTGACGATACTATCGGCGACCTTCTCCGGGGTATTAAACGCTCTCTGGATGTATTGAGCATGGGCTTCTTCTTTATCCGCCGCCCCGATTTCCTCGAGTAGAGAAGGATCCAGTCTCCCATCGCGCAAGATTGTAGTTTTTATCATGCCCGGATGAATCGAGGTCACGCTGACGCCACATTCCTCGACATCCAACTCCGTACGCAGGGTTTCGCTAAACGCTCTGACCGCAAACTTGCCGGCGGCATATGCCCCCACATTGGCAGGCGCCATCATGCCGAACATA
Source organism: uncultured Halieaceae bacterium (assembly GCA_913031575.1). GTDB lineage: Bacteria > Pseudomonadota > Gammaproteobacteria > Pseudomonadales > Halieaceae > Luminiphilus. The sequence goes on along the minus strand of CAJWEV010000032.1, from coordinate 5,201 downwards.
CTGGAGACATTGCAGATATGCCCTTCGCCAGATTCTTTTAGATAGGGAAGAAAAGCCATGCTGCCATACACCATCCCCCAAAAATTGATATTCATAATCCAATGAAAATCTTCCATGCTGATGTTTTGCAGACTGCTCCGCACAATGACTCCGGCATTGTTAATAACAATATTGACCCTACCAAAAGTGACCGCAACATCACTCGCATACTTCTCGAAAGCATCCCTATCAGCAACATCCAGCACAGTGGCCAGTACTCTCACGTCAAGGGCTTCAATAGCAAGGCGTGTCTCTTCCAGGTTCGACTCATTAATGTCAGATATTGCCAGTAGGCAACCTTCATTTGCCAAAGCCAGAGCCGTGGCGCGACCGATACCGGAACCTGCTCCTGTAACTACAGCGACCTTTTGCTTGAGGTTTTTCATCACTACTCCTTTGAATGTAGCTAGTTCAGGCCAATCAGCATTTCACAGCCGGTGCCTTTCAATGCTGCGTCCACTCTGTCGCGGCTGTCCGCGCCAAGAGCATCGTATTGTTCGTTGAGCCAGCGCAGACACCTCACTTGGTAGGGAAACGTTTTCTGGCTCCAGGCGGTGCCATCAATTTCTGCTTCCCATTCACTCTCACCTGCCGCTAATGCTGCGGCATTGCACAACATTGCGGGCATATAAAGACGGCCCGCATCTTCTTTGTGTAGGGGGATCTGGTATCACCCAGTATTCGAATACGTTCAACCTTTCTCCTTTACTGCTTCTCTTCTGAGAGTAGTTGATTTCCAGCATATGCACGGTCGCACTCGTTTTCACCGTAGAAAATTCCCCACAGAGCATCTCCCGCGGCTAGTCGGCGTCAGCGGTCCTCTGCGGTGAGCTTGAAGGGTGCGTACGGTTTAACCCAATAGCCCGCAGAACGGTCTTCGTTCATCGCCTTGTTCCGGGTGGGAACGAGGTCAAGTCGACCGCGCGCTGTAAATACAACCTCGAAAGCATCAACGGAGGGATAGTGGCCGAAACCGTACTCGTCGTGCTGCCGCGGATCCGGACCCACTACAACCTTTTCTACGCTGCCTACAGCGGCAAGTTGTGCCCCCATTCTGCCAAGAATACGCATCGCAGATTTACTATATTGCTTTTCCAGTTCCTCGGCGTCTTCAGTACCCTCAGCCTCACCAATATCTTTGTTGCGGCTTACAAAGTTAAGCAAGACTATTTCACCCCGATAGGCGCCGGAAAATATTTCTTGCCAACGATTAACATAACGGGGATTGGCGGGAATAGCTTCGTCGATCGTGGCCCTATCCTCAATATTGATGCTATCGTTTCCCCGATCGCGACGCAGCATCCAATTGACAAACATGCGTTGCTCATACCCGGGCAAAAACAGTGAAAGACTGTAGCGCGACAAACCCTGGTGCGCTTCGATGCGCCTCAGGAAATCCTCATAGCGATCGTCGCTGGAAAAACTTACGATTACCATTTCCTCCCACTCACCCATATCTGGGCCGGCTAACTGCACCGGGTCGTATCCGGCAAATTCAATGCTGCCGCCGCCAAAAAGCGGGTTCTGGGGCGCCGGAATCCAATCCACCCCGTCTGCATAATCCAAAAACAGACCTGCCGTACGTGCCGGCAATAGACTACTGCGGGCCAAATAAGCAAGGGCCAGCATAATCAATAGCCCTATAATGAGGCGGATTACCCAGTTTGTTATCTTTGTTTCCACTTAGTACTCCAGCCTGTCTACAGCCTGTTTTGCTGCACTCAGGGATGAGTCGATTGTCTGCAGCAGCCTATTGAGTTCAATGCCTTCCGTGCTCTTTTGGCCTGCCGCGTAACGGGCGTAAACGCCGTGGACAATGACTGCCCTTTTCCAGTAGTTGAACCCCCTGTAATAGTCCAGCTTTTCTAGCGCGCGCCCGGTACGTTCTGCATAGCGAGCCGCCAGTGAACTTCGGGGTGGAAATCCAGGCACCGACGTAGCCATCTCGGGGTTGGTATCGATTTCGGTCTGACTCTCCCCGAAGAGATTCAGGGTGTAACCGAGGTCCGCCAACGGGTCACCGAGACTGGCCAGTTCCCAGTCTACGACGGCCGCAATGGTGGATTGCTCATTGACGAGGCAATTGTGAAAACCGAAGTCACCGTGGACCACGCGCGCTATCCCCTGCTCTGGAATATGCCCGGTAAAGTACTGATGAAGTTCATGTACCCGATCATCATCGTATCCCGCAGGCCTGATCGATGCCGTCCAAGAGCGGTACCAGGTATTTAACTGTCTCGCTACATATCCCCCCTTTTTGCCAAGCTCCCCCAGACCTATGTCATCCGGATTCAGTACGTGTAAATCAGCAAGTGCGTCAATAAGTGAGTATGCTAGATCGGTCCGCCTATCCTCGGGCACCCAATCCAATGTGTGTTGTGCGTTGTGCAGAGACCGACCTTCGACATGATCCATCACATAGAACCAGGCTCCGGTCACCTCATTACTTTCACAAAAGCCATAGGCTGCGGGCACCGGAAACCCGATGGCGCCGAGCGACGAAATCAATGCCCACTCACGGCTCATATCGTGGGCTTTGGGCAGTAACTCTCCTTTCGGCGGGCGGCGAATAACTGCAAGTTTCCCAAATTGGTCCTGCAGCAGATAGGTCAAGTTCGAGTGGCCACCCTCAAGTCGCGCCCACTCGAAAGGTGGGGCCAAAGCAGGTATTTCCTGCGAGATCCACTGCTCGACTGCCAAAATATCATAGCCTTCGGCTTTTCGCTCGCTCATCTTACGGACTTACTATGTATGGCTTGTTGTAATATTTTAGCATAGGGTGCGCCACTTGATGTTATCAACCCAATGATTGAGAAAAAAAGCTCGGTATTTAGGGTATTTAAGGACAAAATTATATTAAGCCTGATTAACTTTCTATATATTAGCATTAACACTGCTAATTGTTATGCCCGATACTGATTTTGCGGGCTGTCGATTTAGCATGAAACTCAAATAGATAGAATTGCTGGACATTGAAATCCCAGTTACAGGGAGGGAATTAATGCGGGTTGGCGACTCGGATCTCGCCGCCGAAGTATCGGACGCAGATGCCCTGGCAGCGATACAGGAATTTCGAAAGTCACGGCCGCCTGAACACTAGGTATACGATCGATTCCCGCAGCTGCCCTAGAATTATTTGTCTTACCACGTCATCATATGACTTCGGTTTGTGAACTAGGGGATGAAAGCATGCCAGCGTCCGAAAACGCGGTTGAGCAAGACGGTCGTATTGCACGCGGTGAACGCATGAAAGAGGCGATCCTCAAGACAACCATGGCGATAGTCAAAGAGGGCAACCTTATTCCTAGTGCGGCGCAAATAGCCGCCCGAGCCGATGTCAACATTCGCTCCGTCTTTCGTCACTTTGATGATATGGAAAACTTGCATATTGCTTTCGATCAACTGCTCCAAGACGATCTGGAACATGAGTTTCCAGGGGGAATTCCGTCGGTTGATTCTGGTGCTCCCTTGGCCGAACGTATAGCGCAGCTGATAGATCTTCGGAGCTTCATTTGGGAGCATCATGAAAATATTATTTTATCCACTCAAGCCCAGTTATGGCGGTCGAAAGCACTTCGCAAGAACTATGCGCGGCACCAAAGCAGTTTGCGCCAGGAAGCAGACTCGTGGCTACCCGAACTGAAAGGTTTAGACCGAACCGCGCGTGATTCGGCAAACGCTATCGTGTCGTTTGAGATGTGGCATCGACTGCGCCGTCATCAGGGTTTAGGCAAGCCACAGGCAACAAAGGTAATTTCGAGTATGCTCGGCGCAGTGTTCGGCTTATGAGCAAGGCAGGCACCTTAGATATGGTCTTTGAATTGATTACGAGTGGCTTGGTAGTGGGAATCTTGAGGCTAAGTTAACTTACTTTATGGGAAAGTCATTGAACACCCAGAAGCCGCGCGTGTACGGTGGCACCGTGTCACCTTATGTGCGCAAGGTCAGGGTAGCCCTCGCCTACAAGGGTGTGGATTTCGAAGACGTGGAGCAAACGCCTTTTGGCGCCCCAGCTGAATTTCGGGAGCTAAGCCCGCTGTCTAAGATACCCATATGGCATGAAGACGACTTTGTATTGCCCGACTCATCGGTGATCTTGAGCTACATAGAGGAACGCTACCCTAATCCGCCCCTATTGCCCAACGACCCACAGCGCCGTGCTAGGGCACTGTGGTTTCAGGAGTACGGAGGTACGAAGCTTAGCGAGGCAACAGCCGGCGTTTTCTTTGAGCGCGTCGTGAAGCCAAAAATCCTGAAGCTTGAAACAAACACGAAGCTCGTCGACCATTTACTCCTAAAAACCCTGCCCCGAGCACTTGACTACCTGACAAAGTGCCTGGGAAACGATGACTACATGGTTGCAGGAATGTTTACACTAGCAGACATCGCGTTAACGACTAGCTTCGTCAATTTGAAGCTAGCAGGCGCAAGCATTGACACGTCGCGCTGGCCTGAGTACGCCGCCTATGTAGAGCGCATCCACGCATTGCCCTTCTATGCGCCAATTGTTGCTGACGTTCCAGACTGGACTAAGTTCCGCAAGGATTAAAACTTGACCGCCCGGACCATTAGACTTTAGGTAAAGGAGCGAGTGGGCCTTCAAGTGTTTTAATATTTAATTGCCCCTCCAGACCCGCGATTCGATGTATGGCGATATCATCATACGCACGAGCACTGGTCATCTTCATCATCGCCTGCACGTCGGGGTACATGACAATAGCGATCATGTCCCAAAGATCGTCTACCTCTCCAACTAGCAGCTGACTAGCTTGACCTTCGAAAATTATTTGTCCACCCACTTTTTCGATATGCCCCTTAATCTCTGCACTATAGATCGCATAGGCTTCTTGCCCCGTCAGGTCTGTTTCGCGACCATCTTCATACTCTGCCTTATCTTTAAACTTAAGCAGGTTCACCATATGAACTGGTGTGCCGAGATCTTCTTTCACAAAGGCTTTTATTTGCTCTTTATTGGGCAACAATTTGTTTTTTAAATTCATAGGAATCCTTAGCTTCGCGAGTGATCAAGCACAACCACATTCTATATTTTAGCATCGGTACTGTTATAATGTACCAATTCCCAACGAGCCGCATCGACTTTAAATGACCAACTGCTGTTTGCTGTATTTACGGGGTTTTGCTTCAAGCTGGTCTCAATAGCA
>CAJWEV010000031.1 GCA_913031575.1 uncultured Halieaceae bacterium | reverse complement strand
GGTGATCTGTGGCTTGAGCTAGCTACAGCCTCAAATACAAACATGGCTAGACTTCGGGATGGTATCTCTTCGTCAAACAATGCTTCAATTCTGGCTGGTTATGACGGCAATGAGTTATTTATTGCCATGGATGAGTGTGTTGCGGAGAGACTTCTGCAACGCGGACACATGTTTTACGCGTGGCCATCGTTACCCAAGGCGTATCGCTTGGTAACGTCTTTCACAACTACGACTGCGGAAATCGACGAGTTTATCGAAGACCTGAATTCGTGAAGGTGTATGCTGGTTAGTGCTCTGTTGGCTTTAAATTGCGCGGCATGAAGCGCCAACCAGTTTAGTACGGGCATAGAGTAGTCGCGCTTCAAAAAGCGCATCTTTTTCGACCGGACCGACCCCAGAGGCTCTTCCGGTCATGACAATATCGCCATCTTCAAGAGGTATGAAAGAGCGTAGCTCTTCTAAGATGATACTTGGCGTATAGAGCATTTTTCTTGGACCACCCCGCTGGCGAAGTTCGCCATCAATGTAAAGTTCTAATTCGAGATCAGTCAGCGAACTTGGTGCATCGACAAAATGGCTGAATACTGCGGAGCCCTCGAAGGCTTTAGAACGCTCCCAGGGTAGGCCAGCTACTGTAATTTTTTTGTGTAGCTCTTTTGGTGAGATCGCGTCCAATACCTACTCCAGCCACAGTACCGCCTTGGATAAGCAAACAAATTTCCGTTTCGAAATGTATTTGTTCTCCACGATGGGCCACAAGTTGATCGCTGATACAGGCGTTGGGCTTCATGAACACGGTCATTTGGTTCGACGGTACACTGCCCATTTCCTCGATGTGTGCCTTGTGGTTCTTACCAACACATATAATTTTGTTGGGAATGACCTCGGTCTGTTGAAACGTCACCCTACGCATGTTGGCCCTAGCTCCTTCTCTCCAATGGCTCGATGGAGCTCAATGGCACTTTAAGTCTCGCTCGAGGTTTCAAACGAGGTAGAGAAATCTCTCTCGAATAGTCGCCATTGGCGACGTGAGGCAGTAATCTAATGCGACTCTAACAATAAAGGGTAAGAACCCATGCGCGTTATTTTTTTTCTGTTGAGCTTTGTATTTGCTGGCCAAGCATTGGCGCAAGACAAGCCCAATATGCTGATCATCTGGGGCGATGACATTGGCTTTTGGAATCTCTCTACAAACAACATGGGGATGATGGGCTACGATACACCAAATATTGATCGGATTGCCGAAGAGGGCGCCAAGTTCACTGACTATTATGGTCAGCAAAGTTGTACCGCTGGACGCTCTGCGTTCATCTTAGGTCAGTCACCGATTCGTACAGGATTGACGAAAGTTGGCTCGCCAGGTGCTGACCTTGGTATTAGGCCCGAGGACGTCACCCTAGCGTCGCTCCTCAAGGACGAGGGCTATGTCACTGCGCAATTTGGCAAGAACCACCTGGGAGATAAGGATGAGTTTCTTCCCACCAACCACGGATTCGATGAGTTTTTCGGCAACCTGTACCACCTAAATGCAGAGGAGGAGCCAGAGGATCCTGACTACCCGCATGATAATGAATTGCTCGTTAAGCTTTTTTCACCGCGCGGTGTAATCCACAGTTTTGCTGACGGCGATATCGTTGATACTGGCGCTTTAACGCGCGAGCGTATGAAAACGGTTGATCGAGAGTTCAAGCTTGCGGCACTTGACTTTATGACGCGTGCAGTCGATCAGGGCAAGCCCTTCTTTGTTTGGTACAACACAACCCGCATGCACTTCTTTACCCACACGGCTGATGACGAGCGCGGGCTTTCGGGCCAGGGCTTTTATAACGACGCCATGGTGGGGCACGACATGATGGTCGGTGAATTACTAGACCATCTCGATAAGTTGGGGGTCGCCGACAACACCATCGTAATGTACTCGACCGATAACGGTCCGCACTACAATACGTGGCCGGATGCTGCGATTACGCCATTCCGAAGCGAGAAGAATACGAACTGGGAGGGCGGCTTCCGCGTTCCAGCGATGGTTCGCTGGCCCGGCCGAATCGAAGAGGGGAAGGTCATTAACGAGATCATGTCTCACGAAGATTGGGTGCCAACCTTAATGGCTGCTGCGGGTCGTCCCAATGTCGTCGCCGAACTCAAAGCGGGGGTGACGGTTGATGGTAAGCCTTATAAGAATCATCTCGACGGTTACAACTTCCTTCCCTTACTCGAAGATGAAACGGATCTTGGTCCACGAAACTCGTTCTTTTACTGGAGCGACGATGGTGTGTTAACCGCGATTCGAACTGGAGACTGGAAGGTGGTTTTTGCTGAACAGCGAGCTCAAGGGTTTGCGGTGTGGCGAGAGCAGTTTGACGAATTACGAATTCCCAAGGTATTTCACTTGCGGCGCGACCCCTTCGAGCGGGCGGATGTACATGCCGATAACTATGAAGACTGGTGGGTGCGTAAGGTCCCTCCGCGTATCGCCGTTGCGCGCATTGAGCTTCAAAAATTCTTGACCACACTGGCTCAATATCCGCCGCGTCAGCGTCCTGCAACCTTTGGTGTCGACCAGATGATGGAGCCGCTCTACAACCAACAGAAATCGCAGGGCCAGTAAAACAGTCTCTGAGGCGCTTTTTTAAATAAAGGTGTAAAGCAAGCCCCAGTCATTTTGAATGGGGCTTTTTTGTTTCACAGTGATACGGGCTTTAGGGACTAATGGTTTCTGCGGCTGAGCCGTACACAACGCCACCATCAACGGCAATCGTCTCGCCAACAACGTAGTCTCCACTGCGGGCAGCCAGGTAGATTGCTACCGCAGCCATATCTTCATCACGGCCGATACGACCTGATGGCACGCCATTACCCACTGCATCGCCAAAGTCGCGCGCCGCTTTGTTCATTTCAGATGCGAAGGCGCCGGGTGCAATGCCAGTTACGTTAATACTGTCTTTAATTAAGCGGGTTGCCATGCGCTTTGTGAGCTGAATCACCGCTGCTTTCGACGCCTGGTAGCTGTAGGTTTCCCAAGGATTAATCCGAATGCCATCGATAGACGCGATGTTGATGACCTTGCCTGGTTGCTCTCTCGATGCGGCTGCTTTAAGTGGTCCATGGAGCGCCTGTGTGAGGAAGAACAGTGACTTGACGTTCAGATCCATGACCTTATCCCAACCACTCTCGGGAAAGGTTTCGAAGGCCTCTCCCCAAGCGGCACCCGCATTGTTTACAAGAATATCCAGCGATTTCTCGTGCTGGAAATACGCGTCCGCCAGCATCTGGCAACCTGCGACGGTGCTCACGTCCTGAGGTAAAGAGACGCAGTTTGGACCAAGCTCATCGGCGACAGCATCGCAGACATCTGCCTTTCGCGATGAAATGTAGACCTTTGCGCCCTGGGCAATAAAACCAGAAGCGATCATTTTACCAATGCCGCGCGATCCTCCGGTAACGAGCGCCGTTCTTCCCTCGAGCGAAAATAGTGTTGATGTATCCATGTACTGAGACTCCCAGATTAATTATTCAATTGCGGATGTTTGATCGTTGGGCTATCTAATCATGTATCGACGACTCAGACATCTATTGCGATCGATCAGACGTCCGGTACCCAATATTTAAATGGGTGATCAGCATCAATGCGGCAGTGGCTAGACTAAGTGAGCTCAAAAGCCACAATACTGCACTTTGACCCAAGTACGGTAAAACCCAGCCGAGAAGCCATGGGCCCAATGTTGCACCGGTGATCGCACTCAGCAGGATTTTAGCGCCCGTGGTTGTACCGCCGCCGCCCTTGGTGAGCATCCATGCGTAAGCATTGGGGAAGATCAAACCCATAAAGGCGCCAGTGAAACTGGTACCTGACAGCGATATAGCGCCGGCTAATACAAGGATCAGCGAGCAAAAGATGCCTGCGAGCCCGAAGACAGCGAAACCTAATGTCGAGACCCAAATCGCCAGCGCGGCGGCGGCAAGCCTAACAATGACGAACCAGGAAAAGAAACGCGCCATATAGGCCGCGGCCGCCTTACCGTCACCTGAAGGATCGCTTAGCAGTGATGGCATCCAATACGTGAGACCTGCCTCTATGAAGAGAATAGCGAAGGCAATTAAAAGTAACGGCAGCATACGTGCTACTTGCTCGTTCTCAGATGTGACAGCCGACCGAGTGGGTATTCGGTCATCAATATTCCAGGCGCCAAGGCAGACAACCATTGACGCGATAGCAATAACGACAAAAAGCTCGCTACCCGTCAGAAGTCCCTGACTGAGAAGCCAGGGCGCAGCGACAGCACCAAGGCCGTAGGTAGCATTTAAGACGTTCAGGAGACCTGCATTTTTCCGTGAGAAGTGGGTCACGAAAAGTGTGTTAAACGACATCGAGAGGCCGCCAAAGCCGAAGCCAAGCAGTGGCGCTGCGATAAGTTTTAGAAGCCAGTAATCGCTTGTTACGACAAGGATCGAACCGAGACATAGCGATAGGCTGGCGAGCGCTATGCGCTTGTTATTTCGCTGCTCCATCCATCCAATAAGCGCTGATCCGGTTACGACGGCAGAGCCAAGACCGTGGAGCGCAAAAAAGAGACCTAAGTCCTCAGGTGACTTAGCGAGCTTCGTTCCGAGTTCAGCAACGAATAGGCCCAGCAGACCCTGTTCCAGGCCAATGAGAACGAAGGCGATGAAACCAAATGAAAGGATGCGCTGTGTTGGAACGGTCAACATCGACAAAGAATCGTCATAACTGTCATGAAGGGCGTGTACCCTAAAAGAATTAGGCACAGAAGGGTAGGCGGTAGGGTAGAGCAACGGGCAGTTAGACCAGAAAAGTAGCAAAAAAAGTAGTTAGGAAGGTGGCTTGAAGCGAGCAGAAGCAGTTAGCGGCAAAGCCATGTTAGATAAGTATTTTACTTGGGACGACGCTCATCGAAGTTATTTAGCGCGGCATTTGAGTTGGCAACTTGCGTGAGAAAAGTTGTTCTAAGGCAAACTGCATTGTAGTAGTGAAATGACGTGCTCATTGACGGTCATCAAGATAGGGCAGGTTGGGAGTAAGTAGGTGGTAACACCATTTAATCTTTTGTTTATCTGTACTCATAATCGATGCAGAAGCGTGCTTGCCGAGGTTATCGCGAATACTCAGTTTGAGGGTGCCTTTCACGCGGTTAGTGCGGGGAGCCAACCCGCGGGAGAGATTCATCCTCTGACGCTTAAGTTCCTCGCTGCTCGTGGCTTCCCCACCAAGAGCTTGAGCAGCCAGTCATGGGATGATTTTGCCGGTCAGGAGTTTGACTTGGTGGTCACTGTCTGTGACAGCGCCGCGAACGAGGCTTGCCCTTTGTGGATGAGCGATGCACCTCGTGCACATTGGGGTATGCCCGACCCATCTCGTGTAATGGGCAATGAAGTAGAGGTAGAGGCTGCTTTTTACACCGTAATGGACGCCCTCGAATCGCAGCTGATGGCCTTAAAGAGAGGGCTACTTAAAGATGTAAGGGTTTGAGACCGAGGAAGTGACATTGCCCACGAGCGGACTATTGGTTGCACTCTCAAAACATCTATCGATCATCGCATAACGCTCGCGAATGCCGTCTCTGAACGATGGGTGCGTGAAAATATAGGTATCTTTCGCCTGTAATGACTCGATGACTCGTGCCGCGAGTAGATCGGGGTCAATCCCGTTTTTAACTTCATTGGATAATCCGGTCGTCATTGTCTCCGGGTCAAGGTCGTCGTCTGAAACAACAAGCTCTCGATGGCTGTCATCGTAATCGGCGGGTCTGACACGATCAGAGAGATAGATTCTTGTCCGCACAAAGCCGGGGCAAAGCGCTGCCACATGGATGCCACACGGTGCGAGCTCCATTGACCAACCTTCGGATAAACCAGCGACAGCGAGTTTTGTAGCATTGTAGGCGCCGCCGTAAGGGAAGCCATTCATGCCCGCCATGGAAGCAACATTGACTATCCAACCACCGCCCGCGACTTTGATGTGAGGCACAACAGATTTCATCCCAAAGACCACACCCATGAGATTGACGTCGATCGTCCAGCGCCAGTCTTCCGCTGAGTGGTCCTCGATCGGACCGCTGGAACCGCCTCCGCCTACGCCTGCATTATTCATCAGTGCGTGAATCGCGCCAAATCGTCCGAGCGCAGCGTCTGCAACCCGGTTCCAATCAGCTTCACTTCGGGCGTCCGCCGTCAGTGCCAAAACGGGAATACCCTGCTTGCTCAGAGTCGCCTCGGCGGTGGCCAAGGTATCTTGGGAAATATCAGCGATGACCACGTTCATGCCTTCTCGCCCCGCGGCCTGCGCGACTGCGAAACCGATGCCTTCAGCGCCTCCTGAGACAATCACTGTTTTTCCTTTGAACAAGTCCACTCCGACCTCCAGAAATGTGTTTATTGTTAGGTGCCAATCATCATACGGAGCGACACCCTGTGACGCCACAGAGGACAGGGACTCGAGTTCGATTATCCAAGGTTGAAAAGCTCCGTATTGCCACCAAGGGCGGTCACATTATCGGTTACCGTGTGCTCGACGACCAACTGTCTTAGGTAGTTGGGGCCACCCGCCTTAGGTCCTGTTCCAGAGAGGCCATGACCCCCAAACGGATTACTCCCAACCACAGCGCCTACAGTGTCTCGATTAATATATAAGTTGCCGACTAAGCGCTCTTTTGCCAGGCGTTCGTGTACCCCTTTCAGTCGACTGTGTATGCCCATTGTGAGCGCGAACTTGGAGCTGCGGATGTCCTTGATGATCGTATCCAGATCCTCTGAGTGATATCTCACTACGTGTAGAATTGGGCCGAAGACCTCCTCGCGCAAGGCTGACAAGCTCGAAATCTCCCACGCTTGCGGTTCAACGAAGTAGCCTAGTAGTTCGGGGTCGGGCGAGGGGCTTTTCGTGATAAAGGTAGCTGTTTCCTCTAAATGCGTGAGGTGTGCCGAGATACGGTCATGGGCAGCTTGATCAATGACCGGTCCCACATCGGTCGATAGCTTGTGAGGGTCGCCTACCTTCAGCTCCTTCATTGCTCCTGAGAGCAGCTTGATGACCCCATCAGCCACATCGCTCTGAACAAAGAGCACACGAAGCGCTGAGCACCGCTGGCCTGCGGATCTGAAAGCAGAGGTGATAACGTCATCAACAACCTGCTCGGGCAGGGCCGTCGAGTCCACAAGCATGCAATTGACTCCGCCCGTCTCCGCTATGAAGGGAATGATCGGCCCGTCGCGCAAGGCGAGCTGCCGGTTGATGACTCGGGCGCTAGGGTGACTGCCTGTAAATGAGACACCGACAATGCGCTCATCGGGCAATAGCCAGTCCCCAAGAGTGGGGCCATCGCCATTGACTATGTTTATTACGCCCTCAGGAACGCCAGCCTCTTTAAGCACATCGCAGGCCAATCGCGCGACGAGAGGAGTTTGCTCAGCAGGCTTCGCTATTACCGTGTTACCCACCGCGAGATTTGCCACAATCTGACCGGTGAAAATGGCCAGTGGGAAGTTCCAGGGACTAATGCATAGCCATGGCCCGCGGGGCGCATACGAAAGCCGATTGGTTTCACCAGTGACACCCGGTAGTTGCAGCTCCGAGTCCATTAGACACCTTGCTTGTGCGGCATAATAGCGACAGAAATCGACCGCCTCTCGAACTTCATCGAGACCATCGTTTAATGTGCGCCCTGCCTCTTTGGCGATTAAGGACGTAAACTCAGCGGTCCGGGCTTCGAATATCTCAGCGGCCCTTTCAAGAATGGCAGCACGCTCGGTGACACATCTTAAAGACCAATCGGTTAGCGAGTTATGAGCCTGTTCAATGGCGGCGATGACATCTGCTTGAGTCGCCTCCGAGTACTGCCCGACAACGCTCGAATCTGCCGGTGATGTTGACGAGCGAAGGTCTCTGGTTGCATTCTCAGTCATATCTGTCTCGCACCCTTGTCGCGGGCTCCTGTTAGAGCGCAGCTCTATCATCTGAAAGTCGGTTGTCTCGAACCTCGAGCCCGTTGATCGCTCATCGAGGTCAAACCCTATTGACGACACCCAGGGAATATCGCTGCCTTGGAAAATGTCCCGGGGCAGGGGTATCTGCGAAAAGCTAGAAGCAGCATCAGTGGGCAATGCGCTCAGTGGGTCTGATACCAACTCGCTGACGGGGAGGTCAGCGTCGAGAAATCGATTTACAAAGGAGCTATTGGCGCCATTTTCAAGAAGCCTTCTAACGAGGTAGGGGAGTAGGTCTTCATGCTGTCCTACAGGCGCATAGGTTCTTATCCGAACGCTGGGATCTTGCTCTTTAAGGAGGGCATAGAGCAAATCACCCATGCCATGAAGTTTTTGGAATTCAAAGGGCCGATCATGCTGGCCGGCAGCTTCACGGATTTGAGCAATCGCCAGAGCGTTATGGGTCGCAAACTGACAGTAGATATCTGGGCAGGATAAAAGGGTGCGCATGCAGGCTTCGTAAGAAACGTCGGTATGAGACTTACGGGTAAACACCGGGTAGTCACTTAGCCCTCGCTGCTGGGCTATCTTAATTTCGGCATCCCAGTAAGCGCCTTTTACCAATCGCACCATAATCCCCGTCGGTCGGGATTGCGCGAGCACGATTAACCACTCAGCCACTTTAAGCGCGCGTTTTTGATACGCCTGCAGTACAAATCCAAGCCCTTGCCAGTTCTCAAGCTCGGGCTGCTCGCATAGCCACTCAAATACGTCCATCGTAAGTTCGAGTCGAGCGCATTCCTCTGCGTCTAAGCTTATGCCAATATTTAACCGTCGTGCCGTTATGGCCAAGGCTAAGACCTTTTCCTTGAGCGCTGGAAGACAGGTTTCGCGATGACCCTCCCAGAACCGTGGATGAAGCGCTGACAGTTTGACTGAGACGTTGTGCCCATCGAAAAGGTGTGAGGCACTACGAGCATCCCCCACAGTTTTGATCGCTGCGAGATAATTATCGAAGTAGCGATCCGCATCGTCTTGCGTCCGCGCACCCTCGCCTAGCATATCGAAGCTACACAGGGTTCCGTCTCTACCCGCGCGCTTGAGAGCAGAACAGATGTCACGCCCGAGAACAAATTGCCCACCGAGAATCTTCATCGCTTGAAGCGTCGCACGCCTAACTGCGGGTTCTCCAACACGGTGCACTAGTTTTGCAAGCCAGTTCGCCGACGCCCACTGGAGAAGATCGGCTGGTCCGACAATCTTGCCTGCGAGCATGAGACCCCAAACGGATGCATTTACCAGATTGGAATCAGATGCATTCTGATGCGCGCCCCAGTTCCCCTCTCGGATTTTTTCGGAGATGAGTGCGTCCAAAGTTGGCTCGTCGGGGACCCTAAGAAGCGCTTCAGCCAAACACATCAGCGCAATTCCCTCAGTGTTTGAAAGACCAAATTCACGCAAGAATGCATCCAGAGTGCCGGACTCGCTGGCACGTGCTCGGCTGAACTCAACTAGCTGGGAAGCATCGTTGGAGATCGATGTTCTGTTGGCATCGAATGACGCGATGGTGGCACTTAGCGTCCGCAGCACCATGCATTCGGGCGGATAATGCATATGGCGGATTGAGTCTCGACTGAGTTCGGCCATCCACTTTCCCCGATGATGTCATAGCGCCAGCATTCTGCTTAAATATAGGGGCTCGATACACAGAACCAATAACACTAAGTAGGTAAGGAGCAGATATGTCAGTTGCACTGGAATTTCAGGAAAACGTTGCTGTCCTCACGCACGATGATGGTAAGCGAAACGTGTTCTCGCCCGACGCGATTAAGGATTTTAATGAAGCACTCGACGAGGTTGAAGCCAAGTCAGCGTCATTGATGTGGTTAGGTCGCGATGGTTGTTTCTCAGCCGGCTTTGATTTGAAGGTTATCTCGAGCGGGGATCCAGAAACTGCGGCGGCCATGGTTAAAGCCGGTGGTGAATTGGCATTTCGGATTTTTACCTTCCCCCATCCCGTCGTTTGTGCGGTAACAGGCCACTGTTTGGCGCTCGGTTCTGTGATGTTGGTGTGCGCCGATAAGCGCATTGGCATCGAGGGTGATTACAAGTATGGCTTGAACGAGACGGCCATTGATATGGATTTACCGGCTTTTGGGTATGAGCCGGCAGTTTATCGACTTGCGGAGGCGCATCGGTTTGAGTCCATTGTGGCGGCTCAGATCCACTCTCCAGAATCGGCTATGGCGGCCGGCTTTTTGGACGAAGTCGTGTCCTCAGCTGCACTCGTCGACCGAGCAACGGAGCATGCGTCTCGTTTAGGCGCATTACCCCAGCGTGCATTTGCCGCGAATAAGTTACTGAGTCGATCGATTCCAATCGAGCGGATTCGAGCAGCGATGTTGTAAACTGGGCCGTGTAAGCCATAAGAGTGAAGATAATGCTTGCGAAGTTATTAGAGTGGTTCTTGGGGGCGTTACCCTTTTTCTTTGGATTGGCTTTTTTGGCTCCACTCTCCGTTCAGATTATGGCACAGTTCGGGGTCACCGCTGTTGGTGGTATTGATATGTGGACTCTGGCACTCATTATTTTTGGTGCCTGGGGAGGAGTAGCTTCATGGACGGGACGATGGATTTAACGGCTAAAACAGAGCTCGAGCTTCGTGCAATGGAGCGCGAAATAGCAAAACAGCATCTCGATAAATTCCCGTATCTTTCACTCGCCTGGGGCCTTGGTAACTTAACGTGTTGGATTGCTGTCTGGGTGCTGTGCCTCAATGGTATACTGCCACTCTGGCTGGGTTTTATCATTGCCACCGTCAATGTCGCAGCTTCCTACTTACCATCTCATGAAGCCCAGCACTCGATATTCGCGATGCCTGGCAAGCCAAAGCGTTGGCTTAATGAGTTAGTCGGCTGGCTGAGCCCCATTCCGCTCGTCATACCCTATTCCGTGTTGCGTGCGACGCATATGGAGCATCACAAGCATGCTAATAATCCGGATCTTGACCCCGATTATAGTGAGCGTTACGACACGGTAGCGGGCTTTTTTTGGGCTAGTGTGCAGTGGCGCCAGCCTAAGCCTTACGGCGGAGATCATCCCTATGTGCGCTGTCTGAAGCGCATTGGTCGTGAAGATCTGATTCTTCACTCAGTGGCTTATCAACTCGTTTATATGGGTATCCTCTGTGGCATGGCACTTAATGGATTGGCGATCGAGGCAGCACTGCTGTGGTGGTTACCGAGAATCGTCGCGGTGTTCTATGTTCAGTTTTATTTGTCATGGGCGCCGCATTACCCTGGCTGTGATACTGGCCGGTATAACGATACCCAGAGTTTCAAGTCGCGCTTTGGCAACATATGGTCTTCCGGTATGCAGTACCACGTCATTCACCATTTATACCCTCGCATCCCTCTTGTTCGAACACCGCAGGCCTATCGGCAGATGAAACCGATACTAAAGGCTCAGGGCGCGCGGGTGGATGCGATTTGAATTGATGTAGGGGGCCCTATAGACGCGGCAGTAAGCTTGCTGGAGTCTGAAACCGAGTGGGGGCTTAATAATGTCTTCTCGAGAGTTAAGTTTTACAGCAAACGTTGATAGGCAGTTTTTGCGTGCGGCAAGCTTGCTAGATCTGCCTCCGGGCCTGGCTCAGCAAATTCGAACCTGTAACGCGACCTATACCGTTAGGTTCCCTGTGCGTCTCCGCGAGAGGATTCACGTTTTTACAGGCTATCGCTCTGTTCATTCCGATCACATTACCCCCGTTAAAGGCGGTATCCGTTACGCACTAGCCGTCAATCAGGACGAGGTCGAGGCACTTGCCGCGTTGATGAGCTACAAGTGTGCCGTGGTCGATGTTCCGTTTGGGGGCTCTAAAGGTGGCCTTTGCATCAATCCAGACGAATATGATGCACATGAAATAGAGCAGATAACCCGTCGATTCGCCTATGAGCTCATCAAACGAGATTTGATCCATCCGAGCCAAAATGTTCCCGCACCCGATATGGGCACCTCCGCCCGGGAGATGGCCTGGATTGCGGATGAGTATCAGCGACTGCATCCGACTGAAATGGATGCGCTGGCCTGCGTAACGGGCAAGCCTGTCTACAAATCGGGAATTGCGGGACGACTGGAAGCGACGGGCAGAGGGATTCAATTTGCTTTGCGCGAGTTTTTCCGTGAACCACTGGATGTCAAACGCGCTTCCCTCGAAGGTGGTCTAGATGGACAGTGCGTGATTGTCCAAGGCTTGGGTAACGTAGGCTTTCATGCGGCATCCTTCTTGTCGCTCGAGGATGGCGCCAAGGTCATTGGCATTATCGAGCGCGACGGCGCCCTCATTAATGACAATGGACTCGATGTCGCCGCAGTCAAAGAGTGGATTAATACTACGGGCGGTATTGAGGGCTTTCCCGATGCAACCTTCATTGTAGACGGTAATTCGGTGCTGGAGTCCAAGTGCGACATCCTCATTCCTGCGGCACTCGAAGGTGTTATCCATGCCGACAACGCGGCCCGCATCAACGCAAAGCTCATCATCGAGGCTGCCAACGGGCCCATCACTGCGGCGGCTGATGAGTTGTTGCGTGCTAATGGAGTGGTTGTCATCCCCGATCTATATGCAAACGCTGGTGGCGTTACCGTTTCGTACTTTGAGTGGGTAAAAAATCTGTCGCATATTCGCTTTGGTCGAATGGAGCGCCGCGCGCAGGAGGCAACACAAGCGCTTATGCTCAATGAGCTAGAGCGATTAAGCACGTTGGTGGGCTCAGATAAGTGGGCGCCCACTGATAATTTCCGCGTGAACTACGCAAAAGGCGCTGATGAGTTAGAGTTAGTCCGGTCCGGTTTAGATGACACTATGCGCGACGCGCTCCAGGCCATGCGTGTGCGATGGCATGAGGATGAAAAGGTGGATGATCTTCGACTATCGGCCTATATAATTGCGATTCAGAAAATCGCGCTCAGCTATCAGTCGAAATCGTTGGTATGACTGAGCGCTCTGATTTCCTGGACTTTTTCAGGGCTCCATATCTTCAGCGTTAGCCGAACCGGATGGGATCACTCAAGATCTTGTGTCAAAGCCTCGGTCTCAGGGCTTCCAAAGGTTTTTGCAAATACCTCGCCCGTCGCGATCGCAACAATTGGAATCACCCAAATCAGGCCTAAAAGTAGCGGTATTGATCCAACAATGATGAGAAGCAGAGCAATTAACATTAGGCCGAAATAACGCCACCAATATTGCGTTATGGCCTTGCGGGATGTTTCTAGTGCCTCCCAGACGCCCATATTTTTTTCAACAATTAGATAGGGAGCAAATGAGTAGGCAATTGACAAATAGATCCCGGGTAAAATGAGTAGGAAGAAGCCGGCGACAATGAGTACCGCCATTAACACAAGCATGACAATCAAGGGAATAGCGTGACTGTATGGCTCCCACAGTGTGTTTAGAGGGGTTTCTTTCCCTGCCGCGCGTCTGATGCCTAAAAGTCCCAGCCCTACACCCAAGGGAAATAGGATGAATGTAACGAGTGTCTCCACCAGCGAGACCGCTACATCACCCGTGGTTCCCATAGTGGCCTCTTGTATGAGCGTGATAGCGATCGAAATTGCGCTGTAGATGATTAGGGCGATGAAGTAGTTCAACTTGAAACCTACTTGTTTTTCACTCGCGGTTTTCAGGACCTCGCCGATGCTCCAGTCACTGCTCGTAGACATAAATTCCCCCAGAAATCGAATTGTCAGTGTCAGCATGGTATGGAGATGAAAAAACTTCAAGTTTCTAGCGGGGCCAGTGAATGAGGATCTGTCTGAACGGGATGTTACAGTGGCACCTGGACTGAATCTGGCGTAGACGCGCTTATGAAATACGAGTACGACCCCATCCCCCTCGATTACCCCCATGCCCCAGAGTCAAAGGAGATGCTGGCACGCGCAAGAGAATATGTTGAGCTGATCTCGCGTCGCCGATCGGTGCGGCATTTTTCTAACAAGCCCGTACCACGAGAGGTGATAGAGACTTGCCTTCAGGCTGCGGGGTCTGCGCCGTCAGGCGCCAATCATCAGCCTTGGCATTTCGTCTGTGTTAGCGATTCTGACATCAAGCGGGAGATTAGAGTTGCCGCAGAGGAAGAGGAGAAAGCATTTTATGGTGGACGTGCGGGCGATCTGTGGCTCGATGATTTACACGGTCTGGGTACGGATGCACAAAAACCCTTCTTAGAGACGGCCCCGTGGTTGATAGCGATCTTTGCCGAGCGGTACGGTTTTGATGATTCGGGCGAGAAGCAAAAGAATTACTACGTTCCAGAATCCGTCGGTATTGCAACTGGGCTTCTGATCCACGCGCTGCACAGCATTGGTCTTGCCACACTTACACATACCCCTAATCCAATGAAGTTTTTGAGCAAGATCCTGGGTCGCCCCAGTAACGAGCGTCCCATGATGTTGTTGGTTGTAGGCCATGCGGCTGCAGATGCCAAAGTGCCTAGGGCTGCGACGGTGAAAAAGACGCTCGATGAGATTTCCTCGTTTTTTGAATAATCGGTTGGCCTGCAAACCAATTAATAATCGCCTCTAGCTGTCAATAGCTGTCGCATTAGGGGGATATGCGCGCGTCCCATAAACATCTGCTCCTCAATAAAAAATGTGGGCGCATCAAACACCCCTTTTTCTTCGGCTTGACGCTCGATCGAATCGAGATCCACAGTATTCCCTATCCTCGTCAGACCACGGTTAGCCATAAGCTCCTCTAAAAAAGTCGGGTCATTGATGTCTGTGTGGTCGATCCAATGGGCAGCGAACAGTCTGCTCACAAACGATGAGCTATCGCCTTCCAGGGTTGCCAGCCAAAGTAATGCATCGTCGGTGTCCACGTGGCCGCGGCTAGGGTCAATATCTAACCCGCGTAAAGTCGCATACTTCTGATGCAGGCGACTCTCGGATTCTGCTCTGACACGGTGGTGAGTTTGTGTGACTGATTCACTCACTACCTGTGTGGGTAGTGCGCGCTCTTTGCTGCGGTAGGGTTGCCAGATCACGGCGGTGCTGCAGTCAGCCGCAAGTTTGAGAATTGGGTTGATAGCTAGGAAACATTCGAGCGACTTAAAGTCGATGAAGGCGGTAATCAAGAGATCACCTCATTACATACATCGGGCGGCATTCCCCGTCTGCCAGTGAGGGCCCAGCGAATATAGGGCAAGTGCTCACGACCAAAAAAAACACTTTCATCCAGAATATAGGAGGGTACACCATACATGCCGGCATCGAAGCGATGCGCAAGAATGTGATCGTGCATCGTTTTCCCATCCTTACTGACGAAGTCATCGAACCCTGTTGAATCTACACCTGCAGCTTCTAGGCAGCGCTTCACGACATCGATGTCTTCGATATCGAGTTCCCTACGCCAGAAGGGGGGATAGATAGCCTCTAAATAGGCAGGTATGCGATCTCGAAAGTACAGATTGACGAACAAAATGCCCATATTGGCGACGCTTGAATCCCAAATCTTTTCGGTACCCTTAAGCATATAGCCTTGCATTTCTGCGTAACGGCGAGCATCTCGGTAAGCGTATCGAATGGCATTCCATATTTTTGGACTTCGCCCACTCGATTCGACAACCGCACCTTTTTCCTTGCGTGCCGAGCCAAGATAGCTCGGTATATCAAGCGTATAGGGGCGCCAGTCGAATGTGAGCCCTAACTCTCGTTCCAGTGCTAGTGTCGGTTTGACAGAAACAAAGGCGTAGGGGCTTTTGATGTCAAGATAGATAATTAGGGGGCTGTCACTTTTTAGAACATCCATATAGTGCGTCGCTTCTTCTTCTGTCCTAGTTTGCCTTTCAAAGGCGACTATGCAAGCGCGGATATCCTGCTACCCTAGGGCCGGAAAATAAAGGAGAAGTTGACGTGAGCACCGCTGAGCTAATAGACACAACCGCTGACTACTCAAGACTCTTTGAACCGCTAGATCTCGGTTTCACCACCATTAAAAACCGCTCAATCATGGGCTCGATGCACACGGGCTTAGAAGAAATGCCTGATGGATTCGAACGCATGGCCGCGTTCTATGCTGAGCGCGCGGCTGGTGGTATCGGCATGATTATCACCGGTGGTATTTCACCTAATGAAGAGGGCGGTGTTGCTGTCTACGATGAAAACGGGAACCCCGTCTTTGCCGCCTCCAAGCTCAATACTGAACGTGAGGCCGATGGACACCGAATGGTCACTGATGCCGTTCACAGCGCCGATCCCGATGTGAAAATTGTGATGCAGATACTGCACATGGGTCCGCTGGCGCACAATCCGAACCTCGTTGCCCCGTCAAAAATTCGGTCCCGTATCAGTAAGTTAACGCCGAACGAATTAGATGCGGAGGGTATTGAAAAGCAAATCACAGACCACGCGAACTGCGCTCGGCTGGCTAAAAAAGCGGGATACGACGGCGTTGAGATCATTGGCTCAGCCGGTTACCTGCTTTCGACCTTCCTGGTAGAGAAGACCAATCAGCGAGCCGATCAATGGGGTGGGAGCTACGAGAATCGGATGCGGTTTCCACTCGAGGTGGTACGACGTGTTCGCGCTGCCGTGGGTGATGACTTCATTGTTGTTTTCCGTATTGCTGCGATGGACATGCTGCAAGGTGGTATGAGCTGGGACGAGATTGCACTCTTGGCGAAGGAGCTGGAGAAAGCCGGCGCGAGCATCATTTCAACGCACTTTGTTTGGCATGAGGCGAATGTTCCAACTATTGCTACGATGGTGCCCCGAGCAGCTTTTACGCGTGTCACTGCGAGAGTGCGGAAAGAAGTCAGCATCCCTGTCATCACTTCTAACCGGATTAACATGCCAGAGGTGGCCGAGGAAGTGTTGGAGAGAGGGGACGCTGATCTTGTATCGATGGCGCGGCCCATGCTCGCTGACAGTGAGTTTATGAACAAGGCGGCGACTGGCCGTCGAGACGAGATCAATACCTGTATTGCCTGCAATCAGGCCTGTCTCGACCATACCTTCAGCATGAAAACGACCTCATGTCTTGTGAATCCGCGGGCCTGTCATGAGACGCTGCTGAGCTACGAACCCACACCGTCACCAAAATCGGTAGCTGTCATTGGTGCAGGGCCGGCTGGCTTGGCGTACTCGACCGTCGCTGCCGAGCGTGGTCACAAAGTTACCCTGTTCGATGCCGCTGATGAAATTGGTGGTCAGTTCAATCTGGCTAAGCGTGTGCCCGGTAAGGAAGAGTTTCACGAGACGCTCCGCTATTACAGCAAGATGCTGGATAGGCTCGATATCGATGTCAGGTTGGGTGAGCGAGTTTCAGCGGCTGACCTTCAGGGGCAGGGTTTTGATCACGTTGTTGTTGCAACGGGCATTACACCGAGAGTTCCCGATATCAAAGGTATCGACCACCCCATGGTAATAGGCTACATCGACGCCATTATGGGTCGTAAGCCCATTGGGAAAAAGGTTGCAGTGGTAGGGGCAGGCGGTATTGGCTTCGATGTTACCGACTTTATTACTCACGAAGGACCTTCAGCGGCACTCGATATAGACGTGTTTGCGAGAGAGTGGGGCATTGACTTCGAAAATCACCCACGAGGTGGCGTGACCGGGGTTGAGCCTCAAGTCACTCGAGCGGATCGAGAGGTTTACCTGATTCAACGCAAGTCCACACCTGTCGGCCGTGGTCTGGGTAAAACAACGGGTTGGACGCATCGGACCACGCTTGGTCGTCGAGGCGTAAACATGATAAACGGCGCTGATTATCGAGTGATCGATGATGATGGCCTGCATCTGATGATCGAAGATAAGCCCGTCAGTCTTAATGTAGACACGGTCATTATTTGCGCGGGGCAGGAGCCGCTTCGGGAGCTGTATGATTCGCTGGATGGTACTGGGGTCAGTGTTGAGCTGATTGGCGGTGCGTTTGAGGCGGCTGAATTGGATGCGAAGGCAGCGATTAACCAGGCCAGTTGGTCGGCTGCAAAACTATAGGTTAGGCGTTTACGGATGTCGTTTTGGTATCTCAATATAGCGGCGTTCATCGCAGCTGCGGGCGCCGTGTTTCACGGCTACGTAGGTGGTCGCATTTACCTGAGCCGCATCAACGGCAGTGATCTTGAGGATTTGACTAAATCATTGAGCATTGTCTCATGGCAGGTGTTCACCATCTGGCTCGCCGTGAGCGCGTGCGTACTGGTTCGCGTCTCGCTCGACGCCAGCCTGGACCTCATGGCATATCCTATCGTTGCAGTAAACGCGTTGTGCGCGCTGCTGTTTTTTTACCTTGGTGCTATTGGACACACGCGGCTACTGAAATTACCGGGTGCCTACCTTACATGCGCAACTGCGGGCTTAGCGTATCTAGGTATAGGATGATCAGTTGATCTTTAGGACGGAAAGCGAATGACGGGATCGCCCTCCTGCCATTTGGGATGTTTTTTCATCACGCCTTTAAAGAGATCGCTTTCAAGGAGTTGCTCTAACCAGGTGGCAACCTGCGGATAGGGCCTCCCCGACCACCAGTTTGTATCGACTGCAGCAAATTGCCTGACAAAGGGCATCACGGCAATGTCTACTACTGACAACGAGTCGCCCCTTAAGTAACGATGATCAGTGAGTAGTTGCTCAAGCTGATCAAGAAAGAGCTCGCCTTGCGTTCGATACCACTGCTCGCTCTGCTCAGGGAACCTTACCGCGTACTTGTAATGATCCAGCCAATGCTTAAACGTATTGTCACAGCTATCGATAAGCGGATCTTGCAGACCCTCACCTTTCAACCAGTGATTCGAATCCTTCTGATCGAGGGCCCACGCCATAACATCCAGACTTTCGTCGATGACACGCCCATTGGTTTCAATAAGAACAGGCACGGTACCCTTTGATGATGCTGCCAGCATTGCAGCGGGTTTGTCTTTCAGGACCACTTCGCGTAACTCAACCTCAATACCGGCATAGGCGATGGCCATGCGCGCTCGCATCGCGTACGGGCAGCGTCGGAATGAGTAAAGCGTTGGGGTGGTGGTCATGGCTTGATTGTAGAACCGAAGCGCCAATCGTCAAAATTAAGTGTTGTGTATTTAGTCAAATGATTCGCACCAGTCTCATCATCATTGGGGTTAGGGCATTGTGCGTGACCCAAGTTAGAGGTCGCAACGTTATCCAGTTTTCACCCTCTAGTTCGCACACTAATGGGTCCCGGCCCCTCGGACGTATCGCCAAGGGTCCTTGCAGCCTCCGCGCGCCGTGCCATTGGCCACCTCGATCCTTCGCTTGTCAGTCTTATGGATGATGTGAAGAGACTTTTACAATATGCCTTTCAAACCAAGAATGAGCTGACAACGCCGCTGTTTATGTCACTTATGAAGCGCTGCTTATGCTTAAAGAGGAAGGGCTCGAGGCGAGTGTGGCGCGTCATGAGGCCAACCAACTGAAGCTAGCAGCTAACGGACGGCTTCGGTCCTTACTGCAGCTAACTCTTGAGCGAGGGTTGCGACTAAGGCAGATGCTGCAGTCTCTCTGGCCTCCGCGACCCCCGTTCCCGCCCAATAAGCGCCATAGCCGCTTACGCCCTGCTCAGTGGCGATAGCATTCAGGTGCTTCGCTAGGTCATAGCTGATCGGATAATCCGGGATATCACCAGACGAAGTAGCCGCTCCGATATGCGTTATTCGGTTTTTAATGCCCCGAGCCGCGCGACCTGAAATGGCGCGGGTGATCACAGTGTCATTGCTATTTGCCTGCTTAATCTGGTGGCGGTAGTCAGCGTTGGTGCTGGCTTCCGGGCATAAAAGAAAGGCAGTTCCCAGCTGACAAGCGACTGCACCTGATGACAGCATCTCTTGAATATCTGCACCGGTCATGATGCCACCCGCCGCAATGATGGGTACATCGATTAAACGTTTCAGCTCCGCTACCAAATCTTTAGTACTCATCGCATCGTCGTGACGTGCATCGAATGTGCCCAGATGACCGCCAGCTTCAATGCCCTGGGCAATCAATCCATCGGTACCCGCATCGAGTGCAGACATGGCGTCATTCAGGTTGGTTACACTGGTAAGCACATTAGTGCCATTCGATTTGAGAGCCTCAACAATATTCCCGTTGGGTAGACCAAAGTGGAAGCTTATCGTCTCAGGGGTGTAAGTTCGCGCAAAGTCGATCAGTTGCTCGTCTCGTTGACTACTGTCGTAGGGGTTGGCAAGGGCGGTGGGTGGTGAGATGCAGAGGATTTCGAACTCCTTGTTAAACCGACGAATCCACGACTTTTCTATCGCAGAATCACGTTTTGGTTCCTCATGACAGAAGAAATTCACGTGAACTGGCCCTTCAGATATCGCGCGAAAGGCATTCATTGCCGCCTCAGCCTCAGTCCAGGTGGATGCGCCAAAGCCGAGGGCGCCTAGACCTCCGGCATTGGTTACCGCTGCGGCGAGCACAGGATTTGAGACACCTGCCATGGGTGCCTGGAAGACAGGAACTATGAGTTGATCAAGCATCTTCGCGAGGGACACTGGGCTTATACCCCAACCAGAAAGTTACTTAATTGACCTGCCGATCACGACCTTCCCAGAACGGCTTCCTAAGTTCGGTTTTAAGCACTTTACCGGCGCCCGATAGCGGCATCGGCTCTGTTCGGAAGGTAAACCCTTTGGGTATCTTGTAGCCTGCAATGTTGGTTCTGCAGTGTGCGATTAGCTCTTCCTCTATCGCGGTATGGTTGGGGCGTAAAATAACAATGGCATGCACGGCTTCACCCCATTCCTCGTGTGGGATACCAATGACCGACACGTCCTGAACGGCCGCGTGGCTAATGAGTGCGTTTTCAACTTCGGTTGTGAAAACGTTTTCGCCACCAGTGACCACCATATCCTTGAGTCGGTCGACGATGTACAGGTAGCCCTCGTCATCAAAGATGCCTGCATCACCTGTATAAACCCAACCGTTTTGCAGTGCTCTTTCTGTCTCCTCTGGTTTATTCCAGTAGCCCAGCATGGTGTGCGGGCCACGCACCACTACCTCTCCAGATACACCGACGGCGCAGTCATTACCATCGTCGTTAAGCACACGAATATCATTAATTGGCGTTGGACGACCCGCCGACTTAAGAATCTGGCCGCCGCGACGGTGATCTTCTGGCGAAAGCATGGTTGCCACGGGCGCCAGCTCGGTTTGTCCGTAGGCCTGCACCATCCCAATATGTGGCCACAACTCCATGCAACGTTGAAGTGTGGCCGCGGGCATCGGCGATGCGCCATAGATTATTTTCTCCATGCTTGAAAAATCAGCGGCTGCAATATCGGGGTGATCCAGCAGCATCTTGATCATGGCAGGAACCAGTAGTGTGTGCGTTATTTTTTCCGTGGCGACCGTCGCCATTACGGCTGCCGGATCGAACCCTTGAAGAACAACGTTTTGTGCAGCGGTGAGGGTAGCGCCCATACCGCCCGCAAAGTCAGCCATGTGAAACATTGGCGCAACGTGAAGGTATCGACTCTCCCGAGTCATACCGAACATGGGCAGTGAACCCATCCCGCTGGCCCATATTGCCGAGTGAGACTGCATTACACCTTTGGGAAATCCGGTCGTACCGCCCGTATAAAAAATACCCGCCATTTCATCTCCACCTCGTTTCGAGGGAGCGCAGGGTGAGTGATCATCGATGATCGCCTCGGCATCGATTGCCCAGTCAGGGCAGCTACCTTCGCCAATATAGATGAGGAACTCTAGGCAAGTGAGCGCTGATCGGAGCTCTTCGATCTGAGCCGTGAACGCATCATCAAACAGCACGGCTCGTGTGGCCGAGTCGCCAATGGCATAGTGATTCTCGGGAACGGCCCAGCGAGTATTCAAAGGAACGACACAACAGCCAGCCCATGGGATAGCAAACAGGGCTTCGTAGTATGTGGCGCAGTTAAGACTCAAGATTCCGATACGATCACTCTCTAAGAGGCCAAGGTGTTGAAGGCCACTCGCCAGTGATGCTACCCGTCGCTCCGTATCAGCCCAGGTAACGTCATTACCTTTATAGGTGGTGGCAACACCTCGTGGATTCAAGCGCGCTGAGCGCTCTATTAGGGATTGGAGGGCGATCATGATTTCAGAGCTCCTGGTGACTGCTTATTCTGGCGTGAGATCAAAATTAGACAGATGACAAGCTAAGGTCAATGACATCGCTAAATCCCGGGAGATGACTGCGTGAGTTAAGTAAACCATCCCAACACGGGTGTCACTTCCAGGCAAAGCGGGGTTGATCGTAGTGAAGCACTCGTGTGTTTTTGCCGAGGATACCGACCTCACGGAACTGGAACAGAAATGCCGCCGTGGGTGCATAGATCTGATCGATACTCAATCTCATCGAAAGTACTTTTCGATCGCTTTCCAGTATCTTCTCGAACTGTGGGGCGGAAGGACTCGTTAACTCCTTGAAATTGACAGTATGAATCGACGCTACTTCGTCCGGATTGGGTTTTAGATGATCTGACTCTTTACCTGACCAGAGAACCATGGGAGTAATGCGATAACCCGAGCGTGTAATATAGTCATCTAACCGGCCCATGATCGCACTGCGAGGAAGTGACAGGTTTATCTCCTCCTTGAGCTCTCGTAAAGCGGCGTCCTCCGCTGACTCTCCGGCATCCAGTCGACCGCCCGGTAGCGCCCACTGACCGCTATGGGCTCGTAATTTGCGAGACCTACGAGTTAGTAACACAGCGGGGCTACCGCGGTGTGCAGCGATTACGATAGCGACAGCGGCCGCGCGAAGATTCTTAAGAGGCTGGCTTTCATTAGAGAAGCTCGAGATGTTCTCGGAAATAGAAAGCCGAGTCTGGTGGTCACAGGATTCAAATTGCGTGGCAGGTATCATGACGATTATTGGCCGAGTATATTGCAGCCAAGGTAACAGTCAGTCGCGCTGGTCCTCGCACTTGCGAGCAAATTAGGCACCGTAGCTATCTACTGCGGTCAGCATACGAGTAATAAGCGCTTTCTCAGCCTCATTGAGCTCAGGTTTCCAGACTTCAAATATTAAGACGAAGCGATCTTCTGATGAGTGATTCCATGCCTCATGTTCTATTGTGTCATCGAATAAGAATGCTTCGCCCAAAACCCATGTACGGGTCTGGTTGCCTACGCGAAAACCGCAACCATCCGGGATTATCAACGGAAGGTGTCCAATCAACCGACTATTAATCATGCCGTTGTGGGGCGGGATTGTCGCACCCGGTTTAAGTCGTGAAAACAAAATATTAGGACAACGCTCACCTGAAAACACCAACGGGAGCGTCTTCATAGCGTTGGTGGTTTCTGGACAAAGTGCCTGATTTTCGGGGATTGCCTGACCGTTCTTCCATAGGTAAAACGCACCCCAATCGTCATTGCCCGCCATGCCGTGTGTATCGAATACTGGCCGTTCATTACTGTTGGTGAGGTATGGGTCAAACGATTTGCCGTGTGTAATCAGTGTATTGAGCTCATCGAGAATGACGGGCGTTTTACTCTCAAGCTCCTCAAGCCATGGAAAATGTTCTCGGGGATAAAACTCGTGAATAGGTAAATCTGGCACCATGATGTGCCGTGGCTCTGGATAGTAAAGTTGCCGCTTGCCCAGCAGTAAATCGACAGCGCCTTGCATGCGAGGCGTGCAACGGTCGGTGTCGTCCATTAGTGGTTGGACCTCCCGTGTCATATGCTCGCTGAAGGCTGTTTGCAAATCTTGCAATCGAGTCTGTGCCCTTAGAAATTCCACTCGGATTTCCTGAACCATGTCAGGGTGAAGCGGACTCAGAGTGAGCGCACGCCGATAGAATGCAGCAGCAGCTCGTGGTTTGT
>CAJWEV010000030.1 GCA_913031575.1 uncultured Halieaceae bacterium | reverse complement strand
CCCTCGTAAGTGGTCTTGTTAATAGATTCATTAGCGAGGATCTGGTCATGATCCATGAGTTCCATCCGAGTCAGTAGGGGGGCGGAAGGGACACCTTCTGCATCCAGTCGCTCGAGTACTTCGTTGCTTGCCCATTTCTTGATCTCGCCTGCGGTGATTTGTTTGCGCTCTTCGACATTCACAAATCGATCGCCAGCGGTCTTGAAGCGCGGATCCTCAATGAGGTCCTCGCGATTGAGTGCGCGGCACATGCCCGCCCATTCTTTGTCCGAGATGGCACCCGCGGTGACATAGCGGTCTTGTGTTTCGTAGACGAGGTCCTGAGTGCCCTGTAGTTTCGTCACGTCGAACTCCATATCGCCGTAGGTGAGTCCAGACATTCCCTCGGGCCAGAAGAAGGACAGCATCGTCTCCAGCATCGACAAGCGAATGTGTTGACCCTCGCCGGTTTTTTCGCGCACATACAGTGCCGAGCTAATCGCCTGTGCTGCCGTCAGTGACGTCACTTTGTCCGCAAGAATGATGCGGAACATTTGTGGCCGCCCGGAAACGCGATCCATCTGGATGTCAGTGGCGCCTGACAGTGCCTGGATGACCGGGTCGTAAACCCGTTTTTGTGAGTACGGACCGCTCTCGCCAAAACCACTGATCGAGACGTAGATCAGTTTTTTATTGGTCTCTCGAAGGACATCTTCACCAAAGCCCATTCGCTCGATCGCACCTGGGCGAAAGTTTTGAATGAAGACATCGGCGTCAGCCACAAGTTCGAGAAGGATCTTTTTACCCTCATCGGATTTGAGGTCCAAAGAAATCGATTCCTTCCCGCGGTTACAAGAATAAAAGGCGGGGGAGATCTCGTTATGCTTTCCGCCAATATGCCGCATTTGCTCGCCCACAAGAGGCTCTACTTTAATAACACGTGCACCCTGGTCGGCCAACATCATTGCCGCCACGGGCCCTGAAACCATGCTGGTTAAATCAAGTACCTTCAGTCCGTTTAAGGCACCCATTAGTCACCTCCAAAAAGATCAGGATAGTTTAGTTTCATGGCTCGCATGTAGGCAGGTCGTTCAGCAATGTGAGCGTGATAGTTATGCAGGTTGTCAGGCAGACCGACCTGATATGCGTTCGCCCAGTCAATACATGACATTAGGAAGAGGTCGGCAAGTCCAAATTGGTCGCTAACCAAGTAAGTCCGTGCTTCTAGCAGCTGCCCTACGACTTCAAAGTGCTTCTCGGCATAAGCACGCGATGCGTTGACCGTCGTTTCAGACTCGCCGTAAATCATGCTTAGATCGCCATGGCGACGCATGACATACAAGCTGGTCTCGTCTAACTCGCCGTAGATGTAGCAACACCATTCGTCCTCTTTCGCTTTTGTAAAGAGGTCCTGTGGTTTGAGCACCTGCTCCGAAGGATACTTATCTCGGAGGTAGCGACAAATAGCTAGACTCTCCGACAGCTTCACGTCCCCATCCTGCACAAAAGGAATTTTCTGCTTGCGATTTAGCTGCTGGTATTCGGGGGTTTGCGTCTCACCGGTCCTTGGTCCAATGGGCTTATGCTGATAGCGAATGCCCAGCTCTTCAGCCATCCACAGCGGTCGAAAGCTACGCGGCGTGCCGGTTCCCCAGATGGTTACCCTTGGTGTGTCCATGCTGATATTTGTACCTCCATTTTTTTAATACCGTAACAAGGTTCTAGCACCAAAACTAATCAATAGTTTGATCGCGGGCAGTCCCTCCAAAGCTTGTATTGGACTATCCATATCGCAGCCAATATTGAGCAAGCGGCTCGCTCGGCTTGAGCGCACCTTGGGGGCCAAGCTATTTTCTCGTTATTTAACTGGCTTGGTCGCCACCCCTGTGGCCGATTATTTGCTCGCGCAATCGCATCAAGCTAGATCTCAATTATGTGATATCAAGCGTCACGTGGAGTTGATGACTTCAGTAGACTCGGGTGAGCTTCGATTAGGGGTTGGACCAATTGTTAAGCAGTTGATGCTGCCACAGGTTCTAAGTCGCTTTTTGGAAACAATGAGCGATGTGTCAGTGTAGATTGTTGCGGAAGAAGACCAGACTTGGCTCAGGTTATTTGCCGTCGCTGAGCTGGACATAATCTTGGGCCCCTTTTTCTGCGTCTGAGCAATCAACCGATCACATTCGGAGTTTTGAGACGGTTAGCGATAACATTGTTGCGTTGGTTCGTACCGCACACCCGCTATGCGGGGCAGAAATTATTGAAGCGGCCTTTGCTCAATACCCATTAATTTCGCCTAAGGCTCAGAAAACGGTGCGAGAGCAGAGTGCACCTGCTGATATTAGTTACCGAAAAATTATCTCAGAGAATTGCAATTCGTTAGGGTCCGTGACCCTGTAATCCGATGCTATTTGTATGGGACCAAGGGCCGTGTTTGCTGCCCAATTACAGTCGGGTGATTTAGTCGAGTTGCCTCCACCCGTGTCTGTCGAGTGGACGAGCGCGTTACTGGTCAAACGTGAAACCTCCACAATACCGCTTTGCGCGTCACTTAGTCGGTTTGTTTGACGTTGTGGCTAAAAAGGTCAATGAGTCGCTCATCGAATCTAGAGCTTCGCGGGTGCTCGCCGTTGACCAGCCAGTCCCTGAACTTTTACCGCCGAAATGATCCCGTCAATATCATTCAAATCGGTAATGAGTTGACCTAGGGTAAGCGTTTTTGTCTTGTAATTAACAATTATCGGTAACACGGGAGCTGATGCGGCTTTAGCAATGCGCGCAAAACCTGCTTTTAACGTGCCGTCACTGTTGCGGGTCCCCTCTGGCGCAA
Source organism: uncultured Halieaceae bacterium (assembly GCA_913031575.1). Classification (GTDB taxonomy): domain Bacteria; phylum Pseudomonadota; class Gammaproteobacteria; order Pseudomonadales; family Halieaceae; genus Luminiphilus. The sequence continues at coordinate 22,291 of CAJWEV010000030.1, read as the reverse complement.
TACCGAGCAGCAATGACGACCGTGAGTTAAACTCGCTTATCATTTTTTCGATCAATCCTTGTGGCGATCGCCGGTCTACAGGAATCCCGCCGACAGCTCTGAAGAAGAAGCCATGTGGAAACTTAAAAAGTGTGTGCTTGCCCATATAGTTGAGTTTGATACCCCATCCCCAGATGACGGACAGCGCCAAAACGAAATCGAAATTCGAGCTGTGCGGCAGCGCCACAAGGACCAGTTTCGATTTATTCGGCAGGTTTCCCTCTAGCTTCCAACCGATGAGCTTAAAAGCTGCACGTCCTATGAGCTTACGAATAGGGTGCCTTCGCTGAGGTATAGCATCACCGAGACGGGGCCACTTCATTTTTCTTATTTACACTGCTTTATCTGAGGCCAGCAGTATTATTTCTTTTCACCCGGGTGAAAAGTAAATTTTATATGGTGTTGGGAGATTACCTTATGCATGTTCTACTGATGGGACAGTCGAGCATCGACCATCAAAATGACCCAACAGAAATAGGCATTCAATGTTCGAAAGCATCAAGGGGTGAGGTATGAAGACAGCATTTATCACTGGCGCTGCCCAAGGCATTGGACTCGCTATCGCAAGGCGGTTCGCCTGTGAGGGTTATCAAGTGGGTTTGTTTGATATCAATGCAGTTCGTTGTCAGGAATTGTTGTCAGAACCGGATTTTCAAAACGCCGTGGCCGGTTATTGTGACGTCAGAGACAACGCTTCAATTGAGGGGGCTATCGCAACATTTTCGCAGGCAACGAGTGGGAGGCTTGACGTGCTTGTTAACAACGCTGGCGTTCTGACCGGCGGTGAGCTGATGTCGCAGTCGGAGAGTCAGATTCGGGCGATGGTTGATGTCAATGTAACGGGTCTCACGTTGGTATCGTATGCCGCGCATCCTTTGCTCAAAGCTACCGAAGGGGCCGTGGTGATTAATCTGTGTTCCGCATCGAGTATCCACGGGATCCCTCTGTTGGCTGTTTACAGTGCGACCAAGTTTTATGTGGATGGCTTCACTCAGGCATTGAATATCGAATGGGAAGATGACGACATTTATGTGACCTGCATTAAGCCGCCGGTCATCGATACTGAAATGGGACGCTCTCTAGATCCTCGACACATAGAGAATATGACGTGGGAATTGAAGCCGGACGATGTAGCCTCTGCCGTCTATGGATTGACCCAACGTCGCGAGCTTCATCATGTCTTGGGCTCATCAACCCGACGATGGCATCGATTAAGTCGACTCTTTGGGATGGGTGTAAGTCGATGGTTAACCCGGCGATTGGCCGGATAAACCGTCTCAGTTAGGGCTATTGAGTCTCTCAGATAAGGCGGCAGCAAGCGTCTCGCATGCGCGTTCAGCCTCATTGCTGACTCGGCCGAATACAAGGTAACTGTGTGTCAGGCTCTCGAAGCAAAAATGCGTGACTTCATTTCCTGACTCTAGAAGCCTGCTTGCAAAGGCATTTCCTTGGTCGCGGATTGGATCAAATCCCGCGGTACCGATGACAGTTGACGGAAGGTTAGAAAGACTCTCCGCATACAATGGGTTTGCCCATGGATGATCTTTATTGAGGTCGTTGGGAAACACGTGTGAGTTAAAGAAGTGCATAGTGTCGGTCGTCAGAGGGAAGGTATTCGCACAGCTATTGAGACTTAGTTGATTCTCGTTATTGGTAGTGACCCAGGGGTAGGCCAGACAAAGGGCCTTGGGTTGAAGACCGCGCTCGTCTCTTAAAATGAGTGCGAGCGTACTACTGATCAAGCCGCCCGCACTGTCGCCCGCCAGCGCAACCCGTGCAGGATCGACACCGTAGTCACCACTGCAGGCTTGAACGTGTTCCCAAAGCGCCTTGGCATCCTCGATGGGCGCAGGAAATGGATTCTCGGGGCACAACCGGTAATCGAGAGAAAAAACGACAGCCCCGCATCGCGCCGCAAGAAGCGAGCAGAAGTGGTTGTCCGTGAGATGGTCCATGATGACCAGTCCACCTTGATGAAAAAAGAGCACGGCGGGCTTAGGGTGCTCGCTTGATGACGGGCGGTAGATTCTGGCTTTTAGCGAATTGCCCTGTAGCTCAATGGTAGTGTCTTCAGTGGAAACGCCCGCTACGGTAGGAAGATTCAGTTCGCTGAATTCAGCCGCTGTGCGCCTAATATCATCCAACCTCGGCGGGCCATCCGATGTATTTGATCCGCGCGTTGATAGCTTGGCGAGCACCTGCATGTTCATGTCGAGGCGATTGCCATCAATTTCCAGCGGCTCACCGGCAACCCATGTCAGAAGTCCATGGGGCATGGAGCGTAATGTATCGAGGATTAGTAGCCGGAGATTCATAGCAGGTAAACCTGTTGCGGACGTCGGTAATGTATTACACCTAATTGTCATTCTCAAAGACCCACACTCAGCCTGCCATGTCGCATTTGATGGCCTTAGCCGTTAGGCTTCTGCCTGCATGTAATTAACTAACAATAAATAAGGAAAGACGGGTGACAATTTCAGTAGACGCAAAAGCAGCGGGGTTCGAAGAGGCCAAGCTGGCGCGTATCGGAGAACACCTTCGGCGCAGTTATGTTGAGCCAGAGAAGATACCGGGCTGTCAGGTGCTCGTCTCTCGACACGGTATTCCGGCCTATTTCGAGTCGATCGGCTTGATGGATCGTGAGCGCAATAAACCCATGCGGGATGACACGATCTTCCGCATCTACTCGATGTCAAAACCCATTACATCGGTAGCACTAATGATGCTCTGGGAAGAGGGCCGTTTTCAGTTAACAGATCCGGTGCACCGATTTATACCCTCTTGGCGAGGTCAGGAAGTATGGGAGCGTGGCGCGGGAGATGAGATGGTCACACGCCGTCCCGCCACTCCGCCAACCATGCAACACATATTGAGTCATACGGCGGGTCTAACCTACGGCGGCTTGTTGCCGGGTTTGGAGAGCCCGGTTGATCAGGTGTATCAGGATCTTGGTATCGCGCGAGGAGAGGGTGAGACGCTCCTCGAGTTTGCCGATAAGTTGGGACGCGTTCCTCTGCTGTATGACCCCGGTCATAAGTGGTGTTACTCCCTTGCCACTGATGTGTGCGGGGTGCTCGTCGAAATCATCTCGGGTCAACCGTTCGAATCATTTCTGCGCGAACGGATTTTTGATCCTCTCGAGATGACTGATACCAGTTTTCGTATCACCGACGATAGGCTCGATCGATTTGCCGCGTGTTACATGCGATCGATAGATAAAGAGGTACTACTGGAGGACGACCCTGAGACGAGTCACTACCGTAACAAACAGAGCTTCTTTTCTGGCGGGGGTGGTTTGGTGGGCACAACGGCTGACTACATGGCGTTTTGCGAAATGCTGAGACAGGGTGGGCAGTTCAATGGCTACCAGCTACTTGGTCGCCGAACATTGGAACTTATGACTGCGAACCATTTAATGGGCGGAAAGTCACTCGCCCAAATGGCGCTCGGTGCCTTTTCTGAGACGGCCAACGAGGGCGTTGGCTTCGGCCTCGGTTTCGCCTCTACATTGGATGAGGTTGCATCGTGCACGGTAGGTGCAGGCGACTTCTATTGGGGCGGACGAGCGTCCACGATTTTTTGGGTTGATCCCGAGGAGGATTTGCAGGTTATTTTCATGACGCAGCTGATACCTTCATCAACATTTAACTTTCGCGGCCAGCTGAAGAATATCGTTTACGGCGCCTTAAAATAAAGTAATTGCGCTGGGTACAGATTAAATAAGTAAAATGCTTGTTGATTAATCATTTGTTCATGGAGATCAAGCAGAATGGAAGCAGCTCAAACCAGCGCGCTGGCACTGCATGTCGGCCTCAATCTTATTCTAACGTTTTTACTGGCACTCAATGTGGTGCGGCATCGCTTCAAGGGAGATTCGGCGGATCAGGTCATGCTTGAAAAAGCGGTTCGAGCTCATGGCAACAACACTGAATACGTACCCATTGTTTTGATTGGGTTGGGTGTCATTGCCATGACGGGCGCATCGGCTCAAACCATCAGTATCCTCGGTGCCTCACTCCTCGTGGCGCGTGTCTTTCATGCTTACGGTATTCAGCAAGCGAAGGTTCCAAATATTTTCGGGATGGTCGGCAACATCGTGACCTGGTTGGTGATGCTGTGGGTTGCAGCGACGCTTTTACTTTATGGCGTTGGCTAGGTCAGGCGGGAGTGACTTATAAACGAGGTGATACCGCAGCAAAACATAATTGAAAAAAGGGGGCTAATGCCTCCTTTTTGTTAGTTTTCCTTTTTAGTGCCTCGCGCGGTCGATAATTTGCGGCAAACTGGGTTATCGATACGATTAGGCAATTTCCCCAACACAGCACTCGTGCACCACTACCCTCATACTGTGTTCTCCGTTTTATAAAGGTCATTTTCAGTTGCAAGTCCTAGTACGTTCTCTATTTGTCGCTCTCAGCGTCTGTTTTTCACTGGCCTCCTGTACCGCAGATCTGCAGAGTGTTTCGAGCCCCTCGCCCGAGATAATTTTTGGAAACCCTGATTACCAAGCAATCTCCTTTGGTGGATACCGAGGATTAAGTCGTGAGGACGGGCCGACGGTCGAGCAACTGATTGATGATGTGAAGATTCTGAGTGCGATGAATATCAAGCTGTTGCGCACTTACAATACATCTCAATTTCCTCAAGCAGAGCGATTGTTGCAGGCCATTCGTGAGGTCAAGACCGCCGATCCAAGCATAGAAATGTACGTCATGCTTGGCGCCTGGATTGAGTCGAAGAACGCCTGGACCGAAGCTGTGTGGGACCCACAGGCAAGTGCTTGGGTCGAAGGTACTGGCCCGGATCACACTCAAGGTAACTTTGAAAATAACAGCCAGGAGATCGCGACTGCCATACACTTGGCTAATCAGTACCCTGATATCGTGAAGGCTATTGCTGTTGGAAACGAAGCAATGGTCCAGTGGGCAGTGAACTACTATGTATACCCTAAAACGATCCTGAAATGGGTCAATCATTTGCAAGAAGCAAAAGCATCGGGTGATCTAACCCCCGACGTGTGGATCACTTCCTCAGACAACTATGAATCTTGGGGTGGTGGCAATCCGATCTACCACACTGAAGAGCTGACTAAGCTGATGCGAGCAATCGACTTTGTTTCTGTCCACACCTACCCATTCCATGATTCTTTTTACAACCCCTCGTTCTGGGGTGTGCTTCAGGAAGAAGAGACGCTTCCTTTTGAAGTGATGACCGAGGCGACAATGCAGCGTGCTATCGTTTACGCAAAAGAGCAGTATTCTGCCGTGGCTGAATACATGGCGTCGGTCGGCGTTAGTAAACCACTGCACATCGGTGAGACAGGCTGGGCGAGTATCGACGAAACAGCGTATGGAGCCGCAGGCTCGCAAGCAGCCGACCAGTTCAAGCAAAAAATCTTTCACGATCTTTTGCGTCAGTGGACGGATGCAGAGGGTATTTCCCTTTTCTATTTTGAGGCTTTTGATGAGCAGTGGAAAAAGGCAGATAGTCCTGAAGACTCTGAAAACCACTTCGGGTTGATCACGCTCAATAATGAAGTTAAGTACGCCCTTTGGGATGAGTTTGATAGTGGCGCCTTTGCTAGCTTGACCCGCGACGGCCAGCCCCTGCGTAAGAGCTTTGGTGGTGATCGAGATGCGTTGGTAGCGAGTGCCATGATGCCCCCGTTTAGAAGCCAGATGGCGGTCCGGAGAATAGATACAACGAACCCTGATCGCATACCTGGAGAAGTGGTGACTGAGCCAAAATTGCTGGTTGTACATAATCAGTTCTCTAATGCCGACTTGGATGCCAGTACTCCGAGCGCTGCATTGAAGTTAACCCCATGGGAAGGAACGACTGCCATTGAGCTGTTGGCAGGTGGCGAGGTCTGTATTGAGACACGTGATGGCGATTGGTGGGGCGCCAGTCTCGAGCTCGATGCTAATGTTGGCGAGAACTTATCGAAGTTCAGTCAGGGGCATATGCACTTTGAAATTCGCGGCAGTAGCGATGTGAATTTCAGCCTTGGTTTCCAAACGGGAAATTTTCTGCGTGGCGATCAAGTGAATAACTTTGCGAGCTTTGGCCCGGGCACCCGCTATCAGATCGACGAGGACTGGATATCGATTAGCTTGCCGATAGCCGAGATCGATGGCGGTACGGACATGACCGATGTCACCAATATCGTTGCTTTACTCAGTCATGCAAGAGCACCCGATAAAACAATTTTCCTTCGTAATATCTACTTCAGTCAGTAGCGACTGTCGTGGTGTGACGCTTAACTTGAAGTTTTGCGACACTCGATGCATCGACGCTGCAGCCTTTGAGGTTGCTGAGAAACAAGGTGAGCGCTATTGAGGGGAAGGTTTGTGCAGTTGCAAATCTTAGTCGTAGCTGTCCTCGGTGCTTCACTACGCCACGGATTTGTGCGTTGTTTGCAACGACCTTCAATGGATTTGCAGAAGGCCAATAAAAAGAAAAATGAAGACTAAACGTGCGGGATAGCCCGGTCATAGCAGTAAAAAGCCGGGCGGTGAATCACTGATTAATGCGGTTTCTGGTGCCGGTTCTGTGTCTGCAACTAGCATGACCAGTGCTGACAGCAAAACACAGTCAATCTATACCATAAACCATCCCCTAGCGACGCCCTGCGCTTGTTTGATTGCAGATCTGTGTCTACTGTAAAAGGGTGAGCCTGTGATAGGGATGCTTGGTAATGAAATTTTGGCAATCAATGGTCCTGGTGGTAGTAGTTATTTCGGGTTGTTCATCAGCGCCGACGAAGCAGGAGATAGATGCTGCTGACTTTGGCTTATCCATGTCAGAGGAAACCTGTCTCGCTGTTGCTAAAACCTTCATTACTCAGCGAATGGGTGACCCAGAGTCGGTCATTTTTGAAAACTTTAAGTGTTATCGGGGATTGGAGGGTCGTGTTCCGATTGCCCGTGTTGAAGCGACCTATGGCTACCGATTTGCCGGTGATGTTGATTCCAAGGGAGAGATTGGTCGGTATACTGGAATGACGCCCTTCTCAGGCATTGTTAGAGATGATGGCAACGGCCCCAAAGTGGTCAGGTATTGCATCACCAGTGGCACCAAAGACTATCGATTCTGTATTCCTTCAATGGTTGAATAAAAAGCAGTCTTATTTTCTCTTACCTCTGCGCTCCCATATATTTAATGATGTGAAATGGGTGCACTTCCTAAGACGTTACCCACCCGCGCCTTAATGTGTCACATGGAATGTGCGATCTTGATGTTGAGCAAGTAAATCGACAGGGACGGACCGGCTTTATCCGCGAGAATTACCGAACTCCCTTTGGAATCAGTTCGCTGTATCTGAGCGACCTGATGTTGGCCAGGGCCTGACGCACCTGAGTGAGAGCTTTATCAACAAAAGAAATACTGCCGTACTGCTAAACTACAGAAGGATTAATGCTGCTGTTGGCAATGTAGGGCTGCCAGCAGTGCGCATTCAGCTTAATATCGAAACTGTGACCCACGAGCCGTATCTTCAGAATGCAAAAAGTGCGCATCAAGCATCAGTTGGCGCACCGGCTAATGTGCGATTCTCCATCAACATAGCCTATTAATCAGGTCTGAAAGCGAGTGGCGTTACTCGCAAAGTACCTTCAGTGGCAATTTATTCTTTTTTTAAATCCCATCTGCGCGCTGCGTTTGCTCGCCTACCTCAGCTGCGATGTCATTGGGGACTAGCATAGTCAGTGCATAGTGGGCGATTTTCCACTCCCCATCGATCAGTTCAACCACTCCCGTGCCCCTGCAATGACCAAGCTTTTTGTTCAGTAAGACTTCATCAAACCATCGGGTATTGCCTTCGCCTTCCCAGTTTCTCTCTTTGACTGAATATGTCCAACCATGCCCGTCCTCAAACGCGGGTTCTGCGTAAACCTTGAACTCTTCTATGGTCCAGCGTTCCGATTTGTCCGTGCCCAAAAAAATCGCGTCAGGCGTATACCGATCAAAGTAGGCTTGGAAATTACCCTCATGGGCATCTTGGTGAAGGCCGTCAACAAGCGCGTCGATGGAAGCTCGCTGGCTATCAGCTAATGTCATCATTGGCAGCAGTGAGAGCGAGATCAAAAGGGCTTGGAGGGACGCAGCTGAGCTGAGTGCTGAACTGACCACTGGAGAGAGGGAATGTTGTAAGTTCATCTATTACAGCCTTAATTTTCAGGGCGACGTTTATTACGGATCATAAGCCACAATGTGGTCGGTCATCAGTCCCACAATCTGCTCATGATAGACCTCCGGAAGGTTGTGGCCCATCCCATCGATTAGAACAAACCGAGCCCCTGCGATTTGCTCGGCTGTGTGGACTCCGTGTGCCGGCGGGAGTAGGGGATCTCGCGAGCCATGAAGCACAAGTGTGGGTGCTTTGATTGTCTGCACCTTCTCTGTCCGATCACCCGTTTTGAAGATGGCCATTAAATGGCGCTCCATTGATTCTGGGTGGAAACCGCGCGCGCGCATAAGCTCGTTACGTGAGGCCTCCGCGTCACTGCCAGCAAGGTCTCTGAGGTTATCCTCAGCGGCCGCGGATGGCGGTGGTAGATGCGGCGCAAAGGTCGTCGACATCACCGATGTCAGCGTTTTTATGCGGTTAGGAAAATTTGCGGCAAGCACCTGCGCAATCATGCCACCCATCGAAACACCCATTACATGCACCCGCTCATGGCCTTCTGCATCGAGCACCGCAATGCTGTCGCCCGCCATATCCTCGAGCGTGTAGGGTGCGTCCACTGAGAAGCCCAACTCATATTTGAGTATTTGCCACCAAACGGTCGGGGTACCCCAGTCCGCAAAGAGATCAGAGCCTCCTGTGTCACGATTGTCGATGACAATGATTTCGAACCCCTGAGTCTCAACGTTTTGGATAAAGGCATCGCCCCAAGCTGAACCTGCCCCGCCGAGACCCATGATGAGCAGTAACTTAGGGTTTGTATCACCCTCATTGAAGACACGGTAGGTAATAGACGTACCATTCGAGTCCGCTGACCGAGCAGCGGCAGTATCGAGATAGTTTCGTGAGTAATTTGCCGCTGCGTTGGAGCAGGCTACGAGTGTTAAAAAGCTAAGTAGCAAGTGTTTCATTTTGTTCAGCCGCAATTTTCGCAAATCGTTGGTAATCCGGACCCATTTACGTGTGTGAATTTGTGGGGAAACTGTCCGCTAAGGTTGAGCTTCTACGATCATTAAATTGAAATCTCTCGAAATCAGTACCCGGTTAGGTTTACTTGCTAGAGTAACTCACGCCGTTTGATGCTTCAGGAGGCGGTAAAGCCACCATCAACAACGAGCTCCGAGCCCGTTATGAAGGAGCTGTCGTCTGAAAAAAGAAAGACAGCCGCGGCGGCAATTTGATTTGGGTCTGCAAGACCTAACAGTGCTCGTTCTTCGAGTCGAGCGGAGAACTGTTCTCCCTCCTCCGGCTCGAGCTGGGCGATAGCATTTTCAACCAGTGGTGTGTCCGCGAATCCTGGATGAATCGAGTTGACCCGAATGCCTGTCTGTCTCTCTGCAAGGTCGAGTGCTATGGATTTGGTCATTGCGCGTACGCCACCTTTTGATGCCGAGTAAGCTACGACCTTGGGTGACGATACCATGCCGTAGATAGAAGAGACGTTGACGATGGCGCCGCCACCCGACACTTCGATTAGCGGTGCGCAGACTTTGCACCCCAAGAACACGCCGAGCAGATTGATGTTGATGGTCCGCATGAAGCCATCAGTTGTCTCAGTCTCAAGGTTTCCATTGACGGCGATGCCCGCGTTGTTCATTACAAAGTGAAGTCCCTGGCCTTGGCTTGCAATAAGCTCAACCACCGAGATCCATTCACTTTCATTGACCACGTCGAGATGAACGAAGGTGGCGCCAATCTCTTCTGCCACCGACTCACCAAGCTCGTCTTGGATGTCTGAGATCCACACCGTGGCGCCGTCGGCAATCAAGCGTTTTGCTGTCGCCAGTCCGATTCCTGATGCGCCCCCTGAAATGAGCGCTGTCTTTCCTTCGAAGCGACTTTCGGCCATGGTGTCCCTCTTTTTTCTCTGTTGTTAACTTTCTTAGAATGTGACTTTACGGAAATAATGGCAGGGATTGATTCGGCCCACAAAGCAAAACATGACCTATTGGGCAAATCCGATCCGTGATTTGGTGTGCTTAATGTGTCATGACGTCCGAGTGCTCGTCTCTGCATGTATCCGCTCGATGGCACTGTGTGCCAGATTTCGACTTGTAGTATCGTGCTCAAAGGACGGAGCATAGTGTGCTTAGCTCTGGTGCCTTCGGCCGCTGAAGAGAGTAGAGACAATGAATTTTGGTCAATTAGAGGCTTGGTCAACTGCGTTTGCGGACGCGGTATGGGGCCTGCCCATGGTGGCTCTTTTGCTTGGTGGTGGAGCCTTCTTCCTGATCATATCGAGAGCCTTGCCGTACCGGCATCTCAGTCACGCTGTCGCCGTTATGTTAGGGCGCTATGACACCCCCGATGAGGTGGGTGAGTTGTCGCACTTCCAGGCGCTCGCTGCCGCGCTTTCCAATACCATGGGCTTGGGCAATATTGCGGGCGTCGCGCTCGCTATCGTTGCCGGTGGTCCAGGTGCCGTTTTCTGGATGTGGATGTCTGCCGTAGTTGGCATTGCGACAAAGTTTTTTACCTGTTCGCTTGGCGTTATGTACCGGGGAATGGATAGTGTGGGCAACTTGCAAGGCGGTCCCATGTACGTCATTCGCGAGGCTTTGCCCCGGAGTTTTTATCCGCTTGCTGTTCTGTTTTCAGTTGCAGGTCTTATCGGCACATTACCCATGTTTCAGGCTAATCAAATAACAGCGCTGATTGGTCAGACGTTATTCGATGGAGCACCGCCTGCATGGTCTGGTCTGGCCACGGGCTTCGTTCTCGCGATGTTGGTAGGCACGGTTATCTTTGGGGGACTGCCACGCGTTGCGATGGTGGCTGTTCGGTCATTGCCCGCCATGGTTATTGTGTACGTCACTATGACACTTTATGTCGTTTTGACTCATCTCGGCGAAGTGCCATCACTGTTGTGGCTGATTGTATCTGAGGCTTTCAATCCCTCGGCGGTGGGTGGTGGCTTCATCGGTATCATGCTCATTGGTGTGAGTCGCGGTGTTTTCTCTAACGAGGCAGGTGTTGGCACGGAGGTAATGGCGCATGGTGCGGCTAAGACCAATGAGCCCATTCGCGAGGGTATGGTCGCGACCCTGGGGCCCATTTTCGATACCTTGCTCGTCTGTACTTGCACAGCACTGGTCATCTTGCTCGCAGGTGAGTGGCAAGATCCGGGTGATCTGTCTGGCATTACGCTGACCGCAAACGCGGTGCAAAAAGAAATGGGCACGATTGGACTTTTGGCACTGGGGTTTGTCGCGCTCATTCTCAGCACCACGACGATGTTTACAGGTTGGTATTTTGGTGCCAAGTGCTTTGGGTTTCTGGCGGGTGCCGAGTGGCAGCCCTACTTCCGATGGTTTTTTATCGCCGCTGTTATTTTTGGTGCCAGCGTGAGTGTTGATGTCGTGTTTAATCTCATTTCCGGTAGTTATGGCCTCATGGCGCTTCCCACCATGGTTAGTACCATCATTTTGGCGCCGAAAGTGATGACGGCTGCGAGAGATTACTTTGCGCGACTGGACGTTTAGTGCTCTCGCTTTTTCAAATAAGTAGGCGTAGCGTTGACACTAATAAACGAGAATAAACCATGAGCGATGACATCAATCTAAAAGGCACGGTGATAAAGCCTGATACCGTTGTGCAAGATTTCATTAAATGGGTCGGGTACGCTCTTGTTGTTTTTGGCATGACTTGGGGCGTTGTCATGCCGGTCCTTTTTAATGAGAAACCTGCACCATTTGCTTATGTTTTGGGCAGTGCCGGCGTGCTGACCTTCGTGGCATCGGGTTCATTATTCGTCGCCTTGTCTAAAATCATCGAGCTTTTGCGAGAGATTCGCGATGCCAATCATACCATCGTCGATTGACTGAACAGTTTGCTAGCAGGGGTTGAGCTCAATATGGTTTCTATTAGTAGCTTGCGTTACTAGCAAAGTTAAGAGGAGTAGTGTGAGGTACTCAAAACCTCAATGTCACAAGTATGTTCCGTATTTTCCTTGTCATTGTCGTTATCGCCGCGTCAGCAGCACTTTGGGTGCTGCATGGTGCAGCCAAAATTGGTGTGGGTTACTCTGCAAAGCAATTGTGCTCCGGTGTCTTTGTGAGCCACCTACCGACCGAATTTGTGCTTGAAAAGGACATTATCCCCAGACTGAAAACCGTTGCTGGTATGAATCGATTTGCCAAAGCCAAGGTGAGTGACACTTCGGCAACGGTATCCATATTGACTGCGACAGCGACTGCTAGCTACCGCCATCGATACGGCTGTACTCTTCATGCTGAAGAAACCGCTATCCCCGAGGTGCTAGAGCAGGAGCGAGTCGATCGTGGTGCTGCCATCGATACGGTTCAGTCGAACAATCCTATCGTTGAGTCGGCAATTGATACCCTGTTTGAAGAACTCCCGGGCGGTGGCAGAAACACCTTGGCCGTCCTGGTCATGCAAGGCGGCGAGATCGTCTCCGAGCGCTACGCTGCGCCGATCGGTCCCCGCACCCGTCTTCAGGGCTGGTCAATGAACAAAAGTCTGATGGCCTCATTGGTTGGGATTCAGGTTGAGCGGGGTGCTATCGACCTTTCGATGCCGGTCAAAGAGCAACTATTGGCAATGGGAACTCCAGCTTCTGATGTGTCTAACTTGGACGGCGCGCTCACCCTGGAGCACCTGATTACCATGGCGAGCGGGCTCGATTTCGATGAGCGCTATTTGCCCGGTGATGATGTTACCGAAATGCTTTATGGCGGCGTACCCATGTGGCAGGTCCCGCTGGCACAGGGTCATCGAGTGGCTCCAGGGCAAGAGTTTGTGTATTCCAGCGGCGATACCAATGTGGTGTCGTATTTGTGGCAGGCCTCACTAGAGGGAGAGCCCTACGCAGACTGGATTGACCGGGAGGTAAATCAGCGGCTGGGACTCGACAACCCTTTGCTCGAGCCCGATATCAGTGGTGTGCAGGTGGGCTCAAGTTTTGCCTACCTGACTGCTCGTGATTGGGCCAAGTACGGTCAGTGGTGGCTGGATGCTTGGCATGGGCGTGATGCAGTTTTATCAAGCGACTGGCAGCGCCTCGCTGCAGCACCCAGTGCTACCGCAGATTTCTATGGCTTGAGTTTCTGGTTGAATACTCACCTTAGAGACTACCCCGGACTACCTGAAAATACGTTTCATGCAGGTGGCAATTCGGGCCAGTTTGTTATCGTGGCGCCCGACGCTGAGATCGTCATTGTCAGGCTGGGTTTGACGCTTGATGAGTCAGCGGTTGCGCTGGCCGAGCCGCTTGCAGATATTTATGCGGAGCTCACCAAGCGCGAACCCCTATCGATTAACATCAACCAATAATCGTCCGGTTACTTTTCCAGCCAGTATGTCCGGTGCGGCATCGTTGACGTCGGATAATCCGATTTCAGTGACCATGGTCTCGAGTAGCTCAAGATCCATATCTCGGGCTAATCGAGCCCAAGCAGCTAGGCGTGGGCCACCCGGTGCCATGACACTGTCAACGCCACGCAAAATCACACCTCTCAGAATAAAAGGCATGACGGTCGATGAGAGCACCGCACTTTCCGCAAGGCCACAGGCCGTGACGACACCACCGTAGCGTGTCTGTGCACAGGCGTTTGCCAGGGTGTTACCGCCGACCGCATCAACGACTCCTGCCCATTGCTCTGCCTGCAGTGGTTTGCCTGCTTCCGAGAGCGTGTTGCGATCAATAATCGATGTAGCGCCAAGATTTGTTAGATAATCGGCGGCGTCAGACTTACCAGTGGACGCAGAAACCGAGAATCCCCGCGTGGCCAGCAGCGCAACGGCCACACTCCCCACGCCGCCGCTGGCGCCGGTGACAAGGATATCGCCATGGTCAGGCGCGACCCCTTGTGCCTCGAGCGCATCTACACAAAGCGCTGCGGTGTAGCCAGCAGTGCCAATGGCCATTGCATGTCGTGTGCTTATGTTTTGCGGAAGCTTCACCAGAAAGCTTGCTGGTACACGCGCGTACTGAGCCAGTCCGCCTGAGTGACCCTCGCCCATGCCCCAGCCATTGACAACCACACGGTCGCCCACCTGCCAATCGGGATCATCGCTCTCCTCAATGGTCCCTGCCAGATCGATACCGGGTATTAGAGGGTATTTCCTGATGATGGGTGCAGTCGCGGTCACCGCTAACGCATCTTTGTAGTTTATGGTGCTGTAATCCACCTTGATCAGTACGCCAGAGTTGGCAAGTGCGCTTTTATCGATTTGCGAGACAGTGACCGTATGCTGGTCATCGTCCTTGGTGGCGAGTAGTGCGTTAAACATGCATGTTACCTCGAGTTTGTCTTGCTCTTATCATTGGGAATGAGCAGGGCAGAGGGTACGCGATATCGGCCCAAAAGAAATTACTTTTGGCGGATCTATGCGATGAACGGGTTTTGAGTGCTTATTGTATAAGGGCTGGTGTTATGGTGAGCAAAAAAAAGGATAAGCATCATGTCAGTTCGGGTCATTAGAGAGCCTTTCCCCATTGTTTCTGCCGAGAAGTCGTCTTTCAAAGAGACCTACGGCGGCGCCGACGATATTGTCATGGTGTTTTGCACTCTAATACGCACTGTAGAGCCATCGGAGACCTGCCTTGTCACCATGCATCCTATCGGCGGCACTGGTTGGCTGCCGGTTATGAGTCAGTTTGCACGCAGTGGTCTTCATATTCTGGCCTGTGATAGCCGCTACCGCGGGGCAGATTACGCGCTCATTATGGAAAAAGTGACCATAGACTTGGGCTCAGCCGTACGTCACGCACGCGAGGTACTGGGGTACAAGCACGTGGTTCTCCTGGGCTGGAGTGGTGGAGGATCGCTGTCGGCGTTTTATCAGGCTCAGGCGGAGCACCCTATAGTGAAGTCAAGTCCCTGCGGTGGAGGCCCAGACCTGACTGCTGCCGGTCTAATGCCAGCCGATGCAGTGATCATGATGGCAGCACATGTGTCTCGCCACGGAACCCTTACCGAGTGGATTGACCCCTCAATTACAGACGAGAACGACCCCGATAAACGAGACTCCAGTCTGGACCTTTACTCAGGGCTTATACTGCCGCCCTATGAGCAGGATTTTCTGGAGCGTTATCGTGCTACTCAGGTTGCCCGAAATCGTAAAATCACTGCTTGGGTAAAATATAAACTTGCTGAGCTGCGGGATGCGGGTCGAGAGAATGAGGAATTCGCCTTTGTTACCCATGGCACCATGGCCGACCCACGCTGGCTTGACCCGTCAGTCGATCCGAACGATCGGGTGCCCGGAACCTGTTACTTGGGTGACCCTCAGGTTGTGAATAACGGACCTGTTGGATTAGCGCGTTTTTGCACTCTGAGATCATGGCTTTCGCAATGGAGTTTTGATGATGCGAATGCCTGTGGCCCAACCAGCTTGGCAAGAGTCAGCAAGCCGGTGTTGGTTGTTGGGAATACGGCCGATGATGCCTGTACTCCGAGTCATACGGACGCCTTGTTCGATGCCGTGGCGCATAAAAGCAAAGCAAAAGTTGAAATCAAGGGTGCCAATCATTACTACATGGGGCAGCCAGAACTGGCAGCCGAGGCTACTGGCGCAGTTTTAGATTGGCTGCGGGAGTATAACTTCCGAGTCTAATGCCGTTCGATGGTGCCTCAGGCGTCGGCCGACAAGCTCGGTGGAAGTCGATCCTCAGGGGGTGTTTTGAAGTCGCTGTCGGCCATCTTTAACATCATGGGATACGCCTCTTTCGGGTAAGCAAGGTGTGGCTTTGCCGGATCAAACTCTGGCTGCTCAACGGTGCCGCCTCGTCCCTCGTACGACGCTGGCTGCAGGAACTTCTGAAGTTCCTCTGACGAAATACCTGCTAGCTCGACGACCTCTGGGTCGATCCAAATTCCCTGATTATCTAATGGGTGCTCCACTTGGTCGCTGGTCGCGACTTCGAGCGTCAGGTTCTCGGGGCCAGCAAAGTAGATCGAATGGCACAAACCATGGTCGAGTGGTCCAAACACGGGTACGCCGCGAGATCGTATGCGGTCGCGCATCGTCAACAGCTCCTCCATCGTATCAACGTTGAAGGCAATGTGTTGCATAGTGCCTGGTGCGGATGACCCGGCACCTGTACCGGCATGGGTTTGGCCAATGATGGTCTCTTTTTTCTCGTTTCCCGGGATGAAAACGAATGAGAACGATGCATCACCCATCTGCAGGAAGGCATGCCACGCATTGGGTACGCCGTGCATCCAGAATAAGCCCTGCAGTGACATTCCCAGCACGTCCGAGAAAAATGCGATCTGTGACTTCATGTCCGCCGTTGAGATAGCGATATGGTGAACAGCGTTGGGTGTGGTCATGGTCCACTCTCCTTTGTCTCATCTAACGAGTCTGCCTAGTGCAGAGGTGCTGATCAATAGGATGGTTCTATGGACACCTCCAGGAAGTCATTTACTATGCTTAGCAGCGATTGTTGGCGAATAACGACGAGCGCGCCGAAAAGAGCAAAAAGAAGAGCAATAATTAGAGTAAATATTAGAGCGAGGTGAGTATGGCTACGATCGAACACCTAAGCGCTGATGCGACGACCGACGAAATTGTCGAGGTGCTGGAGCGCGACGGCGCCGTTATCATAAATGGCCTAATGGCATCGGATGAAGTGGATCGTTTGAGAGATGACTTAGCGCCGTTTTTATCCAAAGAAGTATATGGACGAGATGAGTTTACCGGCCATAAAACACAGCGTATTGGTGCGCTGATTGCTCGCTCTCAGGCCTGTCAAAACGTTGCGGTAAATCCGCTGATGCTTGCTGCTGCTCGCCAGTATTTGGCGCAGTTTTGTGACGACATTCAGTTGCACTTCACGTCGGCTGTGGCCATAGCGCCAGGTGAGAGTGCTCAAATACTCCATCGTGACCGCGGCATATGGGGTGGTTATTTGCCGCGTCGTGTAGAGCCGCTTTTTAGCACTATTTGGGCAATCACGCCCTTCACACAGGAAAATGGTGCAACCCAGGTCGTGCCAGGTTCACACCTGTGGGACAAGAACCGCTTACCCGAGCACCATGAGATTGCCTATGCTGAAATGGCGCCCGGGTCAGTACTTTGTTACACCGGCACAGTGCTTCATGGTGGCGGTGCTAATGCGACGACCGACCAGGTGCGGACCGGTGTCTTTATGCACTACGCCCTTAGCTGGTTACGTCAGGAGGAGAACCAGTACCTCTCTTGCCCACCGCATCATGCGAGCAAGTTGAGCCCGGAGCTCCGCTCACTGATCGGCTATTCCAAGGGCGGCTACGTGCTTGGCTTCTATTCTGATCCAGATGATGACACCGCCCGACACGAGTCAGTCAGCCCAGAGAATATGTTCAGTCAACGGACAGACCGATTTGGTGCCATCGAGGGTGCTGATCACGTTGTTTCTTCCTCCATGAAGTGAGGGAAGAAAAAGGGTAGGTATTAGGAGCACAGCTTTGGGGGAGGTTGCGGAGTGATCAAGGTAGTCACGTTGTTATATAAACGACCCGATCTGTCGGCCGAGGAGTTTCGTGATTATTATGAGTCGCATCATCGCTTTCTCGGTGACAAATACTTAAGTCCTCACGCGCTGAAATATTTCCGGCGCTACCCGATCCTCGCCGGGGATGGGGCAGAGGACCCCGGTTTCGACGTTATGATGGAAGTGTGGTTCGACAACTATTACTCGATGGAAGCTGCTATGGCAGATATGAGTACCGAGGCCGCTCAACGAGAGCTCGCAGAGGATGAAGAGCAGTTATTCGATCGCGATCGAACGCAAAGCTTCATTGTCGATGAGTGTGAGTCGGACTTGGATGACGCCGACCGAGGTGACCTCTACGACGGGTGACCTTTAGAGACTGAGTTCTCTGATAGCGGGCGAATATGAGCATCATCGTATGCTGACTCGAGGTTGCATGAGTCAGCAAGTTATGCAGTGGCGGCAGAAAGAACCAACTTTAAATTCAATCTCGCTTACTTAAAATTTCGGCGGCTGCCAGCGCACTGACGTTGAAAATCGCACGCGGCGTAGCAGAATTCACCATGATATGCGCAGGGCGGTTGAGTCCAGACATATAGGGCCCGATGAGTAGACCGTTAGCTTTTTGTCGCAAAAGGCCCAGGGCGATGTTGGCAGCATCAAGCCCGGGGAATACGAGTAAATTAGCTTTGCCTTGCAGCTGGCTGTCGTCATAAATCGTTTGCCGGTAAGCCGAGTCGAGCGCCGTCAGTGAATGCATCTCGCCGTCAATTTCCACGTCGGGGAGTCGCTCGCGCAAAATCTCACCTGCCTGGCGCATTTTGAGTGCAGACGGCGCATTTGAGGAGCCAAAGTTGGAGTGAGACAAGAGAGCCACTCTGGGTGTAATGCCAAACTGACGAACCTGATCAATACCCAGCAGTGTCTTGGAGACGATTTGATCGACTGTGGGATCCAAGTCGATAAAACAGTCGGTTAGAAACAGCGGACCATCATCAAACAACAAGGTGGTAAGTGTCGATGCGCGTAATCCGGAGCCGTTTATACCAATGACTGAGCAGAGGGTCTGGAAGTGATCGGTAAAGCGACCCACCTTTCCGCAGATCATGCCATCGGCATCACCGTTACGGAGCGCCATAGCGGCGATAACAGTGCTATCTGTCCGTAGGAGTACGCTACTCCGCTCAACCGATACTCCGCTTCGGCCAGCTATCTGGTGATAGTCCCGTGAGTATTCTTCGTATTTGTCATAGCTGCGTGGGTTGATGACGTCAACGTCTTCACCCAAGCGAATGCGCAAACCGAGATCCTCGATGATTTCATTTAGCGCAGAGGGTCGCCCCACGAGAATAGGGCGAGCAATGGCTTCATCGACCACGGTTTGTACCGCGCGAATCACCGTTTCGTTTTCCGCATCCGAGTAAACCAGCTTCAGGCCACTATTGGTGGCTGCGTTGATGACCGGCTGCATGAACATTCCCGACCTATTGACGTGTTTGCTCAGGGTTTGGCGATACGCATCGAGATCTTCAATCGGCCGACTCGCGACGCCCGTTTTCATGGCAGCTGCTACAACGGCAACCGGTACCCGCTCAAAAAGTCGAGGATCAAACGGCTTGGGAATAATGTACTCCGGACCAAATTTCAACGACTGGCCATCATAGGCCAAAGCAACTTCTTCTGATGCCTCCTGCTGCGCAAGGTCAACAAGACCATAGGCACATGCGATCTTCATTTCGTCGTTAATGGTTGTCGCACCGCAGTCCAATGCGCCTCGAAAAAGGAAGGGGAAGCAAAGTACGTTATTGACCTGGTTGGGGAAGTCCGAACGACCAGTACCGATAATCGCATCGGGGCGCGCTTCCCTCGCGAGATCTGGATGAATCTCTGGATTAGGGTTTGCCATTGCCAAAATAAGTGGGTTTGGTGCCATCTGCTTAACCATGTCCTGGGTGACACAGTCGCCGGTTGAGAGACCAAAAAAAATGTCGGCGCCTTCCATGGCTTCAGCGAGCGTCCGCTTATACGTGTTACTTGCGTAACGCGCTTTGAATTCGTTCATGCCCTCCGTTCGACCTTCATAGATGAGGCCCTTGCTGTCGCACATGAACACGTTTTCACGTTTGAGTCCCAAACTCACAATGAGGTCTGCGCATGACATGCTTGCGGAGCCGGCACCGGAGATAACGAGTTTGACCTCTTCCATCTTCTTTCCGGTCAGTTTCAGCCAGGAGATGACCGCCGCCGTTGATACTACCGCTGTACCGTGCTGATCATCGTGAAATACAGGAATGTTCATTCGCTCGCGGAGCTGACGTTCAACGTAAAAACATTCAGGTGCCTTGATATCTTCCAGCACAATGCCACCAAACGTTGGTTCAAGCGCGGCGATGATATTGACGAGTTTTTCAGGGTCGCGTTCGTCGATCTCAAGATCAAACGTGTCGATATCGGAAAACTTTTTCATGAGGACAGCCTTGCCCTCCATGACAGGCTTTGATGCCAGAGCACCAATAGGGCCGAGGCCCAATACGGCCGTACCGTTGCTGATGACTGCAACTAGGTTGCCTCGGGCCGTGACTTTTGATGCGTTAAGAGGATTCTCGACAATGTATTCGCAGGCATGCGCAACACCGGGCGAGTAGGCCATAGATAGGTCTGCTTGAGTTTCAAGTGGCGTCGTTGCTCTGATTTCCAGCTTCCCGGGCTTTCCCTCGACGTGATACTTGAGGGATTCCTCTTTGAACGTAGGCTTCTCCATTAGAGACTCCGATGTGTGAGTGAGTTGGTTTGCTCATTGCGATTGCAACGAGGAACAGCTAGCTACTTATTAACAGCACTAAGTGAATACGCTGAGTGAAACATGAAATGGGTGGCTTCACGGCGCATACCAGTTATTCTGTGACAAATTGCGCCTAATCGTACGAGTATCTTGAGAGCTTGGTTCCCTCAAAGCACCCTTTGCCCGCGTTTAGTCGCAGAGCAAGTAGTCTCGAAGCAGGCACTAGCTTCAATTTATGTTTTGGGAGTCCATAAACAAAAAAGCCCCGCCCTGAGGCGAGGCTTTAAGTTGGTAATGAGCCAGCGTTTTGTACCTTACTTTGGTGGCATTCGGATGCCGCCATCCAATCGAATGACTTCTGCATTCATGTAGGGGTTAGTGATGCAGTCGATGACCGAGAACGCGAGTTCCTCCGCGCTACCTAGACGCTTGGGGAAAAGCACTGACTTACCCAGGTGCGCTTTAAATGCGTCTGACTCCGGACCTTCGCCATAAATGGGCGTGTCAATAAGGCCAGGTGCTACGGTGTTGACGCGGACACCCACTGCGGCGAGATCTCTCGCGATAGGCAGTGCCATACCTACGACACCGGCCTTGGAGGCCGAGTAGGCACATTGCCCAATCTGTCCGTCGAAGGCAGCAGCCGATGCGAGATTAACGATCGCGCCTCTGCCACCGTCGTCATCCAATGGCTCCTGCTTGGCCATTTGCGCCGCTGCGCGACTGAGCATGTTGAACGTGCCAATCAGATTGACCTTGATAACAAAGCTAAATTTATCGAGTGGAAAGGGCTCACCATCTCGGCTCACGGTACGGCCGGCGGCACCTAAGCCCGCTGAGTTCACGCAAGCACGCAATGGACCCAGTGCTGCCGCAGCGGCGACTGCTGCATCGGCATCTTCGATGCTAGATACGTCGCACTTTACGAACGCGCCGCCAATCTCATCAGCAACCTGCTGACCGCGCTCCTCATTGAGGTCGGCAACGACGACCTTGGAGCCTAGATCAGCTAGTTGTCGGGCGCAGGCCTCTCCAATCCCCGACGCACCTCCGGTGACGATTGAGGAGCTACCCTCTAAATTTACTCGCGGCATACCGCTTCTCCTTGTTGTGTTAGATGAACTCTGAGCAGCGCTAAGCGTCCGGCAAGACGCCAAGAATTGCAATTCCCTGTCTACGAAACGCGCAGATCCTAAAGCGCAACCCGCGCCGACGTGCCCAAACCGGGACCGTAAACCAACGCATTTAACCAAACGCGCCCCACGCCTCGTGTCGAACCCCTAAAGTTGGGCTGACCCGAGAACAGAATCACCTGCCCCTTTCCAACTCGC
This sequence comes from uncultured Halieaceae bacterium, assembly GCA_913031575.1. GTDB lineage: Bacteria > Pseudomonadota > Gammaproteobacteria > Pseudomonadales > Halieaceae > Luminiphilus. The sequence continues at coordinate 515 of CAJWEV010000030.1, read as the reverse complement.
TCGCGGGTGACATAGGCAGAATTTGCGATGCGTGCCGCCGCTTCTGGCCACAGTAAGCCACTCATGCGGACCGTGACAGCTGTGCCTCGTGGAGAAGTCGACCAGTTCAGCGTCTTAGCCTCGGTCGCGTCGTTATCTATCTGCAACGCGCCTACCCGCACAACAGCCTGCTGTCTTCCTTTCGTCATGAGCGGCGGTTGCTCGCCGTAGAGGAGGGGTAGTGTTTCCGGGGTGCCAAACGTCATCCAATGCAAACGATCGACCCGTCCGGCAACCATGGCACCTGATGGCATAAAACGCGACTGCCATGCTTCGCGGCGTTTTAACTCGTCCGCTGACAGTGCCTTGCTGCCCTGATCCCATGGATAGGCAACGTTGGCGTTAACACGGTGGGCCACCACCGCCGCCATATCTAAAGCATCATCCGTCGCCAATATCTCGCGCTGCAGGGCTACGTCGTATTCCTGCGCCTCGGTCAGGCTATCGCCGACTGTTCGCACACCACCAATACCACC